>JACPBV010000012.1:0-59335 GCA_016180135.1 Candidatus Woesearchaeota archaeon
TGGCATCCCGTCGATGAGCTTCCTGAAAAGGAAGAGCATAGAAAAGAGATGGAAAAGCGAAAGAAAGAGCCCGCATTAAGGTTCAAATCTGTTGATGAACTCTTTCTGAAGATGAAAGAAAAGAACCGGAAAGAGTGATTTCTTTATGGTATACGGCTTTATCGTGAACGAGAAATGCCAAAAAGAAATTGGCAAGCACAGCAAGAAAAACCGAGTTCTTGAAGAGGCAATAAAGAGCAAGATGAAAGAGATCCTTGAGCACCCGGAGCATTACAAGCCATTGCAACATGACTTAGCAGGCGAGCGCAGAGTCCACATCCTGAAAAGCTTTGTCCTCAAGTTTACTGTCGACGAAGTGAACAAAACAGTGATCTTTCTATTCTTCAGTCATCATGACGAGGCGTATAGGAGATGAGAAGGTTACTCCAACCCACCAACAACAGCATCCCCCATCTCCAACCGGGTATTGGTTCCCTTCATTAATTGTATAATGGGGTTTTTTCCATAGGCAACTGAATGGATACCAAGATATCCACAGACTATATTTTATGGATAATAAGATATCCACAGATTTTTATAAAGCAAGGGACACAAACATTTGAGCAATAGAGATTGCCCCTTGCTTACCCCTCAGAGGGGTACAAAAAACGAAAAACGTTTTTTCGTATTACGAGCGAACAACTAATGCTCAATTATTTTTGTTCGTGAGTATAGTTCTCGGTTGATTGGGCACAAAAGATTCACTACAGTGATTCTGCCATAACAAACTCGCCCAGATCACCTTTACCATTATAGGTAGGGTCAGCACTGAAAAATTGAGGTTCCCTCAAAGGTTTCCTAAATTTTGATAGAAGAAAATGACTGTCAGAAAAAATAGATGGGGACTCCCAAGTGGTTCCAATTACCAAATAGCCACCCTCAACTAAAAAGGAATGTAATTTCCCAAGCATAACCTCAGGTGGTTGATCATCAATTGTTCTACTCCCATTGGAAAAGTTGAGAGCTTGAGGTTGGAAGACTGCGATTGCAAAAATAGCAGAGTACCTTTCCCCCGAATTATGACTCATAAAATCCCCAACATAGATATTTGGTAGGCCAGTAGGATTTCCCTCGAGACGCATATTCATATAACCCACACCTCTATTAAGGAGTAAGGTGCCGAGATTTTCTTCTTCGCTCCCTCCGATTTCAAGAACTCTCTTTCCACTCAAAAATTCAAGATTCTCAACAAAGGCATATACCAACGAACTCCTGTGATTCAAAGAAGTTTTGCGCCCTTCCAAAAATCTCTTTTTCCTTTCGGCTTCAGAAACGACTAGTTTTAATGAATAAGGGGTGATCATAGGAGTAAACGGCCTCAGCTCAGTCTGCCTAAACGGGAAACAATTTCGCTCCCCATCTCCCTCGTCGTATTGCTGCCACCTAAATCCTTTGTCCTGACTTTCCCTTCTTTAACGACAGAAGCGATCGTATCAACAATTGCAGAAGCAGCTTTCTTTTCCCCAATCTCCTCGAGCATCAGCGCCCCGGCCCATATCGTCGCCAAAGGATTTGCAACATTCAGTCCTTTGTATTTTGGCGCGCTTCCATGGATTGGCTCAAACATCGAGATTCCATCTGGATTTATATTTCCGCCGGGAGCTAATCCCAATCCTCCTTGGATCATCGCCCCCAAATCAGTTATGATATCCCCAAACATATTTGGCGCAACGACAACCTTGAACCATTCCGGATTCTTGACAAACCACATCGTGATGGCATCCACAAAAGCAAATTCCGGCGTGATTCCGGGATATCCTTTTGCGACGTCCAAAACGACTTCCCTCCAAAACCCATAGACATCAGACAAAACATTTGCCTTATCGACAGCATAAACTTTATCCGCCTTATTCTTCTTCGCAAGCTCAAACGCATACCGGATGACTCTCTCGCTCCCCTTTCTTGACAAGACACCGATCTGATATGCTATCTCGCTTCCCTGAGTTTCAATATCGAGCCCAAACTTCACCTGATACAATGACCGTAACACCGAAAGCTCCTGCTTGCTTTTCCCGATCTTCGCCCTGTTCCCGATCCCCACATAAAAATCTTCAGTATTCTCCCGGACGACAGTAAAATCAACATCCTTCGGCCCTTTTCCCTTCAAAGGGCATTCAACCCCCTCAAGCAGTTTAACGGGCCTTAAGTTAACAAACTGGTCAAAATAAAACCGCGTCTTCAATAAGATCCCCTTCTCAAGAATTCCGGGCTTTACCCTTGGATCCCCAAAAGCCCCCAGATAGATTGCCTTGCAGTTCTTCCTGATATCCTGCAGTGTCTCTTCCGTTATCAGTTCCCCGGTCGCAAGATACTTATCCGCCCCGTTGTCGTATTTCCTCCAGTCAATCTTAAAGCCAAACAGCTCCCCAGCCTTCTCAATAACCTTCACTCCTTCTGCAATGATTTCCGGCCCGATGCCGTCCCCGGGCATTAAGGCGATGGTATAGGATTTCATAGCCATAAAGAAAAATGCCCCAATTTAAAAAGTATTCTAAAATGGTTTGTTAATTCCCGATGTCCGCCACCAATCCTTGCTTTGCTTAAAGAATTCAATATCCACCTCAAGATACTCAATCTGTTCTTGAGTTAATGTTTCCTTAAAATTGATAAATCCCTGTTGTTCATTCTCCAAGAAAGAAACAAGTGAAGCGCCGCAGAGTGCAGGATTCTTTGAAGCAACCCCCCCTTGGAATATTTCGCCTACCATACTGAGGAAATTGGCAGTGTCATCACTTCTGGTTTCCATAGCATGCCATGAAACTGGCCTTGACAACCCTCGACGGATAATTTCGTCGTCAGGGTAGGCCTCATCTCCACCCTTAGGTCCCCACCTCTCGAGCGTCTTGAGAGCCGACAAATGAAGGTCGCCAATTCCCCCCACAATCTTTTCTAATGGCACACCAGAAGGATCATAATGGGAAACTACCCCTATCACAGGAACTCCCATCGGCAACTGCCCCAAACGCTGGTATTGCCTGACGATAGTAGAACATAATCCTTCTAGGCTAAAGAAAACTCCTAAAGGATTATCATAATTCTTTTGAGCGTCTATGCTTCCTGACTGCAAATCCCCTTGAATCTTTTTAAGAAATTCAAGTAACCTCACATCAACAAGAAAAAAATAAGCATCAGCAAATTGGGGCCCAGGTCCCTGGTATTGAAGTGGAAGAAATATATCATGAGGATCAAATGATGCCCCTTTCCTTGATAAAGAGGTTGAAGTTCTTACAGATAATCCGGAAAAATCAAGAGCAAAATCGTGCCCGCCAGGTGCAACAAAAGCCACAGGAAATAGTTTCCCATCTTTATGCCCTATGCAGGTAAGATAATCTGGAAAATTGGTTTCGCCGCCCCCAAGATTTTCACTATTCACATAAGCATCCCATCCTGCCTCAACCTCCTTATAACCGCCCCTAGGTCGAGATTGGTTCCTAATACCGGGTTCTGTCTGGACAACAGAGGCTGGTAGTAGTGATAGATGCATAACTTCGAGGATATAATGAAACCCCCACTGTGTGGCGCACTGGTTTGCCTCTTCCCACGTAGCGCCTTCTGCTCCCTGAAATCCATACCACAATTGTTCAAAAATACAAAATTTGTGGTGATCACGAACAACCTCTTCCCCCATTGCAGAGTAGCCCAGTTCATGATTCAACCTTTTCAAAAGGGAAGATTTTCCTGCTCCGGGAGTCCCTATCGAAGAGATAAAGAGTGGTTCTCCTGCTGGGGAAAATTCAGAAAAAAAATCGCTCACCGCAGTTGCAGGTTGGTATATTTCAGGAAACATCTCACAGCACACCCCATAAAGAGAAGAATAGCTTTGCGTTTATAAATCAGGCTGGAAAACAGGCGTAAAAAACCAATTCTATCCAAAACCTTTGAACAGCTCTCCTTTTTACCCTAAACCAAACAAAGAAACCGATGAAAAAGAAGGAAGCGTACCTTTCTTAAAAGCCGGAATCCAATCTTCTCCATACATCTGCCCGCACATAATGAGGTTATCAGCAAGAATAAGCAACCGCCAAAATACACAATAGAGGAAGACTAAGACCGAAATTCTTTCTTTTATAGTTTTAGTCGCACTAAGATTAGTATGTATTAAGCTCCGGCAAGAGCTGCTGTGCCATCCTAAAATAGCCTGCCTCCTTTCCCTTCATCCCGATGAAGATAAGAAAATCGGCGCAATACGAATAAAGAATGCCACTCTGGCTTCCATTTCATCGCTTTTCCTTTAGGAAGCCAGCCTCTTGCCGCCACCATAGCATCCACTTATGTCAGTGGCTTTCAAATATTTATGTAAGTATCTAACATATGTCACCAACTAACGAAATCTTTATATAGTAACTAACATAACCTCTTTTTTATGAGGCCGGAAACCCATCTTGAGGCATTCGAAGAAAGAAAAGAAACAATAATGAAATGGGCTGTTGAAGTGAGGGGGATAGAAAACTCCCAGCGCATCATTGGAGATAATGCGTCGAAAGCTATTGCTGAGCTTCTCTCTGCCTATCTCCATAAAGCTCACAAAGTGGAAGAGGGCTTCCAGCTCAACCATGCGTGGTTCAAGTCAGAGAAGATATTCCGGAGGCTCCCGGAATTCGAAGGAAAACAAGGCATTGTTTCAAAAATGATTACATTGGAAAAAGCCTGTGAAAAATTATCGTATGGCTCCCCAAAGGACATTAACGAGATTGAATCAGCATTATCTCTCTTTAAAGAGATGGAAGGAAAAATTAAGCCTCTGCTCGAAAGAGAAAAACCAGAATGATCAGCCAAAAAACGCTTATTGCCTACGGAATGCAGTTTGCTTCCTTTCTGTTAGACAGCAGGATCGGAAAGCACATCAGCAGCATCATCCTCTTTGGCTCAGTCGCAAGAGAGGATTTCACAAAAGAAAGTGACATTGATATTTTTATTGACACCGGGGAGCCTGTTGAAAAAGAGGCTGAATCGATGCTCAAATTATTTTCATCCTCGGCACTGCACAAGATATGGGAGCAAAAAGGGGTGAAAAATGAAATTTCACTCAAGGTCGGAAAACTTAAAGAGTGGCCTTTAAGGAGGGAGATCATAAGCTCAGGGATTCTTTTGTTCGGAAAATACAGCCAGCTTCCGGAAAATACAACATATTACCTCCTCATCACCACTGACGTAAAAAACAAAAAACCTTCCCAGCAGGTAAAGCTCTGGAGAAGATTATATGGCTATAGCCAAAAAGTTGGGAAGAAAGTATATCATGGTAAGGGGTTGGTTGAAATTGCCAGCGGAAAAAAGCTTGGAAAGGGGATATTCATAGTTCCAATGGAGAAAAGGAAAGAGGTCATTGATTTTCTGAAGAGCAACAAAATTAACCACAATGTTTTTGAGATTTGGTCGGACATATTGTAAATAAAAAAAATCAAATCTCCTTCCCGCCCTTAACCCGAAAATTCAGCGCCCTATTCAGCCCCTTGATGAGCGCCATCGCCGAAGCCATCACAATATCCTCATTGACGGCATTCGCCTTAAACACATTCCCCGAATTATCTTCGACAGATATCGAAACATCAGCAAGCGCATCAGTCCCGCCGGTTATTGCCTTCAAGCCATACTCCTTCAGCCGTATCGGCTGCTCGATCAACGAAGTTATTGCATTGGAGATCGCATCCACCGGCCCGACGCCTTTTGCTTCCCCGCTTTTCTTCTCCCCATTGATAAGCAAAGTTACATGAGCATTCGGCTTTATTTTATTCCCCGTCGAGATGGTAAACTCCACTAGCTCGACGCTCTTCTCTTCGCCCTTTAATTCGCCGACAACATCAGCTGCGATGGCAACAATGTCCTCTTTCATCACTTCTTTCTTCTTGTCAGCAAGTGCCTTGATTTTCCCAATCACAATTTCAACCTTCTCCTTGTCCAGCTCATACCCCATCTCTTTTAATACCGCTTCGACAGCATGCTTTCCTGAATGCTTCCCCAAAACAAGATTATCTCCCCTCCATCCGACGGAAGCAGCATCCATGATCTCATAGACCTGCTTTCCCGATAAAACGCCGTGCTGATGGATTCCTGCCTCATGCGCAAAAGCATTCTGCCCGACGATGGCCTTGTTTCTCTGCACAACAAGCCCGGTCAGCTCGGAAACCATCCTGGAAGTATTAAAAATTTCTTCCGTCTTAATCTCAGTAAAAAAATCCTTGAAAAAATCTTTCCTCACCTTAAGGTTCATCGCCACTTCCTCAAGCGAGGCATTCCCTGCCCTTTCTCCAATCCCATTAATCGTGCATTCAACCTGTGTCGCCCCATTCCTGACTCCGGCAAGCGAATTTGCAGCAGCATTTCCCAGATCGTCGTGGCAGTGCACGCTCACCACAATATTTTTTGCCTCAGGGACTTTCTCAAGCAGTGCCTTGATCCTCCCGCCATACTCTTCCGGCTCCGCATAGCCGACAGTATCAGGAATATTTATCGTTGTAGCCCCGGCCTTGATCGCAGCCCTGACAACCTCGCACATATAGTCTATATCCGTCCTTGCCGCATCTTCGGGAGAGAACTCAACATCTTTGCAGTAAGACTTTGCCCTTGCAACCCCGTCAACAGCCAGCTTGATAACTTCTTCTTTTGTCTTCCTTAATTTCTGGGTGATATGGATCTGAGAAGTTGCCACAAAAGTGTGGATTCTCGGCTTTTCCGCATCCTTCACCGCTTCCCACGCCCTGTCGATGTCTTCCGGCAAAGTCCTTGCTAAAGCGCAGATGATCGGCCCCTTGACCTGCTCCGCAATTAACTTGACAGACTCAAAATCCCCTTCCGAGCTGATAGGAAAACCTGCCTCAATCACATCAACGCCCAGCTTCGCAAGCTGCTTCGCTATCAAAAGCTTCTCAGAAACCGTCAAGCTCGCTCCCGGGCTCTGCTCGCCATCCCGTAATGTGGTGTCAAAGATGAGGATTTTGGTGGGCATATGCCCCAAGAGCTGTGCAGGGATTTAAAAGGGTTTCTTAAAAAAGTTTAGAAATATCTATAAACCAAAGGGGAATAACTCCAAGAATGGCAACGAGCAATCCCCTTTTGGGTATCTTAAAATTAAAAAAAGAAAGATTCAAGGAAAAAGTCTTAATAATCTGCAAAAAACGGGGCATAGAACTTCCTCAGATAAATTTTGAAGGTTGCACAGGAGAAGGGTCAGACGGTTGCGAACTCGCTCACTGCCACACTGATGAAAGAAAGATATGTTGTTCTGAATTCCAACTGGCCAAGTTGAACTTTGACGACATTGACAATGTGGTTGCCCATGAGGTAAGCCATCTTTTACAACCAGATCATTCTGCAAAATTCACCAGGGAAGAAGAATTAAGCGGAATTTCTTCATTTGACCCTTCAACAATTCCAGGGGTGGTTGTAATCAGGGAGTATACCTCCGAGGTAAAGAAAGAAACCAAGAAGGTTGGGAAAAGAGAGTTAAAACCAAACAGTTGCGAATATCATTTGTGCCGCAAAAGAGGAAATCTGAAATTGTGCCCATATTGCCAAAAGTATTTTTGTAGGGAGAATTTAATGCCAAAAATTCCGGGCCATTACAATGTTGATGGTTCCAACTCAAAGTTTTTTATTACCAACCCAGAATGGAAAGACACTGATGGTCATCCATGCCCAGCATTCTTTGATTATACCCTGCAAAAAGAGAAAGAGAGAAAAGAAGCATGGGGGCAGACATTAAATAGGTTAGTGGGAAGAAATAGGAGGGTGTCATTCCATCGAGAAGAAAATGATTTTGCAGATGAGGATAATACCGGGTCAACATACAAAGAAAGTGATAAGGGCAGTTCTCCTACAAATATTCGGGATGAAAAACATTTGAAGGATGATAAAAGTAGATTAGAAGGATGGGGTCTTGAATCCAGAAATAATCCATTGATTGAAAGAAATAGTAAAGAATATCGCCATAAAAAGTTTAAGTCTGGGAAAAAAAGGTGGAAAATTAGACTCTGGCACATAATCTGGATTATATTGGTTATGTTTATTCTATTTTTGTTCACACAGATAAAGATAGATTTTTCAAAGTGGGGGGCGTGTGTAGATAGTACCCACGAAGGAAATTGCTCATTAAAAAAACCTTTGATGTGTAGTAACAGAGTTTTAATAGAAGATTTTGCTCTTTGTGGCTGTGATCCTGATAGTAGATTGGTGAACAATAGTTGTATAGGATTAGTTGAATGTGATGATGGTACACTAAGCGGACAATGCTCTACAAATCTCCCACTTAGATGTGTTAACGGGAAGTTAGCTTATAAGGCTCAAGAATGTGGTTGCCCATCTGGTTTGACTGCCAAAGGTGATTTTTGTAAAAAGATTTAGCCAGTCATAATCAGGCCATTATTTATTTTTGAATCCTTTCCTGGTTTAAAGTATAATACCAACACTGCGTAAATCCATTTCCAGTGGTTAAATGGAGGAAGTTTTTTATAAAGGGGGGCATCTTTAATAAAAGTCAGCATCAATCCGTGGCAAAAAGAGTTAGGGGGATTTTGAATGGACGATAATACAAGCATTCTCGAATTGAAAGAAAAAGTGAGAAAATTCTGTAAAGAAAGGGATTGGGACCAGTTCCATAATGCAAAAGAGCTTGCGATTGGGATTGTCACTGAGGGTTCCGAATTGCTGCAGCACTTTAGGTTTAAATCAGAAAAAGAGGTTGACAGATTATTTAATTCAGACAAGAGGAAAGATATATCTGAAGAATTGGCAGACCTATTGTTTTTCGTTTTAAGATTAGCGCAACGATATAGCATAGATTTAAGCATTGAACTTGAAGAAAAACTCAAGAAAAGCGCTGAAAAATATCCGATTGGGAGAGCAAAAGGTTCAAATAAAAAATATAGCGAGTTTTAAAAGATGTTAATATACGAAAGCACAAAAAATGAGTTTTGCAATTCTGTATTAAATGACACTATCTCTGATGAAATACATGCCAGTTACCAAAAAAAGATAGGTAATATATCAAAAAAAGAGATAGGCGCTTGGTCAGATTCTATGCAATATATGTATAAGGTCGTACAATCCGAGGAAATCCCAAATAATTGCGGAATAGCTATAGAATTTCGTATCCCCTCTTCAAGTAAACGGGTCGATTTTATTATTTCGGGCAAAGACAAAGACCAAACATCTTCGGTCGTAATCGTTGAATTGAAGAGATGGGAGGAGGTTCACAAAGTCGAAGGAAAGGACGGGATAATTATGACTCCATTAGGCCGAGGGTTACATGAAACCACCCACCCCTCATACCAAGCGTGGTCTTACTACAACCTGATAATAAGCTATAATGAGACCGTTCAAAAAGAGAATATTGGGATACACCCTTGTGCTTTTCTCCATAGTCTAGACAAGGAAAAGAATGTGGAGATTGAAGATAGCCTTTATAGATTCTATATTGAAAAAGCACCCATCTTTACCAAGGGGGAAGTCTTGAAGCTTAGAAGGTTTATTTCAAAATTCATAAAATATGGTGATAACAAGGAGGCTTTGTATAAGATTGATGGGGGAAGATTAAAACCTTCAAAATCTTTGCAGGATTCATTGACGGGGCTGCTAAAAGGCAAGGAAGAGTTTATTATGATTGATGATCAAAAAGTGACATTTGAGCTCGCACTATCCATGGCAAAATCCTCATTTAATGACCTTAACAAACGGGTGTTGATTGTTGAAGGTGGCCCTGGAACGGGAAAGTCAGTGATAGCAATAAACTTGCTTGTAGGATTGACAAACGAAGGGATGGTTGTCCATTATGTCTCAAAAAATTCTGCTCCAAGAAATGTATTTGCAGCTAAACTTAAAGGGTCAATAACAAGATCACATATTGATAATCTATTCAAAAGTTCAGGTATTTTTCACGACTGTGATAAAAATGTTTTTGATGTGCTGGTGGTAGATGAAGCCCATAGATTAAATGCAAAATCTGGAATGTTCAAAAATAGAGGGGAAAATCAGATAAAAGAGATAATAAACGCTTCTAAATTCAGTATATTCTTTATAGATGAAAGTCAAAAGATAGATATTTATGATATTGGTGAAAAATCTGAGATTGAGAAATATGCTAAGATGTTCAATGCTCACACTGAGGCAATAAAGCTAGAATCTCAGTTTAGATGTAACGGGTCTGATGGGTATCTTGCATGGCTTGAGGATGTGTTAGGCATAAGAGAAACCGCCAATTATGATGGATTTAAAGGCCAATATGATTTTAAGGTCATTGATGACCCAAATGAACTAAAAAGGATTATACTTGAGAAAAATAGTGTTAACAATAAATCAAGGTTGCTGGCAGGTTATTGTTGGGACTGGAAAAAAGAAAACAGGAATAAAAGCAATGCTCATGACATTGTTGTTCCCGAACATAATTTTTCAATAAGCTGGAACTTAGATAACACATTTACGTGGGCAATAGATAAGGATTCTGTAAATGAGGTTGGCTGCATCCACACCTCGCAAGGTTTAGAGTTTGATTATGTAGGGGTTATCCTGGGCCCTGACATAAGATATAAGGATGGAAATATAATAACAGATTTCAATGCCAGGGCAAAGACAGACCAATCTCTTAGGGGTGTTCGGAGATTGGCAAGGGAGCATCCAGAAAAAGCCAAAAAGATTGCTGACGAGATAATCAAAAATACATACAGGACACTCCTGACAAGAGGGCAGAAAGGTTGTTATGTGTATTGTTGCGATAAAAGATTAGGGGAGTATATCAAGGCCAGGGTAGAGAAGAGTTCCTTTCTCCAAAAATGATACCTGTATGTTCTATTAATTCATAATTATTATGTATTATTCTACCTAGATTGCAAAAAACTATGCAATAATAGGTAACTTTATATACTTCATGATTATAGCATTTGTTATGGGAGAAAAAGCCAACGAGATAATAGGCTCTATTAAAAAATCCCTAAGCAACAGCCCTAAATCCATCAGTGAAATCTCTAAAGAAGCTGAAATAAACTGGCGCACCGCAGAACAATACCTGGAACTGTTAAAAAAGTTAGGGTTGGTAATTGAAACGGAAATAAAAAACACAAGAACATTCTTATTAAGGGACAAAGATAATTATTTTGACTTGCCGATTAAAGAAAAGGACCAAAAAGTAATCTCTGCCATCTACTATCAAACAAAGAAGTTTTGTAATGAATCTTACAGGAAAGACCCCACAAAGACCCAAGCCTACAAGATAATTTGGAACGTAAACAGGAAATTGAATCTTGGTTTGCCGATAGGCTGGTATAGGTATGGCCCTTGTTGTGTCCAGATTTATCGGGGAGATGAACAAGACTTCAAGCTAGACAGCAGGATTTCAAGATCAGTAAAAGAGTCCACCGAAGAATATTGTTCTATGGACAGCTCCTCTTTACAAAATAAGATATATGTAGACGAAAAAAAAGACCTCTACCTGGCAAAGAAAAAATTGATAGAGATGGCAGATGCAGGAAACAAAGAAGACCTAAACAATATTCTTATGGATTTAATCAAATTTGCCCCAAAAGAAACAGTTGAAGTAGTGACTGACTTTGCCAGAGCGACGCTTCTTTTAGGCTGGGAAAAGACGCAGGAGTGCTTTAACGAATCGGTATGGAAATACGTCGCCATGGTCATCTTTAAGGACTCTTTAGAATTTTATTATAAAAATGGCCTAAATCAATATTTTAATAAAAGGATAGAAGAAGTAAAAAGAGAGGCTCAATTGCAAATTTTAAATCTGGTCAAAAACAGGCCTAAATGAACTCAGGAAAGACTACTTTGACAAGCTCTCCGCACTCTGAGAAATCCCCGATGTTTCTTGTTGCCAGATAATCAGCATTTCCTTTGTTAGCGAGTATGGCATGCAAGGGGTCTTGCCAATGGGGAGATATCGACTTTGCTTTTTCTCTATCCCCCCGTGCTTCTTTAACAAAAATGAGTTTCCCCTTATGTTTGTATATGTCCATAATCTCGTTTATTTTTTCTTCCTTGAGGTGGTTCTTTAATTCGGTAATCAGCCAATCAGATACGATTATAGCCAACGACACAAATATTTAGACAAAAAGTTGTCGTTGGCTTATTACGAACGGACAACAATTGTATAATTATTTTTGTCCGTAAGTATAGGTGAAAAGCACAATTCCATCCCTTGGAGAAAAAAGCCCAGGCAAATTCGTCAAGAGGCCTAAGCCTGTCGGTTCTCTTCTCAAAATAGTCAATGAAAATATTTGCATCGCAGTAAACTTTTAACATTGTGCTAAATCATCCTTTTCAATAACAATAGGGGCTGATAATTTAATGCTTATCATCTTAAAGAACTCCATGATCAGGAAAGATTAGGTTTAACCTCCACCAAAAACCTCCTTCCGTCAGCCGAAAGCAATTTGAGCTCAACCTTGTCCTCTTTGCGCAGCCCCAGAGCAAGCTCTTTGGGAAAACGGAAGAAAAACGCCTTGCCATCAAAATTCATATTTCTCTGCATAGTGATAAGGTTGCCTTCCAGCATCTGCTTGACCATCACCATCTGGTCAAACCGCTTTCCTTGCGAAGCATCCAGATATTCTTTTTTGCATTTCCTGCACCTCCAGACAGAATAGGAAAAGGCCATGCCATTATAGGAAACAGCCTTATGCTCAATAACAGTTTTTTCACCATGGCAGGTAAAAGGGCCCTTGAAGGAGTTTTCATCTATTTGAAACTTAACTTCTCCTTGGATGTCTTCCTCTTTCAGATTGTAAAAGGGTTCGTCGTTATTTTTCATTTTTTATGATATCTGTTGATTTGTGATGGGGAAGAGGTATATGCTGTTCTCACCAAAGCTTGGTCATCGCGATAGTCAAAGATTATAGTCAAATAACGATAATGATGGGTTATGGCCATATATGTGTTATCCCGAAGTCTCAGGAATTTCGGCTTGCCATCAATTAATGATGCTTTGAGCTCATCGATCCTGATATGATGCTTAAAAAGTATTTTTTCTTCCACCTCCTCGGTTACCGTAATTTTGATATGTTTCATTGGCGTTTGTGGTGTACGCCTAAGAATACACTAGGAAGTACACCTCCTATATAAATTTTTCCCTTTCCCGTTACCCCAGACAGCTTCTCCATTCCTCCCTTCCGACCACGATATGGTCTAATACCTCAATCCCAACGATCTTCCCGGCATCTTTCAGCACAGCAGTAACTCTCCTGTCTTCATCAGATGGCGAGCAATCGCCCGAAGGGTGGTTATGCACCATGATGATGGCATTTGCTGAGTTCTTTATCGCTTCTTTAAACACCTCGCGGGGGTGGATTAGCGAGCTATTCAGCGTCCCTATGGAAATAACCTCATCCTTGATGATCTTGTTCTTAGAATCCAGAAACACAGAGATAAGATGCTCTTTTTCAAGCCCTTTCATCTTTTCAATGTAATGGCAAGCTATATCAGAAGCGCAGGTAATTATCCTTTCGCAGACCCTTCCGGAATTAACCCTCTTGCTCAGTTCAAACGCAGCTAAGATTTTAGATGCTTTTGCGATGCCGATGCCCTTAACCTTGGTAAGCTCCTGCAAGCTTAGATTTTTCAGTTTCTCCAGCCCAAAGACTGCCAGCAGCCTATTGCCCAGCTCAATGACGCTCTCATTTTTCGAGCCAGACTGCAGCAACACAGCCAACAGTTCACCCTCAGACAAAGCATAAACCCCTTTTTCCTTCAGCCTTTCCCGTGGCCTTTGCTCAAGAGCATAATCCTTGATTTTCATCGTCCAACCTGAGTTAATGGAGAAAACCGCTTTAAATACCCTGTGGCTGCACATGGCAAGTGGCAAGTCGAGAAAGAGGAGATTAAGGAAAAAGAACAGATTTGGAAGAAAGAAAAGTCAAACAATCTTCCGGTCATTCCGGCATTTGCCCCAACAATGAAAAAGCGTAGAAAGCGATTACCCTAAGTTGTTGTCTAACCCAATAACCTAATGCCTCAGCACATCCTCAAATTTCAGCATCTTTGCCCTCAGGCACTCCGGTTTCTCCTCTTTCCCGCCGGCAAGAAACCTCTCCCCCTGGAATCTGCACGGAAGATGGTTGGTGCACAGGTTGAACACCCCGCCGATAGCAGCCATGTGCCTGCAGTCCTGGTCATGGGGCAGCGTAGAAATATACAATTTGAAATCCTCGATGCTCTCCTGCTGAACGGCTATCTTTTCCTTTAGCTCCCTGATGTCTTCCTGCTTTGCCCTGATGCGCTCAAGCCTCAGTTGGATGTGTTCCATAAAGGCCACCAAAACCCCCTAAAAGCTTTAATCTATAAAATGATTGCGGTCAAAAAAGGCCTCATCCCGCAATGTTAAAGATAAAAAGTTCATAATCCCCCGGATAAGCAGCCTTTAACAAGAACTGGGGGGGCATCTTCGCAAAAGAAAATTTCAACAACATTGGCGAGGCGAGGGGGAGGGTGGGCTCCTACGGAGTCCCCGAGCAGGGCAAAATTTTCACAAAGGAAATTTTGATGGTCGAGCCCTTTGTTGTTGAAATTTTCGCGCTTTGCAGCCTAACAAGGAAGCAAATATTTTTTGAGATGAAGCCAGTCAAAAACGTTTCCCATAAAAACAATTATAAAGATTCATGCAAAAGAGAATGTCGCTGAAGCAGAAGACTTTCTCGCAGACAGCCTTGGCCTCAGCCAGAAAGAAAGGCAAATTCTCAAAGAGAACCCGCTTGAAGTCATGGTCACCGGCGAAGAAGAGGGTGTTGCTGCATCCTATAATTTCGGAACAGAAGGTAATCGCTCAAGAAATTTCATCAGGCTCTCCAAAGACGCCGTTTACAACGCCCTTGCCGTTGGTGAAGAGGTCGCCCATTCAATAAGATTAAGGTTAAACAAAGCCACGAGGGATTACTTCCTTAACCCATTGAACAGAGTGAAGGAAAAAGCAAAAGAATACATCCAGCGGATAAACCTCGAAGAGTATTTTGGAAGGCTGGGCGCATTATGGTATGCCGAGCACAAAGGCCAGAAGCAGTATGCTTCGTTATGGTCAAGGCTCAAAGGCTATACAATCGAGTTGATAAAAAAGCCGATTGAATTCCTCACACATTATTTCGGCTACAAAAAAGCCGAAGAGGACTTCAAAACTAAGGACATAAAAAAATTCAGAAAATCCCTGTATGATAACGATCCGAAGAAGATGAGTATTGAGCCGGAATACAGGATGGCTGCCTAAACTACCGCAATCCCCGCCTTCCCCGGCATCCCTGAATTTGCCTTCTTCTCTTTGCTCGACTCAGCCCTCTCAACCGCAACAGTGCAGCCAAACTGCTTCTCAATCAAACCTTTATTCTCCTCCAGAACCCTGAACTCAGCATCCTGCCCAAGCACGACTTTGGGAACTTTGCCGGCATCCTTCAGGAACGCAGGCACAAGCTTGGCGATATCCTGGCCGTGCTTCTTTAGTTCCACATCCGCCATCATCGCAGAAATTAAGGCCCGTGCATCTCTCGTCCTCTCAACTTCTTTCTTGAACAGCTCAACAAAATGATATTTCCATTTTGGCGCAGCGATCAGGATTATTTTCTTCGGCTTCGCAATGTTTATCAGCTCCAGAACATTGATGACATCTGAGATAGTCCTGCTGGCATACTCCTCTTCAGCTTCAGCCTTGAGGTCAATCTTCTCCGCATCATAAGCCGGCCACGGTGCAAGTGAGATAAATCCCTTATTCCCCAGCTTCTCCCAAAATCAGCGCAAGATTGTATTTCATCCCCTCAATCTGCTCAGTGACTTCCTTGATCGCCCCGTGGATCCTGCTCTCCTGCTTAGCGATGACCTTGCCAGTAAGCTTCTTCTCCGTCCCCAGCGCATAAACTTTGTTCAAAAACCTGAAGCTTCCCTCAACACCATTGTCATCCCATTCGACATCTTTGTCCGGAGAGGCCAAAAACATCAGGAAGAACCGTGCAGTATCTATTCCATATTTCACGGAAATCTCCTCCTGCAAAACGACATTCCCTTTGCTCTTGCTCATCACTGCCCCATTCTTATGCAGCATCCCCTGGTTGAACAGGTGATAATTCGGCTCGTCCACCTTCAATAATCCAATATCGCGAAGAAACTTGGTAAAGAACCTGAAATAGATCAGGTGCATTGTCGCATGCTCCTTGCCCCCAATATACAGGTCGACAGGCATCCAGTAATTGGCCTTTTTTTTATCAAAAATCTCCTTGGCATTGTGCGCATCGCAATACCTCAGGAAATACCATGAAGAATCAACAAACGTATCCATCGTATCAGTCTCCCGCCTGGCATTCCCTCTGCACTTCGGGCACTTTGTCTCAACAAATTCCTTGCAGTTCTCCAGAGGATTCCCTTCTGTGTGGACAAACTTAAAATCATCCGGCAGCACCACCGGCAGCTCCCCATAAGGCACGGGAACAGCCCCGCACGTTGCGCAATAGACAACCGGAATCGGGCATCCCCAGAAACGCTGCCTCGATATCAGCCAGTCTCTTAGCTTATACTGCACCGTTTCCTTGCCGCATTTCTTCTTCTCCAAAAAAGCAGTAATCGCACCGATCGCATCTTTGCTTTTCATCCCGTCAAACCCCGGGGAATTCACCATGATGCCTTCATCCATGAACGCCCTTGTCATCTTCGCAGGATTCAGCTCCCAGTCAGCCGGATTGATCACCGCCTTCACAGGAATATCATACTTTTTCGCAAACTCAAAATCCCTCTGGTCATGCGCAGGGACGGCGATTATCGCCCCGGTCCCGTATTCATACAAAACAAAATTAGCGATGTAGATGGGAATTTTCTCCCCGGTAACCGGGTTGATGGCATGCCTCCCGATGAACAGCCCTTCTTTTTCCTTCTCGATCTTTCAAACCTATTCTCCTGCACAATCTTGCTGACAAACTCCTTCACTTTTTTCGCGTAAGGCGTCCCTTTGACAAGCTCTTCGACATCAGGGTGCTCGGGCGCATAGACTAAGAAAGTGATGCCAAAAAAAGTATCCGGCCTCGTGGTAAAGACAGTAAGTTTTTTGCCTGCCGCCGTATCGTCCCCATCGCCCCTGCCATTATTTTTTCCACTTCCCAGTTCCTCAACCTTGAAGTCGATAAGCGTCCCTTTGCTTTTCCCTATCCAGTTCCTCTGCATCGTCTTGACATCGTCGGCCCAGTGCTCAAGGTTGTCAATCCCGGCAAGCAGTTCCTCGGCATACGCCGTTATCTTAAACCACCATTGGTCAAGGACTTTCACCTCAACAGTCGTTGCAGTATGCCTCCAGCATTTCCCGGAATGCACCTGCTCATTGGCAAGGACAGTCTTGCACTCAGGGCACCACTGCACGGAAGATTTCCTTTTGAACACCAGCCCTTCCTCCATCATTTTTAAAAAAATCCACTGATCCCACCGGTAATACTCTGGAGAATGCGACATGATCTTCCTGTCCCAGTCATAGCTCAGTCCCAGCTCATGCTGCTGCCGGACAAAACTTTTGATGGCCTCTTCAGTAAACAGCTTAGGATGCGATTTTGCCTTGATGGCCGCATTCTCCGCCGGCAGCCCAAACGAATCATACCCCATCGGATAAAGCACATTAAACCCATTCATCCGCTTGAACCGCGCAAACACATCCCCAATAGTATAATTGCGCGCATGCCCCATGTGCAGCCCGGAACCCGAAGGATAAGGATACATCTCAAGGACATAGAACTTCTTTTTCTTCGGATCTTCCTTAACCCTGAATATCCCTGATTCTTCCCATCTCTTCTGCCACTTCTTCTCGATAGAGTTGAAATCTGCCATAGAACACAAAAGAAAAAGATTCCTTATTTAAACGTTATGGGATTATTTCATAAAGGATTCAATAAAACCAGGCATAGAGATTATCCGGCAAAAGCTGGTTGAGTTCTTGATGCAGGTATTTGGTTAAGGTTTAAATGAGGCTTTCTGACGTTATCGCCAAGACTAGATCTTAATCTCTCTTTCGGTTTATCGGATCCCATGTGGGGGACTGGAGAGTAGTTCACTTTCCCATTAGGGGATATGGCAAACAAGAAATATGCGCCAATCGAACTTTTCGAATGTTGGTCTGGGGTAAAATTGAATTCAACAATAAGATGATGACCATCTTCCCTCATAATCCGCGAAGTCTGGACATGGAACTCAGGTTTCCCTTTATCACGTTGAAATGGTGGATATCTAGCCTCAAGTTGATAACAGTCCTGAGGAATAGGCGACCCTTCAAGATCCTGAACGCTAGTATTAATCATCCCAATCAGCCCTGGGAGAAAATCTGAAGCAGAAAGTTCTTCAACTAAACTATCCAAGACTCCCCTCTGTTCCACCCGTTCTTCCTCAATACGGGAAGGAATGACATAGAAGGGAACGCCAACTTTAAGCGCGCTATAGTTCGGTGAGCTAGAGATGCTTCTTTTGATGTTCATCTCACACCTTCTTGAACTCAGCAACCGTATCGATCAGGTCAACATGGCCTAAGAACAATGACCTGCAGCAGTATCTCTTCAGCCCTAATGCATCCATCGCCTTTCCCCGCTCTTCTCCATTCTTGACTTTCTCAAGATATTGCTCCCAGAGATGGGCAACTGGCTTTCCGCAGGAAAAGCACCTGATTGGTATTATCATTTTTCCCTCCTAAAGCGTTTGTTTGATAGGCATCCCATTGTTTATTTGTTTATAGCCAAAGACACAAAAATTTAGACAAAATTTTGTCGTTGGCTTATCCCAGAGGGATACAAAAAACATAAGGTGTTTTTTCGTATTACGAACGGACAACAATTGTATAATCATTTTTGTCCGTAAGTATAATATCCGATTAACGGTATGACTTCTGCCTTTTGGCTCTTGCCTGCCCGTGCCTGTTCGGCTTTGCAGGCTCCTTCCTTCTGACGTCGGCAACAAGCAGCTGCCTGTCATATTTCAAAAAAATCTCCCTGATTTTCTCACTTTTGGTGAACTCAACAAGCCCTTTTGCGATAGCAAGCCGCCCGGCTTCTGCCTGGGAGCTGAATCCGCCGCCTGAAGTTGTGACATCAATATCATAGCCATAGGCAGCATCGCCAACAAGCAGCAGGGGCTCTTTCATCTTGATCCTGCTCATCTTCGGCTCAACCATATCAATGAGAATATTGTTGATTCTGACGATTCCGGTGCCTTCTCTGACTGAGGCCCGTGCGATCGCCCTTTTCCTTTTCCCGGAACTTACGACAGATTTCATTTTCCACCTATTGCCTTGCAGATTTCCCTCACTTTCATAAACTTATGGGTTGAGAGCCTTGAGATGCTGAGCTCATTGAGCTTTGTAACCTCTTTTCCCTTGAGCTGCTCGGGCACCCCGTTATAACAAAGTATCCTTTGCAGCGCTTTATCCCCATGATAGGAATTATATTTGATCATCCCCCTGATAGCCCGCTTCACGAACTTCTGGTAGGTTCTGAAAAAGAACGGCCCGCGGACGGACGATCCCATCTGCACTTTGTGGATCCAATCCCTCAGGATGGCATCTTTATTTCCCGAAACGATAGCCTCCCCGCAGTTGATGATAAACACCTGCTCTCCGAGCATAGCCCGCTGCGCAGCATAGCTTGCCATCCTTCCAAGGATAAGATTTGTAGCATCGATTATCATCTTAACCGATCACCCTGATCCCTTTTCCCTGGGGAGTTGTTTTGATGAGCTCTTTGAGCGAGATTGCCTTTCCGCCTGCCTGAGTGATTTTCTCCTGCGCGCCGTCGGAAAATTGGTAGGCCGCTATAGTGACTTTATGGGTGAGATCCCCTGACCCGAGCACTTTTCCTGGAACAACCACAAATTCATTTGCCTTCGTTGACCTGCTGATCCTTGAAAGATTGACAACTCTCCTGTTCCGTGAGGGCCTTTCGAGGTCCACAGCTACCGCTTTCCAGAGCGGAGCTTCCTGCTCCCGTGACTTCTCTTTCAGTTCCTGTATCAATCCCCGTAATAAGGGATTTGTTGGTCCTGTTCTTACCATAGGGCATCAGTTATTCAAAGGTCTCCCGTGAGGAAAACCATTGGTATAGGCTATATTCCGTTGGGATTTATCCCGCCGGTTTCTCAGCTTTTTTGCATCGCAAAATGCTGTGCAGATGCGGAGGACGTGATTTGAACACGCGCACCCACTAAGGGACAAGGCTTTTGCTCACGGCCTCAACCTTGCGCATTTGACCAGGCTCTGCCACCTCCGCATGATGAGGTGCAGGGTTATTTCCCTTTGATCGCCTCAGCGAAAGCATCAAGTTTATGATCGATGATCTTTGAAGCTTCGAGCAGGATCTCTTTGCAGTCGAGCTGCCCCCAGGATTCTAGGGTAAAGATAAAATCATTGGTCTTGGTGACCTTGATCCCCTCAGGATAAAGCTCGGCAGCGACATCGCAGAGGTCAGCATCAAGCAGCTTATCCTTCGCGACAACAAGCTTCCCGTCTTTTAGCTCCAGCACACCCTTCGGAACAACCTCAACGCATCGCTCCTTATCAGGAATTTTGCCGTTGTCAATCTCAACAAGTGCCTTTTGTTTGTAGTATATCAGGCCAGGGCTCCATTTGGCATGAGTTTTTCCTTTCCCCAGGACTGCAGTAGCCTCAAGCTCCAGTGTCTGGTTCTTCAGTAGCTTCGTAAGGATCATGTTGGGATAGACTGGCTTGACAGCGGAATCTCTCGTCTTCAGCGCAGACGCATAGACATATCCTGGCCCTTTCTCTTTCAGCGTAACCTTTAGCTGGCATCGTGCGCAGCCCTTTCCCTCGCATTTGCATTCGCTGGACAGCGTGTAGGATTTAAGGTCCGTTGTCAGAGGGACAAGCCCAATCCGGTGGGCTAAGACTTCATCATAGAGTATTGAGCTGTTCTTTGAAAACTCGATATCCTCGATAGCCATAGTCGGTGTATCTTCGATGACTGCTCTTCGCACAAGGTTTGCGAACGATGGGCTGGAGTCCTGAAGGATAAACTGGGCTGTCATCTGTTCTTTGTCATAACGTATCAGTTTGATTTCCATTAGACCCTCCTCCCCCGCTTGCCGCCTTTCTTCCTGCATCCGTCGTGAGGGAGAGGCGTTACATCTTCAATGATCCCGATGCGCAGCCCCATCCTTGATAATGCCCTGATGGCTGCCTGCGCTCCTGGCCCAGGATTGTTTGGGCCGTTATGCCCGCCGGGAGCTTTGATCTTGACATGGATCCCGTTGATGCCCTTGTCTATCGCGATCTCCGCAGCTTTTTTTGCTGCCATCATTGCGGCAGTCGGTGAGCTTTCCAGCCGGTCTGATTTGACCACCTGGCCGCCCGATGATAATGAGATTGTTTCAGTTCCGCTGATATCAGTGATATGGATTATAGTATTGTTATAGCTTGAGAAGATATGCGCTACGCCCCACCGCATCTTGCCTTCAATCATCTTCTCCTCACCTCAGCCCTTTGCCCCCCCATTCTTCGCCCGCCTCGGTCTCTCGAGCCTCTCCTGCCGCTGTCTCTTCGGGGAGCTCTTCGTTTTTCCTTCCTTGGCCCTAACGGCGTCCTTTCGGGATGGTCAGCTTTCCCAAATGAGGAATTTGCAGCGAATGCGATAAGGGGCTCCTGCTCGAGAGACACCAGGAATGAAGGCAGAGTGATCTTGTCATCACCGACGGTGATATGCTCATGGACGATGAATTGGCGCGCCTGCCTTACTGTTCTTGCAAGATTTTTCTTGAATGCGATTGTCTGAAGCCTCCTGTTGAGGATATCTTTCAGGGCGATGTTTAGCACATCTTCTATCTGGGCAGTCTTGGAGATGAGCCCATAGGACGCAAGCTTGCTGAGAAGGTGCTGTTTTTGAATATCAGCCTGAGCCCCGTGCGAAGCGATGATTTCTTTTGCCTGCCTCATGAATTTTTTGAGCAGGGACCCTGCTTTCCAAAGCTCCCGCTTATTCTTTATGCCGTAAGTCCTGAGAAGCTCTGCCTCTTCAAGGATCCTTTCCTTCTGCCAGGGATGTGATGGTCCCCTGAAAGTTTTCTTCCTGAGCTTTGGATCTCCCATACTTCCTCGTTATTGTTATTGGTATTGTTGCCTTATTGTTCAATAAAACTGTTGTCAGGCCGGCAGGAAATTATTTGCTTCCCGGCGCCTGCTCATGATGATTCCTTCCTTAAGTCTTTCCCGATTTTGCATCAGGCCTTTTCTTGACACCCAGGCTGACTTTGCCCTTGTTTTTCCTGAAATGGCTCTTTGTCCTCTGTCCTCGGGAAGGCTGCCCGAGCATATGCCTGACTCCTCTGTAAGACCTCATCTTCTTGAGAAGCTTAAGGTCATTGTCTTTTGCAAAAGCAAGGTCAGAGGAAAGAAGGTGCTTGTCCTCGCCGGTTTCCATATCCTTCCTCCGGTTAAACATCCATGATGGCGCTCCCTTCGAAAAAGGGTTCTCCAGGACAGCATGGATTGCCGCAACATCTTTGTCAGTAAGATCCCCAACACGCTTGAGCTTGTCGACGCCTGAAAGCCTGCACACCAGATTTGAGAACATGAAATTGATGCCCTTGATTTTGCAGAGCCCCATATGCAGAGTTTTTTTCCCCTCAAGATCAGTATTTGCTATTCTGACGATATGCCTGAAATCTTCAGAAAGCTGCTCTTGAGTCTGTTGGGCTGATTGTGGATGTGACTGAGCTGATTGTTGAGGTGATTGAGCTGATGGTGAATGGGTTTGAGCGGAGGGTGAATGGGTTTGAGCGGAGGGTGAATGGGTTTGAGCTGATTGAGGGCGTGATTGGGCTGAGGGCGGATGTGATTGACCTTGCTGAGGGCGTGATTGAGGGGGAGATTGAGCTGATTGTTGATGCGGTTGAGGTTGTTGTTCCATGATAATCAATACCTAATATTTTTACATAATATTTATTACCTAATCTCTAATACCTAATATGTAACACCCAAGAATTCAATCAAGCTTACCCTAAAGGCGCTCGCTCTCCCGCTTACAAAAGCTGCAGGAGTTTTTGATGTGAACTCGGGCAATGCAGAGCTGAGGAAATTGAGGTTATTTAAAAAGGCTTCGGTCAGCAATCTCACTCCCAAGGAAACGATAGATGATAAAGCAGTTATAAGGAGGATAATCAACATAAGCGATAAATAAAGGTCTAAATGATATAAATAAGAAGAAAACTGCCAATCTAAGCGTTTAGAGGAGTTTTATGGATATCAATTACCGGGAAAGAAGTTCCAAGCCAGATTGAACGAAAAGAAGATGGAAAAAGCCCCACCTAAAAGAGTTTTCACGTTTCTTAAGAAAAAGGCTTATATAACAGTATCTTAACTGATATCTTAATTGATATCTTAATTGATATCTTACCTAAATCCTAACTGAGATCATAACTGATATCCTAACTGAGATCATAACCATCATCTAATCCAGTATCGTTACTAGAATAAGGCCATGCATTATTTATAGGGGAGATTAAAAATGCAGGAATATCTCGAAAAAGTAAAAAAGGCAAGGATCGGCGAGATTATCCCTATTGTGAAAGTGATAGAAAAGCCGATTGATGCATTCGGGCTGTATGCCAAAATCTCAAACTACGGGAAGAAAAAATATTCCTTTTTCTTTGAGTCTGCTGACATTGTCCCGAAGTATGGCGAAAACAGCCTCGGCTGCTCAGACCCATGCCTCAGGGTTATGGGAAAAGGCGAAAGCTTTGAGATCAAGGCGCTAAACCAGAACGGGTTGAATTTTCTCAGGCTGCTCAAAAAAAGACTGTCCTTTGCTGACAAGCTGGTCCACAAAAAGAATGTGCTGTATGGCATCCTCGCGCCAAAAAGAAAAAGTGTTTCCGAGGAAGAAAGGCTGAAGCTGAGGACCCATATAGATATCATCCGGGAGATCGCATTTGCCTTTAAGCCGACGGAAAAGCCGGCCATCCCCTACGCAGGATTATTTGGCGCCGTGAGCTATGACTTCATCGACCAGTTTGAGGACCTCCCGAAAAACCCGCAGGATGCGCTTTCAGCGCCGGATTATGAGCTTTATTTTGCAGACACCTTGTTTCTTACCGACCATAAAAAAAACACGACCCTGCTCATAGCGAATGTATTGGTCACCGAGGAAAAGCGTGAGGTGTCTTTTAGCCGTGCAGTTAAGTCTATCGCGCAGCTGGAAAAAGCCCTTGAAAAGCCCCTTCCGAAAGTCCAAAAGCAAAAAGCCCGGCAGCAGGTGATCGAGGCCGATACGCCGCAGGATGGATTCGAGGCTGTAATTTCCGCGCTGAAAAGCCACATCCTCCGGGGAGATATCTTTCAGATTGTCCCCTCCCGGACAATAATTTCCAATTATGCTGCTGAGCCTCTGGAAATCTACAAAGCCCTGCGGGAGCTGAATCCCTCCCCGTATATGTTTTTCATAGCCCAGGAGCAAAGCATCCTTCTTGGGGCTTCTCCCGAGATGTCCCTGCGTGTCCAGGGCGGCGAAGAAAAAACAGTTGAGATCAGGCCGATCGCAGGGACAAAGCCGAGAGGCAGGATCGACGGAAATATTGATGAGGACTTAGACTCCCGTTACGAGGCAGAGTTAAAGATTGATGAAAAAGAGCTTGCAGAGCACACTATGCTCATTGACCTTGCCAGGAATGATGTTGCAAAAGTCTCAGAGACCGGCACGAGATACTGCAGCGAGCCGTTTATCATCGAAAAATATTCCCATGTCCAGCACCTTGTCTCGAATGTGCAGGGGAAGCTGAAAAAAGGGCTTGATGCGCTGCATGCCTATCTTGCGACGATGAACCAGGGGACGCTGACCGGCTGCCCAAAGATTGAGGCGATGAAGCTTCTGAGGAAGTTTGAGAAGTTCAAGCGTGGGTTTTATGGCGGTGCAGTGGGTTACATCACTCCTTCAGGAGATATGGACACTACCATCGTGATCAGGTCAATGCTATTGAAGAACGGCAAAGCCTATATCCGTTCAGGCGCAGGCATTGTGTATGACTCTATCCCCCATAATGAGTTTCTTGAGACCGAAAGAAAAGCAGCTGCCTGTCTTGAAGCCATCAGGCGCGCAGGTGGGCTGAAATGAAAGTCATGTTCATTGACAACTTTGATTCGTTCACCTACAACCTTGTCGATGAGTTCGCAAAGCGCGGTTGTGAAGTCCAGGTCTTTAGGAACAACCTTGAGATTGAGCTGCTCGACAAGAACATTGAGAGATTTAAGCCTTCACTTATTGTAATCTCTCCGGGGCCGGGCTCCCCCAAAGAGGCTGGCATCACGAAAGAAGTCATCCTGAGATACCACCAAAAGATTCCAATCTTTGGCGTGTGCCTTGGCCATCAGGCGATCATTGAATGCTTTGGCGGCAGGGTTGACAAGGCGCCTGAAACCATCCATGGAAAGCCTTCAAAAATCCACCATGACAGCACAGGCATCTTCACAGGGATTGAAAACCCATTTCAGGCCGGGCGCTACCATTCTCTCGTCGGCTATGACATCCCCTTTTGTCTGGAAGTGAGCGCAAGGACGCTGGAGAGAGACCTCGTCATGGCGGTAAAGCACAAGGAATTCCCCTGCTTTGGCGTCCAGTTCCATCCTGAATCCATCCTGACTCCTGCTGGGGGAAAGCTCATCCAGAACATCATCAATATGGTTTCAGCAAAACAGGAAAAAAAGTAGGCAGCCATACATCATCAATTTGGTTTCAGGATAACAGGAAAAAAAGTAGGCAACCATGATTCAGGAAGCTATTTCTCTGCTGGCAGAAAAAAAAGACCTCACCGCAAGCCAGGCTGAAGCTGTTATGGATGAGATAATGTCCGGCTCCGCAACCCCTGCCCAGATAGCCGGCTTTCTGGTAGCCCTCCGCCTCAAAGGCGAAACTATCACAGAAATCACCGCATGCGCAAAAGTCATGAGGGAAAAAGCATACAGGATAAAGCCAAAGCGCCACGCAGAACTCATTGATATTGTCGGGACTGGGGGAGATAAGACAAACACTTTCAACATTTCAACAGCAGCTTCATTCGTAGCTGCAGGAGCCGGCATCCCAGTTGCAAAGCACGGCAACAGGTCTGTCTCCTCGAAATGCGGCTCAGCAGATGTCCTGGCCGCTTTAGGCATCAACATCGCTCTCGAGCCGAAGAAAGTCGAGCAGTGTATTGACGAGATAGGCATTGGATTCATGTTCGCCCCCAGCTTCCATCCGGCGATGAAGCATGCCGTCGGCCCGAGAAAAGAGCTCGGCATAAGAACAATCTTCAACATCTTAGGCCCCCTCACCAACCCCGCCGAAGCTCCCTTTGAGCTGATGGGTGTCTTTGATGAAAGATTGGTTGAGCCCCTGGCCCAGGTATTATGCAACCTTGGTTTAAAGCATGCCTTGGTCGTCCACGGCAATGGATCAGATAACAAGGGCTCAGATGGCAGCGGCGCAGATGAATTCTCCCTGCATGGAAAAAACAAAATTGCCGAGCTGAAAGGGGGCAAGGTAAAAACATTCTCACTTTCGCCGGAAGCCGTTGGTATTCCATCAGCTCTCCTGGAATCAGTAAAAGGCAGCTCCCCGGAAGAGAACGCCAAAATTATCCTCTCAATCCTCGAAGGAAAAGAAAAAGGCCCGAAAAGAGACATCGTCCTTCTGAATGCAGGCGCTGCCATCTACATAGCAGGAAAAGCCAGTTCAATAAAGGAAGGTATTGAAAAAGCAAAGCTCTCGATCGAATCCGGGAAAGCATTGGAAAAGCTAAATAGATTGAAGGCATGGACAAGCCAATAAGAGTGTTCATTCTATTGGCGGAAATGAAAAGGGAAGAAAAATCCAGCAAGAGGGTAAGCGGGCCAACAACAATGGCGAGCCGAGCCGGGGGACGACCCCCTCGGGGTGGCGAGGAGGGCAAAATTTTTGCAGAAAATTTTGACCGTCGAAACCATTTTTGTTGTTGGCAAATCACCCCAACCTTATTACGGCGGGTTGGCTGAATTTTTCTGGATAAAAAACAATCCAAACAAGAAAATGATACTTCAAAAAATAATTGCAGAAAAGAAAAAAGAAATTGAGCAGAGAAAGAAAAAGCTCCCCCTCAAAGAGTTAGTTCCAAAACTCGCCAAGTCCGAAAACAGTTTCAAAAAAGCCATTTCCCAAAAAGGCCTCAGCCTTATTGCCGAAATAAAAAGAGCTTCGCCATCGACAGGGATTATCAGGGAAAGCCTTGATGTAAAAGAGATAGCCGGCATCTACGATAAAAACCCTGCAGTGAAGGCAATCTCAGTCCTCACCGACAATAGATTCTTCGGCATGGGCCCGGAAGCATTGCAGGAAGCCAGAGCCCTGACAAACAAGCCGATAGTAAGGAAAGAATTTATTATAGACACTTACCAAATCTATGAAAGCCGGTTTCTCGGCGCAGATGCCATCCTGCTCATAGCCTCGCTCCTTTCGGAGAAAGAGATTGATGAGTTCATCGCAATCGCCAGCGCATATAGTATGGATTGTCTTGTTGAAGTCCACACCGAAGATGAGCTTGAAAAAGTGCTGAAGACAAAAGCCGATATCATCGGCATCAACAACCGAAACCTCGACACCTTAAAGACCGACACAAAAACATTCTTGCGCCTCTACCCCAAGGTTCCAAAAGGAAAATTGATTGTGGCAGAATCGGGCTATGAAACAAAAGAGGACATTAATCAGGTTAAGGGAAAGGCAAATGCCGTTCTGATGGGGACAACATTGTTAAGGGCGGAGGATATAAATAAAAAGATTGGTGAGATGTTTTTCTAAATGACAAAAATAAAAATCTGTGGCATAACAAACTCCGAAGATGCGCTCAACGCAGCAATCGCAGGAGCAGGCTTTCTGGGGTTTATCATAGAAGTCCCCTCATCAAAGGATACAATCTCAAGGAAGGAAGCCGAAGCGATCATAAAAAAACTCCCCCCCGAAGTCCAGTCAGTCATGGTAACAGCTAGCACAAAAGCAAAAGAAATAACTGAAATTGCAAAAGAGGTAAATCCTAGCATCATCCAGCTCCACAGCGACATTCCAGAAAAAGAAATCAAAGTGATCAGAAAGGCTCTGCCAAGAGTAAAGCTAACAAAAAAGATTTCGGTAGAAGATGAAAGCGCAATAAGAGAAGCAAAACGATTTGAACCGGTTGCCGATTTCCTCCTCCTCGACACAAAACTTGGAAAAAAGAGCGGAGGGACAGGAAAAACCCACGACTGGAGCATAAGCGCAAAGATAGTTAAAGCAGTAAAAAAGCCAGTCTTCCTTGCAGGCGGCTTGAATCCGGAAAATGTCAGGGGCGCAATAAGCATCGTAAGGCCTTTTGCAGTAGATGTCAATTCCGGCGTAAAGCTAAAGGCCGGAAAGAAAGACTTTGAAAAAGTTAAAAGATTCATCACGGAAGCTAAAATGTTGTGATGGTTAGGAAAAGAGGAATGAAGCTATGAACTACCACTTCATCATCGGTTTGATAGCGGCCTTGTTGCTGCTAAACAACACCCTGTTCGGCCTTATCCCGATGCCGCCCATAGTTAACCTTATCATCGTAGGCATTGCCGCATTTACGCTCTTTCTGGGCGGCTCAAGAGGCGGCTTTTTTGGAAAATTATGCATATGGGCAAGCATCGTGCTTGCTCTGTATTTTATCATAGGAGTATTATCTTTCTTTGGCATCCCTGTCCCCTTCCTTGGCTCCCTTTACCGATACTACAGGTATTTCGCAATCGGAGGAGCGGCACTTTTATTAACCGCCTCGTTTCTCAGCTGAAAATGGTAACCAGCAAAGGCTACTTCGGCCCATTCGGGGGCATTTTTGTCCCTGAAACTTTGGTCCCTGCTTGCAGGGAACTGGCAATAGCCTTCCAAAGATGCAGAAAAGATAAAAAGTTCCTTTCTGAATTTCATTCCCTCCTTTGTGAATTTGCAGGGAGGCCGACTGCCCTGACGTTTTGCCAAAATCTTTCAAAAAAGCTTGGCTGCAAGCTCTTCCTAAAGCGTGAAGACTTGGCACACACCGGAGCCCACAAGATCAACAACGCGCTCGGCCAGGCGCTGCTTGCAAAACACATGGGGAAAACAAGGCTCATCGCAGAGACAGGTGCAGGCCAGCACGGCGTAGCGACAGCAACTGCCTCAGCGAAGCTCGGCATGAAATGTGATATCTTTATGGGCACAGTTGACATTGAAAGGCAGAAGCCCAACGTCGTCAGGATGAAGCTGCTGGGCGCAAACGTCATCCCCGTCAGCTCCGGCTCAAAAACCCTGAAAGACGCCATCAACGACGCTTTGAGGGATTGGACTGCAAGTGTCGAAACGACCCATTATCTCCTTGGCTCTGTCCTTGGGCCGCACCCTTACCCCGGCATGGTCGCTTTCTTCCAGTCAGTTATCGGCAGGGAAGCAAGAAAACAGATCCTAAAAGAAGCCGGCCAGCTTCCTGACGCAATCATCGCCTGTGTCGGCGGCGGCTCTAATGCGATCGGCATCTTCAATGCTTTCCTCAAAGACGCTTCAGTCGCCCTCATCGGAGTTGAAGCTGGGGGGAAGGGAATTTCCACGCATCACCACGCAGCAAGATTCGCAGACCCCGCTGCAGGGCGCCCGGGCATCATCCACGGCACAAAAACATTCGTCCTGCAGGACAAAGACGGCCAGATAGCAAACACCCATTCAATCTCTGCCGGCCTGGACTACAGCGCAGTCGGCCCTGAGCATTCCTTCCTGAGGCAGCTCAAACGGGCCCAATACGGCTTTGCCACCGACGGTGAAGCGCTGGAAGGCTTCCAGGCTCTCTCAAAAGAAGAAGGAATCATCCCTGCCCTGGAAAGCGCCCATGCAGTCGGCTATCTCCTGAAGCACAAAAGCAATTTCAAAAACAAGCTCGTGCTCATCAACCTCTCCGGCAGAGGGGACAAAGATTTGGATACTGCGGTAAAAGAGATAGGATTGGATAACTAATTTTTCTTCCTTAATGAACCCCCATATAGGTATGCTTTCCACCTGAGAAATTCAGAGAAAGGCATCATAGAAAACCCGATTCCCAATCCAAAACATTTATATATAATTACGTATTTTTACGTAATATGGAACTTATCGCCAGGGTCAGCACAGGTTCAAGGATGGACCAGATCTACATCGCCAAGCAGAGGGATGGCTTCCCCATCGGGAGTTATGTCCTCATCAAGCCATTAGAAACAGTGGCTAAGGAAAACATCAAGCTGTTCCCGCACAACATCGCGCAGGTAGAGCCAGTAAAACTCTATATCATCAAGTCCCTTGCGCAAAGCATAAAATCCCGGCATGAGGGGGAAGTGATAGTGTTTGGCTCTTTTCTCAATCCCGGCTTCCGGTTTAACGACGTTGATGTGATACTCCTTTCTTCAACTGAAGGAGCCTACGGGACAATTGGAAAAAAGCTGGAAGAGGAGACTGGCTTAAAGATACACCTCACAATGCTCTCAGAGCCCTCCCTTTTGAAAGGGATTGCTACAGACCCCCTCTTCGCCCTCTTGATGAATAACCACATTGCAACAAAGCGGATGATGTTTGATGCCAAGCGGGACCTAAACTTCAAGCTGCTGGATCTTCATCTCCAAAAAAGCAAGATGTTTATAGAAAATTTTGAGATGATGGCGGGCAGTGAAAAGCTGAAGATGGTCCGAAACCTTGCCGCCATTGAATACTTTATGAAAGGAAAAAAGTTTCCCAAGCAGGGGACCGATGCCCTGATTGACCATACATTCTCTAAGGGAACGGCCTTAAGGCTGCGGGACAACACCCTCCTGAAAGAAGAGATAAAGAAAAGATACAGGCAGGTATTTGATTCTGCCCAAAAGGAAATATTAAAAGGAATTTCCGATGGTGCACAACAGAAATAAGCTTATTTCATTGCTGATTGGCAATCTTGCAAATGCAGTTATTCATAAGATACTGGAACAGGCAGTTCAGGAAGAAAACCTGAGACAGCATTATGACAAGGAGAAGCTGACAAGCCTCACCCTCGCAATAAAATATCGTGAGGAAATAAATCCAGTAAATGCGCCTCTTCCAGAAGCAGATGTTAGTATGATAGCAGCCCAGACATCCAAAAAAGTAGATGCAGAGCTTAAGAAAAGAATTGCCAGAGGATATGATAGCCTCAACCTAGGGCTTGTTGAACCGGCCGTCAATCAAATGCTAAAAGGATTGGTGATTAAGGGAGACGATTAGGATATTGGATGGGTTTTGGGCCGCATTGACAAAAATCTTTATTAACCCTTAAATCTCTCCAATGATGATGCCGCTTCAAAAAGCAACCTTCGCCGCCGGCTGTTTCTGGCACGTCCAGCACGCATTTGACAGGCTTAAAGGAGTAAAAGCCACAAAGGCCGGATATACCGGAGGTAAGACTGCAAATCCCTCTTACAAAGAAGTCTGCACCGGCACAACAGGCCACGCAGAAGCAGTCGAAATCGAATTTGATGAAGACAAAATCAGCTACGAAAAACTTCTAGAAACGTTCTTCACCATCCACGACCCCACCCAGAAAAACAGCCAGGGCCCGGACATCGGCACCCAATACCGCTCAGCCATCTTCTATCACGATAAAAAACAGAAAAAAGCAGCCGAAGCATTCATAAAAAAGCTCGAAAGCTCAAAAAGATTCAACAAGCCAATCGCCACTGAGCTCACCAAAGCTCCAGCCTTCTATCCAGCCGAAGAATACCACCAGAAATATTTTGAAAAGCACCCGGCAAAGAGATTCTTGTGCGGAATTTAAGTTTCCTGGGAATAAAAAAGGATATCATGTATAGGATTACAAACACCCCTAGAGTTGAACCCTGCAAGAAGTTTGGATGAATTTTTTCTTCAGGAAAAAGATTAAAGGAGGATTATCCCCCTTTTCTTTCAAGGATTTCCACGGGTTCAGGGGACATCCGGTTACCAACACCATAATACAGTCTTTTGCCGTCTAAAACATCTGTCGCACCAACAACTAAGTTTTCCTTTCCCTTAAACAAGCCAGGGTAAAACGGGTAATCCGTCTCCAATATCCTCGGCAGCTGATGTTGGGAGTGTGGGCGGGCAATATCAAAGATATACGTTTTATTGGGGGTTTCCCTATTCCAAAGAACAATAAAAGAATGATCTTCAGGGTCGCCCGAGGGATCCTGCACGGTAACCCCGCTAAAATAGGAAGAGGCATAACTTGGGATTAATACCTTTTGCATTAAATATTGCCCCATGGCGGCGAGTTCAGCACACATAGAACATCCCTTCATTGCTGAAAGTTTGGGGGTACGGGATAATGTATCCGCCCTTTTCTCGCCGTCTGTAGGCTTATCTGGATTGTAGGATAATAAATCCATAACTTTTTTACCCACATTACTGCAAACAAAAAAGAGGTGCAGGTCAAAATCAGGGTTCTTCTGCGGCAGTTTACGGAACCAATCTGCCATTTGCTCGTTTATTTTGATGTAATTCGCATTTATGGCTTCAGGCGATTTATAGTTCTGCAAAAAACCATCAAATGCATCAAAATCCAGTTTAATCCGGGTTGTAAGTGCGCTGCTGAGAATATGGCCGCCAATAGGCAACTCGTCGCCAGTATCAAGATGTTGTGCCCAAATCCCCCGATAAACCCTTCGAACACTCTTCTTTCCCTCTTGGCTGAATTTAATTTCCGCTTCAGCATCTGAGATTAATTTTCCCAGTTCTGTGTCAATTTGCTTTATCCATCGTTCCTTTGCTTCAATCTTATTCAAATACCGGATAAGATTCTTAAGATCTTCTATTTTTCTGGCGTATAGTTCAGGATTCAACTTATAATAAGAATGGGCTTTTCGAAAGATGAATGCAAGTTTGCCGGCTTCTTTTTTTATCTTCGAAAGGTATTGCTGGACTTCACTATCCCAAATGTAAGCAAGATCCACCCCAATATGTTTCTTAACCCTGCCCCAATACTGATTGATAAGCTGCTCCTGAGTTTGAATGTCTTTTTCCCGCCCTGTTTCATCCATGGTTCACTCCTTAAATCGAAAAAATTAGGTTAAAAAGTATCAATCTGTCAACGCAAAATTAAGCTGCTTCTTTTAATTCGAGTATACCTCCCTTATTGATATAATCAACAAAATAGGTAATGAAGTTCATATATTTCCTAAAGGTGATGTTTAATGACTTTTTTGATATCTGCCTTCCACCGGGTAAAATCACTTTTTGGATGTAATCATTGATTTCCTGGCTCTTGGTCTGAAAGACGGATGGATTTCTCATCAGTTCCAAATATTTCAAAAGTTTAAATGTTTTTTCCGAAGGCTTAAAACGTTTCCCAACATAATCTTTCAATATCCTCAAGTTAAATCGTTTCCCAGGGAAAGCAGAATGAAACACGAGTGCTATCTGTTTGCTGTGGGCTCGAACCTCAGCATCATCCATAAAATTGAGAAGGGCCGTCTCAAAATCTTCAACCGCTCCCGACTGAGAGGGATTATAGATGTGGTCGCATTCATGGTATACTGTCCCTATCACAACGCCTAAAGCTTTTCGAAAGCTGGTGACCTCTTTGGAATTTTCCAAAGCCCCGATACAAATGGCCATTCCCACATACTTTTCGCCAACATGATAACACTCCCCGAAGGTTTCCCCAAAAATCTGCTCCGATTGAAGAACCTCAATAGGCTTTTCCTTGCCGCAAAGGTCAACGAAATATTTTTTAAGAAAGGGATCATCAATATAAAATTTTTGCTTGGTGGGATAATTTCTGCCCTCTTTTTCCACCCAAACATCCCTTAAGCAATCCAGAAAGCTCCTGTGATAGGAAATGTCTTTAAATTTTTTTTCAAAAAGCTCCGCTGCTTTCCGAAATTTTTTTTCGATAAACCTCGCTAATTTCCATTCTGCTTCCTGATTTGAGGTGTATGACAACCCAAGCCTCACTGCAGCTTCATGAATTCCCATTAATTGCCTCAGCTTAGTCTTTTAAAATAAACTTATCCAGCACCTTCCTCGCCTTCTCTCTTTTTGCCTGATGCTCCTTCAAAAACACATTGAGCGTATCAATCAGTATCTGCTTCAGCTCCCCGCTTAACAGCTTTCCTGATTTATAGTCGTGATATATCTTCTCAAGCTTTTTGTCATCCTCCTCAAAGAACGTCAGCCATTGGTAAGATGCATCAATCTCAGGATTCCCCCCGTTCTTCCGGTGCTCTTCGACGGTATCTGCTCCGCCGGAAAACGCATATTTCCTGATTTTTTTCGCAACCTCTTCCGGCCCGTCAGTTGTCCATATCTGAACTCCCTCTGAGGCAGACATCTTCCCGCTTCCGGCCAGCGAAGGCAAAAACCGCTGGTGGATAAGGGCAGGCTTATAATAGCCCAACTTTGGCATGATATCCCGTGTGATCCTGAAATGCGCATCCTGGTCGATGGCAAGCGGAATCAGGCATGGAATATTTTTCCCTTTCAGCGCTGATGGCAGAAAGCAAGGCACGGACTGCATCGAAGTATAGAATATCTCGCCGACATTGTTGGAGTCAGTGAAACCGAAGGTTGATTTCACCGTCGAGAAGGTCAGCTTCTTTGCGACCTTCAATGCCTGCCGATACAGCGTCTTGGCATAATCAATATTGGAAAATATTTTTGTCTTCTTCGGGTCAAACCCTAAAGCGATGACATCCAGCGCATTCTCATACGCCAGCCTGTTGGTCTGCTCCAGCTCAAGATTGTCTTTGAACAGGAATTTCTCATCATCGGTCATCTGGAACCACAGCTCAGCATCGAATTTGTCCTGCAGCCATTTGGTGAACTTCCAGACAGTAATATGCCCAAGATGCACGTTCTCCGATGGCCCTCTGCCGGTGTAAAGAAAAAAGGGATTCCCTTTTTCATACTCATCCAGAAGCCAGTTTAAATCCCGGTGGCAGAAAAAGATTTTCCTCCTGAGGTAAGGGTGCAGTTCCTTGGTGTGCTTCTGTATCCTTTTAAGCAGGCTTTCACTTAAAGGCTCAGTCCCAAACTCCCTGATGAGCCTGCCATAGTCAATATCCCCTTTCACTTCCCACGGGGTTACTGTTTGCTCTTGTGCCATATCGTGCCTTAACAATCCCCCCTTTTTAAAAGTTACTTAGCGAATTGAGAAGAACCTTTACTTATACTCAAATGCCAGTAGTTAGGAGTGCAGTATATATCGCAACTGGATTCAGAACAAAATAGCTGAGCACGGAAAATATGCCCCACAAGGCTGCAGCCCAAACAGATTTTTTGTAATAAAAACAGCAAACGAGAAAAGGGCCGACGAAAAGAACAAGAAAGTCGGGGAGGTAATAATTCCAACGATGATATAAGTTTGATAAATGGACATGGATAATAAAAATAGCAGGAATTATAAAAACACCATATTCCCCTTTATTTTTCAGGATATATCTGTTGGCGACGAAGATAAAAAGGCCGGGTATTGCCATCCCAAAAAACAAATCGAGGAATGTCTTTAAAATCAACATTGTGTCAATTGTCATGGTATTTCGTCCCTTGTTTTAGTTTCCCTGCAAAACTTTTAATCCTCTTTAACATGACCTTCTGATTATAAATGTTTTGTTCTATCAATCGAACAATGGCGCTCCCAACAATCGCCCCATCAGCTCCCGCATGGCATATTTCCTGGACCTGCCTTTTATCAGAAATCCCAAATCCAACACAGACTGGAACGTTCACAGCTTTTTTTATTCTCCGGATGAAACTGAGCGTCGAAGGGGAGATGCTTTTCCTTGCCCCGGTAACCCCCAGCACCGATACCCCATACAAAAACCCCGATACTTTTCCGGCAATTTCTTTTGCCCGTGCATTATCCGTCAGTGGGCTGATGGTGAATACAGTCTTCACCCCGAATTTTTTTGCAGCATTGGCAAAAGGCTTTGATTCTTCCAAAGGCACATCTGCAACAAGCACGCTGTCCACCCCGGCATCGGCAGCGTCCCGGTAAAACTTCTCAATCCCCCGCTGATAGATAAGATTGGCATACACCAGGAGCCCGATAGGAATCTTGGTGAATTTCCTTACAGATTTGATGAACTGAAAATTTCCCTGCGTCGTCACACCTGACTTTGCAGCCCTGACATCTGCCGCCTGTATCGTCTTCCCGTCAGCGATCGGGTCAGAAAAAGAAAACCCCAGCTCAAGCATGTCTGCATGCCCGCTCAACACCCTGACAATCTCCAAACTGACCTTATAGTCGGGATCCCCAATCACCACAAACGGGATAAACGCTTTTTCCTTCTTCCTCCTCAGCCCCTGAAAAGTTCTTGTGATTCTGTCCATAATCAAAGAAAGAAAACGCCATCCAAGAATATAAATGTTTGCAAAAAAGGTAACGAAGAGTCTTGGATATATCTCACTGTAGTAGGGGGCAGGGAAGGGCACCTACAGAGGATTGATTTTAAGCCTCTGAGGGGACTTGCACCCCCGTCCTTGGGTTCTTTCTCTGGAACAGATACGAAACCCACGCTATAGCTGCTAAGCCACAGAGGCATTAACCTTCCGGCCTATTTAACCTTCAGGCCCATTTAACCTTCCGACCCATACGAGCATAGCGAGTATGGTGCCCTTCTTTGCTCACTTTCTTTGAAAGAAAGTGTGCAGCTGGGCTGCAGAGGCATTAACCTTCCGACAACCTTCCGACCCATACGAGCATAGCGAGTATGGTGCCCTTCTTTGCTCACTTTCTTTGAAAGAAAGTGTGCAGCTGGGCTGCAGAGGCAGATATAAGGAAGAATAACTGTTTTCTATTTAAGGGTTGCCAAAAATTATTTAAAGTATACGGATTTCCAAGGAGGATGTTTGATGAAGTGATGCTTAAAGCCCTCGGTTACGTCGGGGGGATTGCCCAATACGAGCGATGGCTCAACGGCCCACTTCTTGAGTCGTTGCAAGGTTTATCCGCCCCTCGATTAAATGAAATTCAGGGTCAGTTAAGGGAGATTGAACCGGACCTCGCAGCCCGCATTAATCTCTCGATATTATCCCAACAAAGGATTATCCCTCCGTTGACCAATGAAGAATATGACTTGCTTGCTGATATGCTAGAGTTTGAAAGGCCTATCCCCCTAATACCTTTAACTCAAGAAGAGGTGGCTTATTGGAACCGTCAGATGGAAAGAGATGGGTGGGTGCCATCAGGCGGTCCCCATCTCATGGAAGGGGGGCAAATTAGGCAAATCTCTAAAGACCAGATTTCCCCTGAAGCGACTGCCAAGCTTTTTGTCCTATTGAAGATTACATTAGGTTACAACAGCTATGTCGCAAATGTAAGAAAACAGGAGGGATTTTCAGGAAGTAATTGAGGTTACAGTAATTTCACACCTAACTCTTCTTTCCCGGGAAACTTCTTCTGGCATCCGGAGCACACCGCTTTCCCCCTGATATAAGTTCCCATTATCTTGTTCAGGAAGTTCATCTCGATCTTTTCATTGCAGATTGCGCATTTCATAAAGGAAAGGAAACAAAGCCGATATTTAAAACCATCATATTTATTAACCAAATTCCAAATTCTTCCCTTTATGAAACGCATTGCCGTAATCGACAAGGAGCGCTGCAACCCCATCGGCTGCGGCGGCTATCTCTGCATCAAGAGATGCCCCGTCAACAGGATGGGCAAGGAAGCGATAGTAATAGGGCCGGACAAAAAAGCGCTTATCAACGAGGAAGTTGCTACCGACGCATGCCAGGTCTGCGTCAACATCTGCCCCTACAACGCCATCCACATGGTGAAGCTCCCCGACGAATTGACAACAAGGCCCATCCACAGATACGGAAAAGACCAGTTTATGCTCTACTCCCTTCCAACCCCGCTCACCGGAAAAGTTGTCGGCATCTTAGGCGTCAACGGCATAGGAAAATCAACAGCGATTAAAGTTCTCGCCGGTGTCCTCCACCCCAACCTCGGAAACCCTGATGCCCCTCAGGCAGACATCGCTCAGCTCATCAGGCTCTTCAAAGGCACAGAAGCCCAGGCTTTCTTTGAAAAGCTGAGAGACAGGGAAATAACCGTCAGCTACAAGCCCCAGGACATTGAAAAGATCCCAAAGGCAGCCAAGGGGAAAGTAAAAGACTTGCTAAAAAAAGTTGACCAGAAAAAACAGCTCGGGCAGGTTGCAGCGCAGTTGGAGATCACCCCCATCCTGGATAATAATATCAACGAAATTTCCGGCGGAGAGCTTCAGCGTGTCGCTATTGCCGCAACCGTCCTTAAAGACGCAAATCTCTTTATTTTCGATGAGCCGTCATCGTATCTCGATATCAAGCAGCGCCTCAGGATTGCGCAGTTCATCAAATCGCTGGCGAATGAATCCACCTCAGTAGTGGTCATCGAGCATGATCTCATCGTCATCGATTACCTTGCCGACCAGCTGAATATAATGTATGGCAAGGAAAAAGTCTATGGCATCGTCGCCCAGCCGAAGCCTGCAAAAGCAGGCATCAATGCCTACCTCGAAGGGTTTATCCGTGAGGACAATGTCCGGTTTAGAGACCATAAGATAAAATTTGAGATTAGGGCTCATGAAAAGAAATCAGGCAAATCTGTTATTGCGCAATGGCCGGCGATGGAGAAGAAGCTTGGAAAATTCCATCTGAGCGTCAGCGAAGGCAGCATCCACCGCCAGGAGATAATTGGGATCATCGGCCCAAACGGCATCGGCAAGACCACGTTTGTCAGGCTCCTTGCAGGCGTGGAAAAGCCGGACACAGGATCTCCTGAAACAAAAGTTACCGTCTCTTACAAGCCCCAGACCCTGGAAAGCGCCTCGGAGAAGCCGGTCCTTGAAGTCCTGCAGGAAGCCATCCAGAAGCACATGAGCGATATCATCACCCCTTTGAACATCCAGGATTTGTTTGCAAAGCCGCTGAACACCTTAAGCGGAGGTGAGCTGCAGAGAGTTGCGATTGCCCAGGCATTGTCAAGGAAAGCAGACCTCATCCTGCTTGACGAGCCCTCTGCCTATCTCGACGTCGAGCAGCGCCTTATCGTCTCAAAAGTGATCAAGAGCATCGCAGAGACAAGAGGCTGCGCAATCTTGGTTGTTGACCATGACCTTCTGTTTATTGACTATCTCTCAGACCGCCTAATCGTCTTTGAAGGCGCTCCCGCAAGAGAAGGCATAGAATCCGGCCCCTATGCGATGGAAGAAGGCATGAACAAACTATTGCGGGAAGTCAATATAACATTGCGAAGAGAAGAGCACTCCGGCAGGCCAAGGATCAACAAGCCCGGCTCTGTCCTCGACAGAGAGCAGCAGGCGCAGGGAAAGATGTATTATTCTTGACTTTTGCCGCCAATCTTTCTTTTTCTCTGCCTTAAGAAAAACCAGCCTACAAAGGCTAAAAACACTGCCAATGCCCCCGCCCCGGTGATGCCGGCATACTTCCATCGCAAAAGCATGTTCTGCAGGTCATAAAAAAACTGCTTTGTCCCCAGGACATCCCACGTATTCACAATATTGGTGCCGTTGAAAACAAACACCACAATCCCCAAAATCACAAAAAGAATTCCGGAGATGATGCTGGTTGTGGGAACAAGAAACTCTTTCCCAAAAAGTGAAAACCGGTGCAGCCTACCCTGAAGAAACCTCGAGAGGTTGAGCTTGTCATAAAACACAGATATCAGGAACAGCGGCACTAAGTTCCCCAGTGAATAAAAAAACAGCAGCAGCCCCGACTGAAGAGGATTGTGCAGTATCGCTCCGATGCTTAAGATCCCCGCAAGGATCGGCCCCAGGCAGGCTGACCAGCCCAGCGCATAAAAGACGCCAAAAAGAAAAACCCCGGGAGTATCGTGCCTTGGCTTCTTTTGAGAAAATCTGATGAAGGAAGAAAACCCCTTGCCAAGCAGAGTTATAATTCCCATAGCGACTAAAAATGCGCCGGTAAATTTCATCAGCAGCGGCGTTTGGACAGCAAGTATGGTCTGTTCCCCAAGGAACCCCGCAGCCGCACCCATAGCGACGAAGACCAGAGTGAACCCCAGGAAAAAAACCAAAGTCATTAGAGTGATATTTTTCTTCTCTTTGAATGTATAGGAGAAATACGCCGGAAGGAACGGAAGGATGCATGGCGACAGAATCCCAAGCACCCCGGCTAAAAAAGCGATGGCAAGGCCGGCTTTGGCGGAAAAATCAAGCGCATACTGCTGATTGGACTCCTGTATCTTTTGAAGGGCCAAAGCGATTTTTTGCTGAGCCTCCTGGCCAAAAATGAAGGGTGGAAGCAGGAGAAGGATAAAAAGAAAAAGAAGAAGAATAAAGGAAGGAAGAAAAATCCGGTGCCTCCCCCTTCCCCTCCAGCTCATGGCATCCTCGAATAAAGGATGGTGATATGCTGGTTCTCAAGGAGGGGTGTGTCCCGAAAAGTTTTTGCCTCTTTCCCGTTGACCAGGACTTTTAAGGTATGATTGCTGTCGATGCAGTGGTCCAGGATGCAGCTCTCATTGAAGGGCTTTCCCCATATGGTAAAGAAGTCTCCGAGCATAAACTGATGGGGCTTCGGGCTCTCGACGTGCAGGACCCCATTGGCCTCATGGGTGTGGATAACGCTCATGAATTCCCTGCTTGCCCCGATGTTTTGCGGGATGGTTATCTTCTCCCCCAATATTTCAATGGAAATATTCGGATGTATATGCATCGCAAGGCTGCGGTAGTTGTTGAGATTCATGTCCAGGATATCTGGCTCCGAGCATCCCGCTACAAGGATGACTATCAAAAACAATGCCGCCGGCATTGCCAGATAAAAATTTTTTTTGTTCATGATTAACCCCCCCCCGTTTATCCTATTAATTCATTAAATGGCCAGCCATCTCGGTTATTAATAAAAACACCCGCCCCTAACGTTAACTGTCCCACACTCCGTCCCTAACTGCCCCACACCCATCTCAAAATAAACTCTCATTCCAAAGGAAATCGCCATTCCACAGTAAACCCCTATTCCAAAGTATACTGCCATCAAAGGAAACAGTCATTGTAAAGTAACCAGTCATTTCACAATAAACAATCCCTTCATCGTGCTGTGGCCAAAGCCGCAGTAGATGGTGCAGATGATGTCCCACACCCCCTTCTCATCTGCAATAAAATCTATAGTCATGGGAAACCCAGGCATTATAACAGTTTCGATATTGTAGCCGGGAATCTCAAACCCCTCGATCTCAAATCCGTGAGGCACATCTTCCGCAGACACCACCAGCCGTATCTTCTCGCCTTTATTGACAACAATCTTAGGAGGCTCGAAAAAGAATCGGTAAGCCTTAACTTCAACCACCCTTACTCCGCCTTCGAGTTTGCCTGAAACAGGCTCATTATCGAACTTTCCCTGATGATAGTTGAGGACCTTCCTTGCTTTAAGGGTGTCGCTGTCCTCAAGCCTGCCGCATCCCGATAAAAAGAGAAAAGGAACGATGAAAAATATCATGCAGATCCCTTTAATCTTTCCCTGAGCCATTGCACACACCTCCTCGCCCGAAATTGTGAATTTACTTTAATAAAATGATGATATATCTTTAGTTCAAATATAGGTATCTTCACCAATAGATATCTTCACTCATAGATCTCTTTGATGAAAGCAGTCTCCTTCACAGGAACCTCTCTGCCAAAGTCGTATCCTTCGGGCAGTTCTGTCCTTGCATTTCCTGAAAATACGATATGCCCGTCAGCTGCATCCACTGCAGCAAAGATAGGATAGAGATTCTTGATTTTTGCAAGCCACAGAGGCCGGTCCTTGTTGATCACCAAAACAGGCAATATCCCGATGCCTTTGCCCCCAACACCCAGTTCAGCTATCTTCTGGGCAACTGTAAAGCTGATGGCAGGCTCAGTTAAGATTTTTTCTTTTGGCGTGGCAAACAAAGACATTCTCCACGCAGCAACCTCTCCGTCAGCTGGGTCAACCTCAACGGTAAAATGCTCATTCATCACCGCAATCCCATTGATTTTCCTGAACCATGAGTGTTGGTAAGTTCCCTGATAAAGTTTTTTCTCGCCGCTGTAAAAGAGCTCTTCCCGGTAGGCTTTGGGCAGTGCCTGAAAAACCTTTTCCGCAATTTTCCTGCGTTCACCCTCAGGAAACTTTTCTTCCCCCCGCTCTGAAACCCTGCTGTCATCCCGGAACCCCATGATGGAAAAGTCCGATGGATCCACCAATGCCGAAAGCTCAAGCATCCGGTCAAATTTGACGGAAATCAGCTCAAAATCGTAGTCAAAGCTCTTAGGCATCTCCCTGACGCCGAGAAATTTCTGCGCAGCCTTTGTTACACCTTCCTCCATAGTTTTGTCAAACTCAAGGTCAATGTTGTAGAGTATGTTGGAATGAGATTGCACAAGAGGGAAAGATAAAAAAAAGAAAATAAAAAATGCCGCCAAAGAGATTTGCCGGGCTCTCAGGTTGATAGTATCGATGATGACCACCTTGTTGTATATAAATCCAGCCAGCCTAATCAGCTTATGGCCAGATTGATCCATGGCTTAGGGCCAGATTAATCAGCTTATTGCAGGCTTAACCAGCTCAACAGCCTTACTCCCGCCGAAAAGACCCGTCCAGATTAATCAGCTTATGGTCAGCCTAATTAGATTAGGGTCAGATTAACAGCCGCCCACCATGCTGGGAAGATTCTGCACGCTTGCCGGCAGCGCAGCAGGCTTGCTTCCGCCTGAAGCTGCTCCGGTCGCAGTTTTTCCGCTTCCTGATCCGATGCTCATCTTGCCTTCTTCAAGCGCATCGCTTAATCCATTCAGCTGGAATGCCTGCACCAATGCCACAAGAACCAGCACCGCCAGGATGATAGTTGCTATCACGCTTTGTTTCATTGTTTTCCTCCTCCAAAAAAGTTTTTCCTTAATGTATACTAAAAACCATATCAACTTTAGGTATTAGCCCAATATCAGTCTTCAGTAAGTGTTCAGTGGTCAGTAAGTGTTCAGTGGTCAGTAAGTGTTCAGTGGTCAGTAAAGGCTCAGTCCTAAGTTAGGGTTCAGCATTTGTTAACATCCCCCTACCATGCCGGGAAGGCTCTGAAGCACCGACGCATCCCCTCCCTGGATCTTTGATGCCAGCTCAATCATATTCTTCGGGAAGAATAATGTTTTCCACCGCATGACTTCCCTCAGGATCTCAGCATCGCCCATCTCAGTATAGGCTGTCAGGTAGAGTGTGACTGCTAAAAGGGCAGGATTATGCTGGCATCCGCACAGCGAGTTTCCGCTTTTGTCTGCTCCTGCCGGCCCTACACCGCAGCAGTATTCGCAGGAAACACCCTTGGGGTTTGAAGCAAGGGCAACATACCTCTGGAATGCTTCCGGATCATTCTTCTCGACTTCAGCTTTCAGCGGCCGGAACATATTGGAAAGTTTTGCCAGTGAATTGACAGGGTCATCAAAGCTTACCCCCATCTGCTCGCCATAATCTGGAGTCCCTGTCGGAAACATCATTGCCATAATATCATCCCCGCTCTTGGCCTCAGACAGCGGGAAGACTGCTGCGATGGTCTGCGCAGTCGAGCTTAGGCTTTGGATATCAACTTTAGAAAGATCCCCTCCTCCGGCTAAAACCAGAGTTTTTGAGCTCCCAAAGCCAAGGACAAACATGCTGCCCGAAGTTATCTTATTGATGCTCACTTGGTTGTAGACTAAAACAACCGCCACAAGAGCCATCAGGATTATGTTAGTTGCATTAAAGAACTTATCTTCCTTTTCCTTATGATGCTTCCCTTCAGTAAAAATGTTTTTTTTCGGGTGCTTTCCCTCATTGCTTTCCATTAGTTTCACCTTCTGGTTTTGTTATAGCAAAGGACACAATATTTTGGGCATTAGGTAATTGTCCTTTGATTATTACGAGTGGACAACTATTGCCCATTTATTTTTGTCCACGAGTATTAGATGCATTATTGGCTTATCAAAGGTATTGGCTGGTTATAAGTATTGGCTATCATATAAAACTTGCCTACCACATAAAACTTACATACCATATGAGCTGACTCATCATATAAAAGTGACCACCATATAAATCAATAGTTTATGGGCCGATGGATTTAAGTTAATGGGTGTTAGGCCAGTGGATTTTAGGTCGCCGGATTTTAGGCTAATGTATCATTTCAAGCACCCCGGCATAAAGCTAAAACACCACCCTCCAATGCATCGGCCAGGGGTTATCTTGGTTGTTGAATAGGCTTATAAAAAGCTTATCCTTTTATGCGGCCAACCGCAATTGAAGGGTTGAGGTGTTCTCGCTCTAACACGATAGAATGCTATTTCCTATATTTAAATACGTGGAAAGAATAGGGAAAATATAGGGAAAGTTTTTAAGTATAAAGAGATTTTCAGATAATGATGGGGGAAAAAATAGGGAAAAGATATGGGTTCTTTGCTCTTGTCTTGCTCTGCCTCTTTATCATAGAGGGTATTATCATTTTGAATGTATTTTCTTTTTCGGGAATAAGGTCATCCTTGATTACTCAGGTTAAAGAAAAGAACCTTGCAGAAGCAGCCAGGGCCTCCTCTGCCCTCGAAGGATATATCCAGCAGGTGAGGGATGAGCTTATGACGCTGACAAAACTCCCTCCGCAGGCAGGATTATCCATAGAAAAATGCCGGAAGGAAGTATCCTCTGTCCACCAGAAGATTTCAGGCATTACCGATGCGCTTCTGCTGGCAAACGGCAACGGAGATATCATCGCCTGCTCTTCGCCCTCATTGTCTTATTTTGAAGGGCTGAACATAAAAAACAAGGATTATTTCAGCATTCCCTCAGAGACAAACGAGACCCACACATCATTTGTGAATTTTGGGCAGAAGGGCATTGTGATCATTTCAGCCCCGCTCTCTGAAAATGCATTCTATGGAAATTCCGGAGCAGGCCAAAGGGGAGTATTGATGAGTGTCATTGACATCAACAAGCTCTTTAACGAGTTCTTCCATCCTATTGTGGCCCAGGAAAGCATCTTCCTGTGGGTGGATCCGTCAACAAATGAAACAATCTTGCAGTCACCCGGCACCTCCTTCTCAAAAGAAGTCCGGCAGCTTTATCTCCCGCTTGAAAGAGTGTTCTCAACAACAGTTTCCCTGAAAAATATCGGCCAGGCAGCTGTCACCTCATCGGACCATTACATCGGCAGCCAAAAATGGAGGCTCCTGATCTTCACCCCTTTGAAAAGTATAGGCAGAGAGCTTGTTGCGGTCCAGCAAAGAAACCTCTTCAGCCTGGGATTTGTTTCCATTATCATCATCGCACTATCTTATTTCCTGATCTCAATTTACAAAACAAAGGAAGATGTGCAGCATCAGCTCGAGAAAGTGAATATCACGCTCGAAAAGCTCGGCATCAAGGTGGATGTTGAAGAGGAAAGGTTCTCTCAGGCAGATATTGCCCTTGAGCCGGGAAGGCTGTATCTTATCGAGGAGAGTGATGAGAATCACGCCCACGAAATTTTCCTGAGCACGCTCAACCGGGGATTTGCGGGATTAGGGCTCATAAGGGAAGATCCTGCCGCATTCAGGGCGAGATACAATCTGGAGAAGACTCCGCTTATCTGGATGACCCGGCACCCACGGAAGGGCTGCATCTGCGAGTCCCGCCTTGAGCCATTGCAGGCGATTATCGCAGAATTCATAAATAACAGCCAAAAGGCCGCTGTCTTGATTGACCGGCTGGACTACCTTTCCGCAATGTATCCTGTCGAAGTTTTAGTGCGATGGCTGTCAGAGATGAAAGACCTTGCCGCAACAGGCCAGGCAGTAGTTATCTGCTCGGTAAATCCTGATGCTCTCGATGAGAAGAAGCTGAAGAACCTGGCAGCTGTCACCTCAGACCCTCTTGGAGCCTTCACCGCCAGCAATATCCATCTCGATGAAATGGAAAAAAAGATCCTCGATTCAATCAACAGTTTCAATATCCAGAACAGGCTGATTTCCTTTAAGGACATCACAGGAATCTTAAACGTCACAAAACCCACAACCAGGGCTAAGCTTGCGAAGCTTGCCGCAAAAGGACTTATCCGAATCGAGAAAACCGGAAGGACAAAATCAATAAAGATAACTTCTGCGGGAAGAAGGCTGATAAGAAGCCGTTAATCCCTTAAGCTATTAATCCCTTAAGCCATGAGAATCCCTTAAGCCATGAGAATCCCTTAAGCCATGAGAATCCCTTAAGCCCTACCAGATAGGCTTTTCCGCTCAGCAGGCCCAGGCAACGGCAAAAACGGGCCCATCTGCCAATCAGGAAACACCATTAGCCCGTCTTTTGTTTCCGAAGGATTCTTTCCAGACAATACTTATCCGGGCCATAAAGCGCCGCAGCAAATGCCATGACGCTCAGTCCGATATCCCGGACAGCGACATCATTGTATCCGAGAGAAAAAGCGATCGCAAGGATATGCAGCCCTGCTAACCCGGCAGCGATCCTTGTCAGAAACCCTAAAATGAGCAGGAGCCCGACGATTGTCTCAAACATTCCATTAAGAAAAACAAGGCTCTCCGGTTGTATCGGTAGCGCCGAGCTCCAACTAGGCAAATACCCGAGCCATGAGCCTGGATTTGCAAGCTGGCTTATCCCGAACCAAAGCACGACAAAACTTATCCCAAGCCGGACTGCAGCAGGCGCAGTCTCTTTATAAAAAAACTTCTTTCTGTTGTGCGCTTCTTGCAATAAATCTTCCATCAGCTTACCACAAGCTCCCCCCTCATGTCCTTATGCCCTTTGCCGCAGGGCACCGAGCAGAAGAAAGGGAACGTCCCCTTTTTGTCAGCAACAAACTCGATCCTAACTTCCTTATTCGGCTCAAGTCCCTCGTTGATGCCATACTCCGCAATCCTGAATCCGTGCTGCACATCAACACTTTTCACTCTCAGCACAACACGGTCGCCATGGTTTACGGCGATAGTGCCCGGAACAAACTCCCAGTTCTTCGCGATGATGCTGAACTCCTTAATCTCTCCGGAAGACACAGCACCAGGAGCGGTATCAGCCCCACCATCAGGCACACCATCGGTTACACCTTTGATCACACCCTCAGTTACACCACCAGTTACACTATCAGTCACACCATCAACCCCGCCCACAGTTATTCCATCAGCCACAACATTGCCCTGCACTTCAGGTTTACCGCACCCCGCAAGGATAAATGTCAATATGAACAAAGAAGAAATGAGGATAGGATGTGAAAGGGAAAAGTATATACCGACGCCAGACTGCCGGCAGGAAACATCATTTTTTACCACCATACGAGCAAGTAAGAACAGGTCATTAAAATAATTTACGGTTGCCGGAACATCATCTGAGGAGCCTGCCCCGGAGTTTCCCCAATATCCTCTGTCAAAGGCGTAGGGTTGGGAGTCAGCCTGTCAAAAAACTCGATGACCCAGTAGTAGACCGGAAAAAAGAGGCCTGCTGCGATGAGGTGATTCCAGGTCAGAGGTATTGCATTGTAAAATATTGGCACAAACATCACAAAGACATAAGTCACTTCCCTGATTCGCGCAATGTGTTTGATGATTTTATTCCCGTGGATGCCAAGGACAACAATAGTGGCGCCGTAAGCAAAAACAAGGGTGATGATAGAGAATCTCAGAAAGATGCTCCCAAAGCCCTTGATGACATGCTCGCCGATCAGCCGCACTGTCTGCCTCGCCATATCAATGCTCCCCCAGAGCACAACAACAGTATTGGTCAGCGCATTCCCCATCGACGTCCCAATCTTCTCCTGAAAGAACTCGGAAAAGAACCAGGACACCCACACCGGCACCAGCAGCCAGAGCATATCGGTATTCTTGAACGGGATGATAAAGATAGTGAACAGCCAGTCCTTCAGCAGCATCCAGAAATAGCTCACGATGGTCACATACCACACCATAACTGCCTATGGGAAATTTTACTTTATAAACTTTCGTTTTTTTTCGTGGCTTATCCATCAAAGTTAAAAGTTCAAGTTCACCACCAGATGAGATATCAGTTTAAAGGTGTGGCTCATTTTAATCATAGGTTGTATGCCCTATGTGATAATCTTGATTAACATATACGATTTAACGAAGTTCCGAGCGGAGCATCTTAGTGGGGGGAAGTCTTCCGGAACAGAAAGGGGGCCTTTATCTGTTGATGGCAATACCTCTTAAATTTTTTTTGAGTAACATTTATATTCTTAACAGTTTAGTTTTAGGTATATGTCTATGGCAGCTTGTGCAAAATATATTGAGTCAGAGCTTGCTAAAGGAACGTCTAAACCCGAGATTGAAGAGTATCTCAAGAAGAATTATAGGGAAGGCTTATGGAAAATGCAATTAGCCGCTTATCCTGAAAAAAAGAATTTTGATAGAAATAAGGCCCTTAATTATACTTTTCTAGTATATGCTGGGATTTTGTTGATATTAACTCTCGTATCCAGGATCCTATATGTTTACTTAAATCCAGATGAGTGGTGGAAGTTGCTTATCCCATTTGGTTGGGCAAGTATTCTCCTCCCCGCAGGGGTTATTTGGATAGGAAGAAAGGGGTTGGTTGGAGTTTATATCATGTCAATGGTGTACCCGTTATTAATTCTTACATCAACTTACTCATTCTATGATGCCCTATTGACTGTCCCATTTGCAATTATTGGATATATCCTGAAAAAAAGAGTTCATCCGGAATGGGGGTTTATATTCCCTAAGAAATCAACCCTCGCAAAAAAGCGATAGAAATTGGAACTGAAAATGGGGTTAAACAAAATAATTCAAATGAATTCCATGGGGGGGGCATAGCCGGAAGGCTAATGGACCCGATACAATCCCTCAGCAACCATCAGCACAGAAATAATCAAGAGCAGATTCTCGGCGATAGCTTTTGGCAAAAGCGCAATTGCAAAATAAGACCCTGCGATGAGGATAAAAAACACAGGAACCCCGATGCTGACGAGTTTGTTCCCCTCGCCAAAAGCATTCCGGACCAGTGCATGGAGCTCATGCACGATAAAAAGCGCAATCCCAAGCATCACGATATTAACTCCAAAGACAGCCTCCTTGATGTAGTGGAAATGGAAAAGCCCGATGAATACGCCGAAGAGGATGATGATGCCGCCGGTTAGTCTCGCAAACATTTCTGCCTCGAGGATAGAGTTAATCAATCTGGAAAATTTCAACAACAATGGCGAGGCGAGGGAGGGCCGCCCTCCTTCCCGAAGGGACAGGAACGCTAGCTTTCCTCCCCCGGGAAACCCGAGCAGGGCAAAATTCACAAAGTGAATTTTGACCGTCGAGCCCTTTGTTGTTGTTGAAATTTTCTCAACAGCCCCCTAATTAAAGATATTTTTATTTTTCTAGTATGAATCTGTTTATTTCACAATCCTTATAAACAAATTAGCCATTCACCTATATAAAATGTGCGGTATCGTTGGCATCGTTTCAGGAAGGAAGGTGAGCGGCATGCTTCTCGAAGCGATCAAGAGGCTCGAATACAGGGGCTATGATTCTGTCGGCATGGCCTGCATAGCTGAAGGCAGGCTCGCCACAAAAAAAGACATTGGGAAGATTGGCGAGGTTGACAAAAAAGTGGATTTTTCTTCGCTTGAGGGGACAACTGGCCTTGCCCACTCCCGGTGGGCTACACACGGCGGAGTTTCACGGAAAAACGCCCACCCCCATGAAGACTGCAAAGGAAATATCAGCCTTGTCCACAACGGCATCGTCGAAAACCACAATGAGCTGAAGGCAGAGCTTCAGAAGAAAGGCCATTTTTTCGCCTCAGACACCGACACTGAAGTCATTGCGCACCTGATAGAAGAGCATTACCATGGCAATTTTCTGGATGCCGTGAAAGCCGCTTTGCAGCAGATTGAAGGCTCTTATGCTCTGGGGATCATCCACGCAAAACACCCCGGCCAGATGGTCGCTGCAAGGAACGAAAGCCCCCTCATTATCGGGCTGGGAAAAGACGAGAACTTCATCGCCAGCGACGTGCCGGCAATCCTGCCTTACACAAAAAAAGTCACCTACCTCGGCAACAGGGAGATCGCGCTTCTTACTAAAGAAAAAGTTGAGGTCTTTGGCCTTGACGGAACAAAGAGAGACAAGGCGGTTGAAGCCATCACCTGGGCGGCAGAAAGCGCAGAGAAGCATGGATTCAGCCATTTCATGCTGAAAGAGATCCATGAGCAGCCGCAGGCGATCGCTGAGACCATCAACGGGAGGATCCAGGAAACGCTCATCACCCTCGCAAAAGAGCTGAACTTCAAGGATGCAGAGCTGAAGAAAATCGAGCGCATCATCATCGTTGCCTGCGGCACGTCCTGGCATGCCGCCTTGGTCGGGGAGTTTATGCTCGAAGAGCTTGCAAAGGTTCCTGTTGAGGTTGAATATGCCTCAGAGTTCCGCTACCGTGACCCGATCATCCCCCCAGACACGCTGGTCATGAGCATCTCCCAGTCCGGAGAGACTGCAGACACCCTGGCAGCGATAAGGGAAGCGAAGAAGAAAAAAGCAAAAGTGATTTCGATAGTCAACGTCAAAGGCTCCTCCATCGCCCGTGAGTCAGACGCTGTCCTTTACACCTATGCAGGCCCGGAGATTGGAGTTGCCTCGACAAAAGCCTTCACCTCGCAGCTTACCGTCCTCTATCTCCTTACAGTTTACCTCGCAAAACTCAGGGGAGTGATGCCCCAGGACCAGGTCAGCAACAGGATCCGCGATATCAGGAAGATACCTTTGCAGATCACTCAGGTGCTTGAAGATAAGGAAAATATTCTCAGCCTCGCAGCCTCATTCTCCCGCCACAGCAACGCCCTTTACCTCGGCAGGGGCATCAACTATCCCATCGCCCTTGAAGGCGCATTGAAGCTCAAGGAAGTTTCTTACATCCATGCCGAAGGCTATCCCGCAGCGGAGATGAAGCACGGCCCCATAGCCTTGATAGACAAAAACATGCCCGTCATCGTTGTCGCAACCAAAGACACCCGGACGTATAAGAAAGTCCTCTCCAATATCGAAGAGGTAAAATCGAGGGGCGGAAAGATCATTGCCATCGCCTCAAGAGGCGACCATGAGATCGCAAAGAAAGTTGACCACGTCCTTTACATTCCGGAAAATTCTTATATCCTCGCCCCATTGCTCGCAGTTGTTCCGCTCCAGTTATTCGCCTACTACATAGCCTTAAAGAGAGGTTGTGATATAGACAAGCCCAGAAACCTTGCCAAGGCTGTGGTGGTTGAATGAAAATAAAGGGGGGCTATCATGTCCCTTCTTCCGCCTGAAGATTACATATTGTTCTTATTTCTTCAGTTAGCCTCACTACAACCTTGTCAATTTTTGTACATTCTTTAACAATTTTTGAAGTGCTTCCCTCGATTTCAGAAAACTCATTTATTTTCTGAATCACTTCTCGGGTTTTGGTATCGAGTACCTCTTTGTAGTCCACTTCCTTTTTTTGTTTGCTTGAATAGAGCATCTCCATGTAAGGAATCAGCATATCTATACAGGTCGGCATTCTTTCCCTGCTGGTGATGATAAGGAACGTCTGCCCCACAAGCATTGCGCTTTTTACAATATCTTTTTTCCTAAGCTGGTCATCCTTCTCTGCCACAATCATCGCTATTTCGCAACTTCGGCTTTTCGCGTCCCGGAGGAGTTTTTCAATATCATCCCGGGTTATCTTGCTCTCTTTTTTCTTGTGGTCAATCAAGAGTGGAATTTTAGCGCTGATCCAATCCCCATTCTTTTCTAATTTTGGCCAGATGATAAAATCTCCTTCTCCGGTTAATTTTTCGATTTCGAAGTGGGGGTATCTTCCAATCACCTCTTCTTCAAACTCTTTCTCTCCGGCCGCCCCAATCAGGGCAGGAATATTTCCAAGCCTCGATTCCAGCTCAATTTTTTCTTTGAAAATTCGGTCTTTTTCCGCCTTTATAGAGGCAATATCCTCCAGCAGTTTAGTTTCATAGATTCTATGCTCTTCCTTCAAATTAGCCTTTTCCTGCTCCTTTACCTCAATTTGAGATTTAGTCCTCTCCCTGAATTCTTCCTTTAGCTTTTCAATAACCGTCTTAATAAGTTCAGAGCCCTGAAGACCTGTCTCTTCTACTGTTTTCGATATCAATTTCTCTATCTCCATCACTTCCTTCCCAAACAGGCTGGTTAATAACCTGCTGGTTATCTCGATTCGGCTAACCTGCCCCCTGCCCAGGCAAATAGGGCATTGTATCACTCCCCCGTTCATTCCGTTATTTAATCCAACTAAAGATTCCATCTCCATCGTAAATCCTCCAGGCAACTTTGTTTATACGTTGGAGTTGCCCACAACCACGTTTATCTTATGCTGATGATTCAGCAAAACTATCTTCCATTCCCCATTCGGTGCCCAAGGGGAAACTATCTATTTGGTATCTGTTAGGCTTTCCCCACTTGGACCATTTTGGGTTGTTTTTTGTTTTCAATTAAAATCACCCCCATTGAGGAAAATATACCAAAAACTTATATATAAGTCTTATTGTACTTTAACTTATATGGGAAGACCAAAAGTAGACTTACTAGACAATTCATTGTATACCCCGTTTATTTGTGCTTCAATTTCTGGTCTTTGCATTTCTACTTTCTTACCAAAATACAACAAAATGAGAATTGCCTACCAAAAGAAACCAATCTCTCAAGTCGCACTGAGCCAACATATCAGATGTTTGGTTAACAACGGTTATGTTAAAACAGAGGATACTAAAAAATTTAAACGAAGAATATATAAAATTATAAGGGGGAAAGTTATCAAAGAGTTTTTTGATTACTTCAAAATTTATGGAATTAAATGTATTGAGGATGCAATTAAAAAACTAGAAAATCTAAATAGAAACATATCCGTGATACAAGAGATTAATTTAAACATCGGGATTAATGGAACAATAGGTAGATTAAAAGGGAGTAAAAAACTGTTAGTAGATTATACCAAGGAAATAAAAAAGAAGGGGTTTGATAATGAAACAGAGACTATCCTACTTACAAACATTTACTACAGCCTATTTGGTTACTTTGATTATTCGTTACACCAGATATTTGAAAAAATAATACTAATCATTGGGGGCAAAAATGATTTTATGGATATGATAAATATTTCCAAGAACCCCGGGTTTTTCAACTTCGTTATGCATTGTGACTCTATCCTTGATAGTGTTAACGATAATCAATTAATCGGGCAGTTGATATACCTTACAAGTGTCATTGAAAAAGAAAAGATATTATGGAGTAAACCTACAACTCCATCATAAATAGGCACTACCCTACTTTAACAAAGGCAATGTTTAAAAATAAATGGGAGTTTATGAAGGTATGGGGATAAGAGAAAAATTGTTAAAGGAGTTCCAAGAAAGGAGTACCCAGATTTATTTATTATTGGTTCTCGTTTCACTTGGGGCATGGTTCGTTGTACCTTGGTTAACTTTAAAGGTTGTTGCATTGTTTTTTCTTTGTTTCACTCAACTAATGTATAATCTTTTCACGAGGATTACCGATGAAAAGTCTCCGAAATGGATATCTTTTACAATAATATCTCTTTTTACAGTTGCATACACTTCTGCATTATTGAACGAATTAATCTTGAGTGCGTTTGCTTTGCATCTATCTTTTGTTATATTGTTTGTCAGTTCAATAATAATTCATTTTTTAAGTCTTTGGAGGAGTAAGAAGGTTTTCTGGGTGATGGCAAGATACTTGTTATTGTCTCTAGCTTTAATTATCTTTTTTAGTTATGCCTATTTTGTTATTGTTGCTGTGGATAATGGAGGCCTTCTGTACTCTGATGGGAAGCGAGTTTCTAATCTTGGGGATTTCGTTTATTTTAGTTCTTCAGTGTACTACTCCATCACTTTGGGGGATATATTTCCCTCATCAGGTTACTTAAAGTTAGGAACGATTATTGAATCAGCAATAAGTTTTGTTGTCCATATTATAGTATTGGGTTGGGTAATTGCTAAGATTAATATTCTTCCAAAAAAAGAAAAGGGCAGAAAGAGAAGCATTGGTCAGAACTATTTAAAAAGAAATCTGATGAATGCTCAAAAGATAACAAACAAACTCATAAGTCAACTAAACAAAATGAAATTTCTTACTAAAGAAGGCAAAAAATCCAAAATGATTTAAAGACATTCCTAACTTCTACCCCCTAAGATGCTCACCTACCGCCCAGCAACCCCTAAAGACGCAATCGGCATAGCCACTGTGCTGAAGGAATCCTACAACATCAAAACAATAGAAGAAGGTATTGAGGTATTCAAGAATGAAACGGCAAAGCAGTATCACTTTATCGTTGCTGACGACGGCGGAAGGATTGCAGGCATAACCACATGGCAGATGCACGGCCTCCCAAAGCACGGATTATGCGAGCTTGACAGGATAGCCGTTTTGCCTGATTACAAAGGCAAAGGAGTTGCTAAAGGATTATTTAAGGCGTTGATTAAAGATTCCAATATTGAGAATAAAAAATACGGATTCAAGCTTCGTAAGTTGTATATTTTATGCCATGCTGACAATAAAAGAGCTCATGCATTCTATAAGAAGGTGGGAATGAAATATGAGACTACTCTTAAAGACCATTATTACAAAGGAAAAGATGAGTTGGTTTTTTCTAGGTTTTTCTAGAATTGTCAAAAAATGAAAGCGCAGGTTCCCCTCAAGTTAATTCTGCGCGGAGCCTCACAAAAACTTTTATAGGAAAAACACCATAGATGATGGGAGTTTAAACCCTTAAGAGGTTAAAAACGTGATAGTGCACATCTGGAAGAATAAACCAAAGATTTATTAAGAGAGTACCCTATATCGTTTTAAGGGAGTTTATGGTCATAAACCTAATCAAAAATGCGGTAAAAGAGGCGGGGGTTAAAATGGAGACCACGATATCTTCCAGTTTAGGAAAGATACAAAAACAAATAATATTAAACATAAAACCAACCAAAGAATACAAGACAGGAATTTTTGATTCTATACTAAACTTTATGGAATTTAGAGATTTCTCATTAACAGATAGTGTTAGACCCACATATGCCGAATTTCAGCGCAAAAGGGGGATTACTGGAATTTTTATGGATAAAATAAAGGTTCGAATTAAAGAACTCGAAAACCAAGCATACATATTAGTCGGTTCAAACATGGCATCTTCAGATAAAAAAGAACAGTTTGAGGATGAAATGGATGCATTAAAGCAGTTCTTAAAGAATAAGGTTAATGATGGATCCTTACCCCAAGAGCAGGAGATATACGCCAATTGTAAAAAATGCGGTATAAAATTGAGTAAGAACTCTAAATTTTGTGGCAAATGTGGCACTAAAAAATGAGAGGTGATTACTGATGATAAGATGCGCATCCTGTGATGAATTCATATCCGTATTGGATTGTTATTGTTGGAATTGTGGAGAGAAAAATACTCGATATGGTGAAGGAAAAAATAATAAGGGTGGAATGATTTGCAAGAGTTGTCGAAATGTTATTCTTAAAAAGACCGATAAATACTGCAGAGATTGTGGAACTGACTTAAGATTAGAAAACACTCAATTACTGCGGGCTAAAGCCCACAAGGTTATTTCCTATCCAGTGCCTAAACAGAAAATGACAATAAAGAGCTGTTCGAGATGTAGGAAAGAGTATGATAAACGAGACAAATTTTGTGAAAATTGTGGAGAAAAATTATGATTTTTTTAATATAGATTATACAAATAATGGAAAAGCCCTAATAAAAAACCAATTATTACAAAGGCAAGGATGAGTGGGTGATGGGTGTTTTTTTTGGATAGGGTGGAGTTTATGGATAACCAAAAGATACCGACAGATATGCTGACAGCTCTGCTCGTGGCTTTAATTGGGCTCATCCCCCTTGCATTTGAACTGGCTGATGGAGAATCATCAAATATTGCCGGATTTATCATTTTAACTTCCATCTTTGTGTTTATTGCGTTCTATTTTGTCTACACGTTTGTGTGGGTTAAAGTAAAAAAGTATATAAATCAGATTAGCGACAACTCTAAACGGATTGAAGAGATCGGAAAAACGCTCGATTACAAAGAACAGTTTCACCAATTCGATAAAAGGGTTAGTGCCCTGGAGATGCATATGAAAAAAAGAGGCCAGATAGACCCCAGAACCGTAATTTTTATTATTCTTTTGATATTGTTATTCTTATATCTTAGAAACAGGGGAATCCTTTAAGATATTCCAGCCCGCTGATGAGATATTATAAAAAATTTTATGCGGCAATCCGTTGACATGACGAACCATCAAACCGCTAAACCATTATTCCAAGCCCGTAACATAGTCAAATATCCTTGAGATTGAGAGGAGGATGTCGTTGAGATAAAGCTCAAAGGACCGCTTCAATTTTCTTTCCCCCCAAAATTTCTTCTTTGAGCTCAGGCTTGATTAATGAGGGTTTTATCAGATCAATATCCTTCCTGAAAATATCTCTCGGCCTTTTGCATAGGAGCCGATAAGAAAGAGCCGTTTGACTCCAAAGTTCTTTATAGGTATTTTGTTCTCTTTAAGCCTTTTCAGTATTTCATCCTTTCCAAGCATAGGAATCAAAAATGCCCTCGTTTATTTAAGCTTTGCTCCATGGATGTTTGGGATGGCAACTATGATTGAAGCACGAAGCCACCCTTCAAACCTTTCTCCCAAAGCTCAAAAACCCCGTATGCACCACCTGCGTCGTCTTGGGCCTTACTTTTCTCCCATCAGCTTCCCACTCCCGTTGAATCAGCTCAATAGTTTTTACGTGCACAAAATGCTCGTCGGCATGCAGCGCATTCACAAAGTCCGCCATCTGCGGCGCAGTGACGGAGTAAGATACGATAAAGCCACCTGCTTTCAGCGCGCCAGCAGCAGGACGCAGCGCCTTCCAGGGCTCCGGAACATCCAGCGTCACGACATCAGCGCCGCTCTCATCGATTGTTTCATAGACATCCCCTTTCTTGATGGTCAGGTTCTTCAGCCCTAAAGACTCCTTGTTTTTCTTCACAATCTCGATAAAATCATCACGGACATCATAAGTAATAACCTCTTTGCAGAGATGCGCAAGGAAGCAGCATAAAGCTCCGGAGCCTGCCCCGGCATCCACGACGACAGAATCCTTATCCAGTCCTGTCTCAGCAACAATCAGCCCAATCTCTTTCAGAGAGACTATCTGCGCATTCCTCTTGATCCTTTCAAACCTGTCGGTGAACCCCGCATTAATCACGCTGAACTCTTTGCCAAGATTGGTCTTTACCATGCTTCCAGCTTTCTTTCCCAGGTCAGCCGAAGTGAAGAAGCCATGCTCGCAATGGTAATCCTTAGAGGCATCTTTGACAAAATATTTTTCTCCGTTTTTGCTGAGGAGGGCCTTTTGAGTATTCATTGTTTTCTCCATAAAGCGCCGGAATGAACAGCATTATAAAAACCCTTTCAAAATAACTATCCATTCAACCTTAAGTCTCAATTTAACCAAATATCCCTGGATGAATCAACCATCCAAAGTTTAATCAACCAATCATTTCAATATTAATAAGTCATCTCCTCATCGGCTCCGTTCAAAATATAGGTTAGCAGCCTAAAGTAAAAATCATTTGCCTTCTGAATCCGGCTGACAAGGGGGACGCCCCAAACGGGGAATGTCAGCAAACGGAAAAGATATTTACGATTTTTAAGCTGCTAACCCGAGCGAAAGCGAGATAACTAACCATCTCCACTTCAATCTCAATCTGGTCATCGGTAGGATACTCTGTAACGACGGCAGGAACCAGCCCCAAATTCAAAAAGTCCTTTGCAAGCTTCCGAAGATTGGCCTCAGACATGAGTATTCTCGGCTTTTTTTCGTCGACAAAGATATCATTTTTATCGATACGGAATTTTGCGCTGATATGCTCTGCCGCCATAGACAGCGTTTTCACCATTCGCTCTCCCCCGCCATGCTCTTTCTGGCCTCTGAGCTTTCTCCGGTATCCTGCGCCGGGAGCCAGTGAGGGAAGATACAAAGCCCCCCTCCTCAGCAGCCCATCTTCATCAACGCTGTCAAAGCTTTTCCTTGCATTCTTTGATTCCCGTTTTATCCTGTTCCCTAACTGCACCCTGTCTTTAAGCTTTGCAGTGCAGAAATGAATGGGCAGTCGTGGAGTTTTTTTAAAAAGAAGTTGCATCATCTCCAATGCCATCTCCCTTGAGCCATTGACTGCATACGTCAGCGCATTCCTCGTCGTATAGCCCCTCTCCCCTAATTTTGAGAGTGAGTTGTCCGCCATCTCCAGCTCGTTGATGTTGACAAAATCCACCCTGCCGCTCATGAACTCCAGGGCTTTTTCAGTCTCATTCTTCTTGGCAGGAAGCGAAGGTATCTCAATCCCAAGGCTCCATGGAAATTTCCGTGCGATCATGATCCTCCCCCAATGCTCAGGCCTGTCCAGATCCGGATGAAAGCGTATCTCATCAAGCCCAGCATCAAAAAGCAGCCTGAGCTTTTGCTCGTTTGCCAGCACCAGAGAAGTATAAAGATGTATATGAAATTTTTTCCCAAAACGCTCTTTGAGCAGCCTGATATAATGGGCTGTCCTCTCCACCCGGGCCAAAGGGTCTCCGCCGGTGATCCCCGCGCCTAACGCGCCCATCATCTCTGCCTCAGCGATGACATCTTCATCCTTCCCGACAGGGCGCTCATTCGCAAACACAGCATCCTTCCCGTATTTCTCATCAGAGACCGGGCAGAAATAGCACCTCCTCGGGCAAAGCCCGGTGACGAAAAGCACCAGCTTGGTTCCCCTGACGCAATACTGGCACCCTTTCGCCAAAATCCCCCTGTTGACAGAAAAAAACCTGTTTTCTTTCAAGGGATCTTTCAAAGGTCCGTTCAGGATGCATTTTAGCCTGCAGCGAGTTGCCATAATCAGGAAATCTCCATTTTGATTTATAAAACCTTCCCCCCCCATTCCGCAGCAAGCTAAACAAACATTTAAATAATCACCGGGAGAAACAAAGGCTATGGGCGTGTAGCTCAGCTTGGATACCAAAAAAGGGCTTTGAATACTGAAAAAATTCCTGAATTTCAGAACCCAACAACAAAGGGCTCGACGGTCAAAATTTCTCTGAGAAATTTTGCCCTGCTCGGGTCTCCCGAAGGGAGAAAAAAGCTTCCGGTGCCTTCGGCACGGAGGGCGACCCCTCCCTTGCCTCGCCGATGTTGTTGGGTTCTAAAAGAAAATAGTTGCCCTATTTTGGCCAAAGAGAGCGACAGCCTTCTACAAGCGCTGAAGCAAGCTGAAGGTCCGGGGTTCAAATCCTCGCACGCCCGTTTTATTATTTTGAATGGTAAAAGGATAGTCTGTTGGGCTTTAGCCCGACGATTTTTCCCAGGTTTTTGCGCAAGCAAAAAGC
>JACPBV010000012.1:59365-118284 GCA_016180135.1 Candidatus Woesearchaeota archaeon
TGAATGGTAAAAGGATAGTCTGTTGGGCTTTAGCCCGACGATTTTTCCCAGGTTTTTGCGCAAGCAAAAAGCTGGTGATAATCCTCGCACGCCCGTTTTTACTTTACTTATAACCCCGCATTACTCACAAGAAAAAAGTAATGTGGTGCTGAACGGAGTGAAGCACATGGGGGTTGATAAGGGCAGACTGCCCTTATGTGGTAATCCTCGCACGCCCGTTTTATTTTTTTAAGTTAAAATAGGATTCTTAATCACCCGCTACGCTCCAACCTGCAAACCACAAGGCTCAGTTCCAGGGATCAGTACATGCAGTCAACTTGGTCCGACCGTACAATAATCTCTTTCTTTCCTGTCTTGCTGTTCACAATCTCGCTGAAATACTTTGATGAGTTCGTCTGGATTTCCCTCGATAACGGATTCATATCTAAAACTTTTTTCATGCTGATGTTGCCGCAGTCGAAACAGTGGAAATACGGGCCAAACTTTCCACTCCTCAGTTCGAGCCATTTGCCGCATGCGCACTTCATTTCCGGAAGCCTCGCTTCTTTATGGCTCATGCATACCGTCATTCCTTCCTTATTCTTCAATACGCCAGTTTTTCCGCAGAATATGCAATGCTCAACCCTTGATTGGCCGTATCGTTTTGGGAGATTCATCATCCTTCCTGCCTTGCCCAGTTTAAATTACTTTCGCAGGTATTGGGTAAAATATTTTACCGCAATTCACAAGACAAGAAAGCCCAAAACTGAAGCCAGGTTCAGCGCTAAACCTTTGCACCACCGCAACCTTTATATACTTTTAGTGTATAATCATCAACAAAAGGTGTATGTCTATGCTCACAGAAAACGAAAAAAAGATGCTGATGCTTTTTGTTGGGGGAAAAGCCAAAAACAGGTCTATCAACCAGCTTGCAAGAGACACAGGCATGGCGCCAAACGGAGCATATAAAATCCTTAAGAATTTTGAGAGAGAAAATATTTTGACAAAAGAAAAGATAGGCAATGCCTCAATCTTCAGCCTGAATCTCAGCAATCCGGCAACAAAGCTGTTGATCCAGCTGGTGAAGGCAGCAGACAAGGAAAGGCTTTCCTTAAAAGTATTGTTGAAAAGCCTCAAGAATCTTGAAACAGAGATAAAAAAGGATTTTAGAGCGGAGATTATCGGCGTTTTTGGGTCGTATGCAAGGGGGGATCAGAAAAAGTCCAGCGATCTTGATATTCTGGCAAGGTTTCATGAGGATGCTTCATATTTTGATCTTGTCGCGCTCGCCAGCTTCCTCGAGAAAGAATTAAAAATAAAAGTTGATCTGGTCTCCGAAAGGGCATTGAGGCCCGAGCTTAAAGAGCATATCCTCCAGGAGGTCGTTGCAGTATGAAAAGGGATGCTGGATTATTCTTTGCCGATATCCTGCAGGCATTAAAAGCGATTGGCGCTTTCATAGCAAAGATGGACATCAGCCAGTTCTCTGCTGATGACAAGACCTCGAGCGCAGTGGTGAAAAAGCTTGAGATAATCGGTGAAGCTGCCAAACAGGTTCCCGAAGATATACAGGCTAAGATAAAACTGCCATGGAAAGATATGGCCGGGATGAGGGACAGGCTGGCCAATTCTTATTTTGGGATAGATTTTGTCCTGGTATGGGACGTGATAAAAAAGAAACTCCCTGAGGCAAGAAAAGAGATTGAGGCTTACCTTGAAAAGAAATAAACAAATTCCAAAAAGATCCTCCTCCCCCCCAGTAAGAATAAGACTCATTTTTATTTTATTATTACTCATAATTTATATTGCATCTTTTGTATTGTTCGCTTGGTATGGAATGAAGTTTGGTTGGCCAGATTGGATTGTAAAACTTGTTTCTTAGAGGGAAAAAACAGATCCAAAACCTCTCCCGAATACGGCAACTCTGTCAAATTCCCAATCCTTAACTTTTTGATGTGAAATTTAAATCCCATTTTTTCAAGCTTTCTAACTTGCCATAACCTAAGTAAAAACCTCCCCTGGAGTACCCTGCAGATATTTCCTTGCCAAGAACCGAGTATATCAGCCAAGTCTCTTTGTGTAAATTTTTCAGCTAATGCTTTAAGATTTTCTTTAGTGACAACTGCCGATATTTGGCTATCTTTCGCTAAACTCAGAAAAGTGTTTTTCTTCCTTTTACACCTATCAAAGAGTCCAATCTGCCAAAGTTTAAGATAATTCTTCCAATTTGTGATGATTGTTTCTAAACAATTTCCCCGGTTATATACTCGGAATTGAATTCTTTCAAACACTAAGGCCGCATGAAGGAGTTGAAGGTAATCCCTTTCATGGGGGGCAAGACTGAACGTAATTTGGCCTATGTATCCTTCTTTATAATCAACCGCAATACCTCCTTCCGCAGCAAAAAGCCCCCTCAAAAAACCATTTCGTAACTCTTGAATGCGGTTAAAGTTAGAATTGAGAAAACATGCAACACATTTTTCAAAAACAAGCCTAAATACCCTGCCATTAACTTGAATGTGTACAACAGGATTCCTGTGCCTTTGAGAATATCCGATCTTCAACCTCTCCCGGGGAACATTAAACTCCTCCGAGATTTTATAAAGATCAGGTTTATACTCCCCATATCGAATCGAGAACGTAAAGTCCTTATTTTTAAGAAAGAATCTCCGCTTAAGGAAATGCAACACAAAAGCAGCTATGTCAATATCTCTGGAACAAAAAGATAGGTGATTCTTCTCTTTTCTGTGCATATCTCCATCCCCAATAATCATCCCTACAGCTTCAGCAAATGAGGTGTCTACTCCAATTTCCTTTGGGAAGACAAATCGTTTCCGATTATAATTTCCCTTAATTGCAGAATACCCCACTTCTATCTTATCACTGAAATCCCTCGTTATCCATTCATCTGGAATTAATCCTAACAAATTTATCCTAATTGTGATCACCCCAAAAATTTCTTGTCGTGATGGAAAAAAAATTTAAAGTGTATAAAGAAAAAGAAGTGCATGAGGAAATGTTCCTTAACTCAATTTCGTGTTCTGAAGGAGCTGAAAGAAAGATTAGGGGAGCATTTCTTAACATCTTTTTCAAAGAAATATAAAGCATCTCAGCTTATAAATCCCTCGGCTGGTGGTGGCAAGTGGCAAGTCGGGAAAAAGGATTAATCAATCCACCTTCCATTTTTAATCTTCTCAGGCAGATACACCTCAGAGATAAAACTTATTCCCTTTGAACTTAACGCCTGGATTTCCGCCTTTGCGCCGAATTGTTTCATCTTCTTAAATTCATTCTGCCAGGCTTTATTTTTATTGAACCATTCATATTCTGAGATTTGTTTCATTCTGGAGATATCCCTTTCGGTCAATTTGATGAAATGCTTTTGCAGCCCATACCGTTCAATGTCATCTGCTGTGATCCCTAGAAACTTTATAGAGGGGACAGCTAATTGGTCTGCCATATGGGCTAAACTGATCGAGCCGAATTTTAAGACGGAGTATATATATTGCCCCCAACTATCAAAATCCGTCAGCACATAAATCGGCAGCTTCAGTTCCTTGTTCATCCTCTGCAATAACCGCCTTATCCCTCTTGTCGTCTGCCCCTGTGAGCTCATGATGATGCAATCCTGCTTATCCCACACTTTGTCCTCATGCAGCCTCTCCCACACAGCTGCCTTCTCCATGTAGATGACATACTTCGCCTTTGCTTTCTTAAATTCGATCTCCTCAACATTGGAGGGGATCGACCACCCGCCGGAGCCGAGCTTTGACCAATCGATGGTATCGCCCTTGTCTTCAACAACAACCTTCCCCGCAACACTTCCCATCTTGTTGGCATTGATGTTCAGCTGCTCCCTTGAAAAATCGGTTATCAGCTCCAGGTCCTCGATGGATTTGTCTGTTTCTGTCTGCTCATCGACAATATTGATAGAGCTGTCGGGGATAGTCCTTTTCGCCATGTAGAACACATCCCTTAACGACGCATGCTTCTCCACATCAAGAAGGTTCTTGGAGACTTTCGCAACTTCCAGCGTCTGTAAAAACTTCTTTGCATGCCCGACATTGAAAAAAGTCCTTGTTGCTTCTTTGCTTCCGAGCGCTAATTTCTTTGTCTTTTCATCAAAAACGACATTGCTTAATCCTCTCAAAGAAAATTCGATAGAAGGATTTTTCCCTTTCTCGATATCCCTGACAAGCTTCTGGCCTAATTCTTTCAGCGCCCCTTCCGCCTTACTCTTCGTCATCTTTGACCTCGGACAGTTTCAGCTGCTGCTCTTCTTCCCTGGGGACGATCTGAAGTTCTTCCTGTATCTTGGGCTTCTGGATCATCTTCTGCAGCCCCTCAAGGATCTTCTCTTTTTTCTCGCCTGAAAGGATAGCCAAAGAATCCGCAACTTCCGGAATATACTTCTCAAACAGGTTAGCCCTTTCGCTTAACTCCCGCACCCTGAATTTCTTGTGCACGTAAATGGAGAGCTTTCTCCCGATTTCCTGCAGTGCCAGTTTCACTTCTTTGATGATCTCAGGATAATGCGCGATAGCCTCCTTGCTTTCCGACGTAAAAGGCACCCAGACAGAGGCGATATGGGCGAACAGCGCCATCGGCCCGACAGGCAATGCCCCCTTGCTCTGCTGCAGCCCGTAATTTTTCCATGAGTTTGTCAGGACAGATTTTGTCACAGCGCATGCCCCTTGCTGATACAGCAGAGGAACCCTGTTTGCAAACCTGAAAAGCTGTACAGGCTCATCCGCACTTAAGCTTCCGCCATAGGCGAGGCCTGCTTCGATGACAAAAGGATTCCCCCGATACACTTCTGGAGGCCTTGTGGTTGCGCAATAAAATTCAGCATTGATCTCTTTCCTTATCCCCTTCTCAAGCAGCTCCTCCCCGATTGGCGAGATGCAGTCTGTTGGAGGGGCGATGATTTTGGTCTTGACGATTCCCTGGAGTAGCTGCTCCGCCTGCTCCCGGGTCATCTCAGAAGGTTTTGCATTGGTCAGGAGGGCGGCATTTGCGCAAATTTCTTTTGCGGTTCCGGGCCCGACCCTTGAAAACTCCTCGCACAAGAAAGATTGCAAAGTCCTGCACTCAGTGCTCCCCATCATCCTCAGGAGGACTCCGAGCTCGACACCATACGGATGAGGCTTGATCTCAACGGGCTTCGGCGGCAGCTGGTCAGTTGCTCTTGCAAAGATCAATTGCTCTGCCTTCGGGTTTGTATAGATGATAGTGATGTGGGGATTGACGATTGCTGTCTGCTTGAGATATTGGTCTATCGACTGAAAACCGGCTGAATAGCTTCCTTCCAGCTCAATCTCAATCCTCGTGCCGTGCTCTTTGTTCCACTCAACCTCCCCTTCTTTCTGGATTTCCGGCAGGTTTTTTTCAGTATCGATCCTCAGTTCATAATAGTGCGCAGGATGCTTCGGGTCTATTTTAGAGGTGATTTTTGCTGGCTTCCCGGTCGTCAGCTGCGCATACAGCACAGCGGCAGATATCCCGATGCCCTGCTGCCCGCGTGATTGCGCAAGCTTGAAGAATTTTGAGCCGTACAGCAGCCGCGCAAAGATCGGCGGGATCTGCTTTTTCACGATTCCCGGCCCGTTGTCCTCGACGATGACCCTGAACCGGTCATTCCCCATATCGATGACCTCGACGATGACTTCAGGCAGTATCCTTGCCTCTTCGCATGCGTCAAGAGAATTGTCAACAGCTTCTTTGATGGTGGTCATCAGCGCTTTTTTCTTGTTGTCAAACCCCAGAAGATGCCTGTTTCTCTCGAAAAACTGCGAGATGGAGATTTCTCTTTGCTTCTCCGCCAGTGCATAAGCGATAGGTTTCTGTTCCGCCATGAAAAAATTCCGAAATGCTGGTGATATATAAATGTGATTATTTGTCCGATTCCCGGGAAAAAGAGAACTCGCCAAGAACTTGGTCCCTCTTCAGATCTCTCCTTTTCCGTTCAAGAAACTTGAATACCGTCGCATGTGGGCTTCCTTTGATGAGCATCACAACAGCTTCTCTTGCGATCGCGGCGCTCTCGGCAGCGCCGATGATGCTGACAGTCTTTCCATAGACGACAACATGTGATTCGCTTAACTCCTCGATGAGTTTCCTGCACTTCCCCTCTTTCCCGATGATCCTGCCTTTGATTCTCAGTTGGGTATCCTTGGATTTCCCGAAAGCCTCGTGCAGGTCAATGGTGTCATAGGCATAATCAGGCTTGAGCAGCAGAAGAGCGATTTCAGGATTGAATCCCCGGCCGACAGCGCGCACGATCTCCCGGGCAGTATACAGCCCAAGGCCGTCAGTCCCTTTCAGAGACACATCCCCTTCCTTGCTGTCAACATCCATCTTGATATGAGTAGCTTCCTCGATCTGCTTCTTGATAGTTCCCGAAACACCGATAAGGACGGCGATCCGCTCTTTGGGAATCCTTAAGTCATAGAGGAATTCTTCCATAAAGGATGAAAAACACAGCTTCCTTTAAAAAATGTTTCTTTGCGGTTGATGTACTGAGGTTTTACTGAGGAGGTACTGAGGAGGTACTGAGGAGGTACTGCTGATAGGGTTACTGCCAGGCACCGATGTCAAAAATAATTTTTCTTTTTGCCCTTCACAAAATTCAGCACTGATCCTTCCTCAACCTCTAAGCCGATCTTTCTGAAATATGTGCATAGGTTCTTCACATCTCTCAGCAGGAATTCTTCCGCGCGGAAATTTCTCAGGGGCGTGGCCTGGGAGAAATCGATGAAAACTGGCTCATCGCGGTAGTTGAGGATGTTGAAAGCGCTGAGGTCGGCATGGACCATCCCTTTCGCATAGAATTTTCGCAGGTAATCAGCCACCCTTGAAAAGAACGCCTTTTTGTCTTTCGGAGGGGACTTGAGCAGTTTTGGCGCAACATTGCCTTCATCGCCGATGAATTCCAGCACCAGCACGTTATTGAGAAACCGCAGCGGCATCGGAACTCTTATGCCTGCCTCCCTGGCGATCAGAAGATTCCGGTATTCCCGCTGGACCCATTGGAAGATAACTTTTCTCTTCTTTCCTTTTAACAGCACATAGCGAGGGTCTTCTTTCAGATAATCATACATCCTGTTGAAGTCGCAGGTCTCAAGGCGATAAATTTTTACCATCACTCTTGACCCATCCTGGCATTTTGCCGAGAAAATATTCGCTTCCTTGCCGAGGGCAATAGGCGATTCCAGGCCTGCAAAATACCCCTCAGAGATAAGTTTAAACACGGTCCTGTTGGTGAACTGGTCAAAGACGTCGCCGTAGGTCTTGAGCTCTTCCTTTCCCTTTGTTGCCATTCCAGGCTCTAACCTCCCCGCCTATTTAAACGTATGGAGCTATAACATCACCACTTCAAAAGGGTGCCTCGACCAAAAGATTTATATACAGGTTCTACTTTCAAATGGTAACATAGTTGTTGGGTGGGAGATTTTTCATCTTCAATCCGCATCCAAATGAAGCAGTTTAATCGCTTGATTTGGCTTTCTGGAACATCACAGAAAAAACAGCAAGATCACCTCTTTTTCCCTAGCAGGGGCCCGCAAGGGCTCTTGTTAGGGTTTGACTCCCCGCTTAACAGCGTGCTGACCGGAAAAAGGCCGGGAAAAAAACAAAAAACCATACCTTTAAATAATCCGCCGGTTTACCTTTTCCCATAGGAATCACATTTATTGAGCCCGCCACGAGAGTACTCAATGGAGCTTACGCTGAATGCAAGCAATGAGCTTGGGAGTTAGTGTCGCGGGCCTCAATTATTATTAAAAAATCAAAACAAGAACAGCTTTGGTTGACGGTCATAACATGGCTTATTCACTCATAGACGTTTATGGCATTCGCTTAGGTGCGATAAGCTTGTCCTAAAGCTAGTTCTCAATTGTGGAGGGTACCATGGGAAAGATTAGTCCAGTTTCATCCAAATATATTGTTAATGCGTCGATAGACATTGAGGGTGTGGTTGATAAGCCTGATGTCATCGGGGCGATTTTCGGCCAGACAGAAGGGCTGTTGGGTGCGGACCTCGAGCTCAGGGAGCTTCAGCGTTCCGGCAGGATCGGGCGCATTGAGGTCAATGTCGATACAAGAAACGGCAAGACATCAGGCACGATTGTCATTCCTTCTTCATTGGATAAAGCTGAAACTTCTATTGTGGGCGCAGCGCTTGAGATCATCCAGCGCATCGGGCCTTGTAACTCAAAGATACTGGTTCAGAACATCGAGGATGTCCGTGTCACAAAACGGTCTTTTGTCATCGAAAGGGCCAAAGAGCTTCTCAAGCGCATGATGGAGACCGTTGTTCCGGATTCCCAGGAGCTTGCAGACGAGGTTGCATATTCGGTCAGGGTCATGGAAGTCCAGGAATACGGCAAAGACCGCCTGCCGGCTGGGCCGGGCATTGACGAGAGCGATGAAGTTATCGTCGTAGAAGGGCGCGCGGATGTCCTCAACCTCCTGAAGCACGGTTTCAAGAATGTGATTGCATTGAACGGCACATCTGTCCCTCAGACAATCATTGAGCTTTGCGGAAAGAAAGTGATCACTGCCTTTGTCGATGGAGACAGGGGAGGAAAGCTTATTTTGAAGGAGCTCATCAACGTGGGAGAGCTCGACTTTGTTGCGATCGCTCCCGACGGAAAAGAAGTGGAAGAGCTTGCCAAAAAAGAGATCCATAAGTCATTGAGAAGCAAGGTCGCTATAGAGCAGGTGAAAGGCGAGCTGACTAAAGACATCGAAAGGATTGAGAAGCCGAGGTTTGTTGAGCAAAGGCGCCCTGCGCTGGGTTCTCATCCGCAGCCATACCCTGCCCAGAAGCCTCTGCAGCAGCGGCCGTTGGCAGCTTCTCCGCCCCGCATCGCTCCGACCGGTGCCGCTCCGACTCCTGAAGAGAAGACCACCTTCCGCACTATGCTGGAAAATCTTATCGGCACAAGAGGCGCGCATATCCTGGATGACAAGCTCAATATCCTTGGAAAAGTCCCGATCTCTGAGCTGCAGAGCACAATCAAGTCTCTAACCTCAGGCGTCTATGCCATCGTCTTTGACGGCGTGATTGACCGCGATCTGGTCAAGGCATCCGAGCGCTCATCCATAAAGTTCCTTGTGGGGATGGACACCAAAGTCCGGCCTAATGAAACGAACATCGGATTGTTAACAGTTAGCGCATTGTAGGCCACTGAACCGTTGCGGCTGGGCTGAATAAAGAGTCCTTTCTGCCCCCGGCATGGACAACTCCTGCCTCTCTGCAGCCTCTCTGCCTCCCGACGGCAGTTTTTTTCTATTACTCATTGGCTAGCAGTTTCCGAAAGATTAAAATAACCACCCTCCTGCAAGAAATCTATGCATCCGAAGCCGCATCAGCTTGAGAAGTCAATTGATGCCTTGATTCCTTGGACCATACTTGTCCTCCTGGCGATTATTATAGGAGATATTTTCTATATTGATCAGATCCGCAGTTACCATCTCGAGGATTGGGTAAAAGCATTGGACGCAGGAATTATCATAGTCTTTGTTTTCGATCTGGCTTTCAAATACCGAAGGGTAAAAAACATCCCTCTTTTTTTAAAAAAGTATTGGCTCGACATTATTGCAGTTTTCCCTTTTGCGCTGTTCTTCAGGGCTTTTGAGGGATTGTTCAACCTGTTCATGACTGAAAGGGCGCTTGAATCCTCTCAGCTCATTTTCCATGAAGGCCTCGAGATTGAGCGGGGGGCAGGCAAGATAGCTGAAGAGGCGGAAAAATTAGAGAAAGAGATTGTAAAGATAGTAAAAGAAGCAGAGGAAGCCGGCAGGGTCTCGAGGTCATCGAGGTTTTCTAGGATCATCAGGCCTTTGGCAAGATCCTCCCGCCTCCTTAAATTCCACCAGCGCCTAAGGCAGGCATTCACATTTTATGAAAAGCCTTCAGGCAGGCGCTATGCGGGAGAAAAAAGGAAGTATTGAAAGTGCAGTTTTAACAACGATCAGAAAAAGACCTACCTGACCTCTTTCGGCAGCGGCTCCCTGCATTCTTCGAGAGGATTGATCCCGCAGAACTTTTCCTTGATTGCATCGGCAGGGAACATGCCGCTGAATTTGTATTGGTTATTGACGACAAAAGCAGGATACGTGGACAAAAAGAACTCGGCAGCGGCAGGATCCTGCTCCCCGGCCGAGTGATACGTTACTGTGGCCTTGCCGCCAAATTTCTGTGTAAAAGGCTCAAGGTTCCGTTTTGTCTTCGCTTCAACAAGGGAATTCCCATAAACATCGAGGTGCAGGGGCTTTTCTTCCATCCTGAAAAAGAAAACTGCGCCGGAAGCTCGGGGCGCCACAAGATATCCGTCATCAGTCTTCTGAAGGGCCCTCCTGAATTTCGGGAAGGAACTTGCCTGTGATGCCTCCTTGCCGAGGAGGTATGCGGGAAGCGCAGGAATGCTGTGTTTTTCCACCAGCAGGCTTCCGGTGTCGCCTTCGTTCACATCTGCTTCCTCGAATATTGCGCCGGGAAATAATTCTCCGAGCACTGCCCGCATATGCTCGGTGCCGCATGCGCCGCATCTTCTGTCATTAAGGATAGTGACTTTGATCCCAGGAGTTTCCTGGATGGTGCATGACCCATCAGTGCAGGTTCCCTGAATTCCCTCACCGCTGCAGTCTGCATCAGACCTGCAGAATGTTCCCTGCCCGGAACTTGCCGGCAGGATAGGTTCTTTGTCAGAGAAAGACGGCTGTATAAAAAACGAATAGACAAAGAAGAGAAGAGTTGCTGCGATGACTGCTGCTGCAATCCCCGCGCCATGGCGCCGCAGGAAGGTCCCCCCGCTCAGAGTATCAGGCAATGCTTCCTCCCTCGCCCCCCATTTTTCGGCCGCAGGCTTTTTTTCTTGCTTTTCTTTTCTCTTTTTTATTGACGGTGATTGAGGCAGAGGCGATTTATCCTTTTTAGCGCTCAGAGCTTTTGTTCTCTGATTTTTCTCCTGAAAGGTTTTCTCAGCAGGCTTTTCTTCGGTAAGTTCCGGCCCGGAGCCCTCTGTTCCAAAATTGCTGATGCGTTCCCTGTCTGCGTCTTCCATCCTGGATTCATGTTCTCTCGAAGGCAGGTCTTCATCTTTTCCATCTCCCATTTCATCATCCTGCTCAGGCGCAGTTTCTTTTTCCAATGGGCTTTCTTGGGAAACCCTCTCCTCTGCCTCTGCTGCTCCAGCTTCTTCAACCAATGATTCTGCTGAGGCCGCCTGACCGCCATGTTCACCGCCCAATGATTCTTTCCGAACTTTTCTTTTTATTTTTTGGGGAGAAAGCTCTTCTGAAGGAGCATCAGCTGAAGGCTGTTCCTGGCTGTCGCTTGCTTCCTGCACCTCTAACTTCCGGATATGGCTCCTGATGCGGCGTTCTGCTTTTTCAAATTCCTCCTGGGAGATTACTCCTGCATCTAGGCTCTCCCGCATGAAGCGGAGTTCCTGCTCTGCCCGGTTTCGTTTTTCTTCCAGATCCATATTATCCCACAAGAGTCAGGATTGCTGCAGTGATCTCCTGCTCCTGCTCTCCGGCTGTATCAAAAATGTTTCCTGCTCCCGAATATTTGCACCCAAAATCATAGAATGGGACAGTCTTCTTGGGGTTTGCAGCAGAAAAAAATGCGATCTCGTCCTGAGGTATTCCCTTCTCAGCCTGCTGAGTAAGAAGATTATCGCCTGTATTGAGCTGCCAATGGCGCGCTTCAATTTTTCCGCTGAACTGCTGGACTGATTTGGCAAAGGCTTCCCCTGCAAGGCTGCAGCCTTTGCAGGTTGTTGTGGTGAACAATCTCACAAGAGGTTTCCCGCCGGATTTGCAGGCTTCTTTTCCAGTCTCCATAAAAGAGCCGCCATAAGCTTTGGGAGCCTGGGCCTGCTTATCTTCCTTGGCGGTAAACGAGGTGAGTATCTCAATGTCTGCAGCCCCCCTGAGCTGTGCGAGATAGACCTGCAATGCGCCGTTCATAGTGTCCAGCAGAAGTTTTTGCCTGATGAACTCTTTTGCATCCTCAAAACCCATAGTATCCGGCTCCCTTCTGATAAGCTGGAAGCCCCTCGCAGATTCCAGGACTGAAGAAACTTCTCCTTCTTTAAGCTTAAAGACTGCTGAAGCCAATGGCTCAGCCAGCTGGTCTTTAGTGATGAATCCCAGGCGCCCGTTGTGTGCCGCAGAGGCCTTGTCGACGGAATATTCCTCTGCAAGAGCCCCAAAATTCTCCCCGCCCGAAATCCTCTGAAGCAGGGTTTCTGCGGTGCTTTTGTCTTTGACAATAATGTGGCTGATCTGCACTTCACCGGGATCTGCGATAAACTCGTTCTTATTTGCCTGATAATACGCCTGCAGCCTATCATCATTGATGGTGATGTTCGCAAGCAGGGTGGCGTTGAGAAGCTTGGCGAGGATTAGCTGCTGCCTGAGCTCCTGGACTAGAGCCTCTTCTGTTATTTTCCGTTGGGCAAGGAACTCCTGGAGGGACAGGGGAGCGATGGATCGCTCAAAAGACTGCATGCTTTCGCTGGCCTCACCATCTGATACAGCGATCTTTTGTTTCTTTGCTTCCTGGAGCAGGAGCTTGACTTTGATGAGATCCTCAAGCAAAGCTTCCTGGGGGATAAGCGCCCGATATTCGGTTGGCAGGGACGCATAGCGCTGCTGGAATTCCCGCTCCATGATCGGCTCGCCGTTGACTTTTGCGATTGCCTTATCGCCGAAGGTGAGGGTGCGGGCTGCGAAAAAAAGGATGATCCCCAGAAGGACCACTAAGCTCACCAGGGTGATGACCTTCCCGCTGATTTTTCTTTTTCCTTTGCCCTGCTTCCGCCTGGGAAGCTCAATCTCTTTATCCGCTGTTTCGTTGGTAGTTTTTCTCATAGGAATCCCCCTAAAACATCTCATAGGATGGTAATCTATCAGAACCTCTATGAAAAAACAAATAGCAGGGCTTATTTAAAGATTTCCTCTGTTCTTTACTACCTTCAAGTTTCAATATAAGTTTATGTAACAGAAGCCCGAACACCGCCTTATGTATGATATTGTGATTGGAAGGAGCGAAGCTGAGCGCCAGAAATACGGCTCGAAAGGCGCAATCTTCCTCGGAAAGCACTATGTGAAGATGGGCCAGACAACGTCTCTCTCCAACATGATCTACATGGACGTCAGCAGGAGCCATGTTGCCTTTATCGTCGGAAAGAGGGGCAGCGGAAAATGCCTTCATGGGGACACGCTCATTACGCTGGCAGATGGTTCCCTTATGCCGATAAAAGAGCTGGAACACAAAGACAATGATATCCTCTCGCTGGATGAGGATTTGAAGATAATCCAAAAACCCAAGGAGAGCTTCTTTAAAAGGGCAGTAGACAAGCTCTTGAAAGTTACCTTCCGCTCGGGAAAAGAGATTATGCTTACTCCCGAGCATCCCCTGTTGACGCTCCAGGGTTGGAGCCCTGCCATAAGCCTGCCGATCGGCTCAAGGATCGCCACTCCGCGCATCCAGCCTGCATTCGGAGAGTACGATGCCCCTGAAGGAGATGTTAAGCTTCTTGCCTACCTCATCGCGGAAGGGCACCTGGGCAATCACTTTATCTTGTTTACGAACGGTGATGACGCTGTCCAAAATGACTTTGCTCAGAGTGTTAAAGGATTCGACCACAATCTGGTGCTTAAGCCCCATGGAAGATTCAGCGTCCGGATAAGCGACCCTTCGATAAAGAGAAAGATCGAAACCGGCTTTCGGGACAGCAAAGGAAAATTCCTCAGGGGAATTGTCTTTGACAAAAAGAATTCATTGCGAAAATTCCTTGAGCGTGAAGGCCTTTACCCGTCTTTAGCTGCAACAAAAAAAATACCGCAGAGCATATGCAGGCTTCCCAAAAACAAGCTTGCCCTGTTCCTGAACAGGCTTTTCAGCTGCGATGGCTCACTCTACAAAAAAAAGACTTCCCATTCTTCCTGTTGGCAGATTTCCTACAGCTCATCCTCCAGGGCGCTTATCCAGCAGCTCCAAAGCCTCCTCAGCAGGTTTGGCGTTTTGGGAAGAGTGCGGGTTAAAAAATATAAACAGTTTATTTCCTGGGAGATGGTCATTGATGGTGTAGGAGTTTACACCTTCCTCCAGGAGATAGGTTTTTTTGGGAAAAAGGAAATCAGGCAGCAGCTTGCTCTTCAGGAGACTCCAAAAAAAAGGAACCCGAATGTAGACACGATTCCCATCGAAATTTGGGAGAGGTACAAGCCCGAAAATTGGGCTGCGATCGGGAGAGAGTTTGGCTACAGGCATCCGAAAGCATTGCGTGAAAGCGCGAGATATGCACCTTCAAGGGAAAAATTGCTCCAGATAGCGCTCATCGACGGCCAGGAAGCGCTTCAAAAAATAGCAAAGAGTGATATATTTTGGGATACTATCATTGCAGCCGAAGAAGTGGAAGGCTCTTTTGAAGTCTATGACATCAGCGTGCCGGAATCCCATAACTTTGTTGCCAACGATATTATTGTCCATAACAGCTATACGATGGGAGTTGTCGCAGAAGGCATCTCTGATCTTCCCGACGAGATTAAGAGCAATATCGCAGTGGTGATGCTTGATACGATGGGGATCTACTGGACGATGAAGTATCCTAATGAAAAAGAGATTCCGTTGGTGAGGGAATGGGGCTTGGATCCCAAGGGGCTGAATATCACAGTCTATACTCCAAAAGGGTTTTACCTCCAGCAGAAAGAAGAAGGAATCCTCACAGACAAGCCATTTTCAATAAAGCCTTCTGAGCTGGACGCCAGCGATTGGTGCCTGACGTTCGGCATTGCCATGACCTCCCCGCAGGGAGTTGCGATTGAATCGATCATTGAGATGCTGGTTGAGCAAAAGAAAGATTTTGGTTTGAAAGAGATTATTGCCGCTATCCAGGAGAATAATGATTTTCCCGCTGAAGTGAAGCTCTCTATCATCAACCGCTTCAGAAATGCAGAGCGCTGGGGATTGTTTGATGATGAAGGCACCCCTTTGCATGACCTCGTAAAAGGCGGCCAGGTGACCGTTCTTGATGTGAGCTGTTATGTGACTGCTCCGGGCACCCAGGGCCTTAGGGCATTGGTCATAGGCCTTATCGCCGAGAAGCTCTTTGTGGAAAGGATGATTGCCAGAAAGGGGGAAGAGGTGCAGTCCATAAAAGAAACAACTCACTTTTTGACAGAAAAATCCCGGGAGATGCAAAAAGAGCCGTTGGTATGGCTGGTGATTGATGAAGCCCATGAGTTCCTTCCCTTAGAAGGTGAGACTCCAGCATCCCACCCCCTCATAACGATCTTGCGGGAAGGCAGGCAGCCCGGAATCAGCCTGATCCTTGCCTCGCAGCAGCCCGGAAAGATACATTCTGATGTGATGACTCAGTCTGACATCGTCATTGCCCACAGGATCACCGCCAATGTTGACGTCACCGCATTAGGCCAGCTTATGCAGAGCTATATGCGCGAAGGGTTGGACAAGCAGCTGAATATGCTTCCGAGGCTCAAAGGGTCAGCAGTAATTTTTGATGACAATAACGAGCGCCTGTTTGCCATGCGTATCCGCCCAAGACTGACCTGGCACGGCGGTGAATCGCCGATGGCAATGAAGGACAAGAAAGAGACTTTTGAATGAGCATGCTTCATTGAGCGAATTTGGTTTTTCAGAGAAGCTAGTTCAGGGATAACAAAGATGGGTTAAACCTCAATTTTTCATCAAAAAATTAATTTTCCAGAGACATTATCGTTTCTTGATGTCAGTAACAATCGGCCCATAAGTCATCGAGAGGACAGATGCCGCCATCAGGATTCCAAAGAAGATTAAGAAAGTAAACCCCCAGGTCTTTTGCTTGGGAAAGATATAAAATGCAGAAACCAGCATTCCGATGATGCTTGCAGCCATCATGCTGCTTTTCAGGGGGGCGATATTGGGAAGCATAACTCCCTTCCAGCAGCCCCAATTTATAAAGTTTTTGCCGCAACCATTTTCTTCCACGCCAAACATCGATTGCTCCAAAAAATGATCAGTCCGAATGATAGTCAATCGAAGAGAGTCAATCGAAGAGAGTCAATCGAAGAGAGTCAATCAAAGAGAGTCAATGGAAGAGATAACCTGAAGCCCCGCATCGGATTGGGCACCGTTCAAAATCTCGCTTTCGCTAGGGTTAGCAGCTTAAAAATCGTAAATATTTTTTTCGTTTGCTGACATCCCCCGTTTGGGTTATCCTGCGTTCCGGTCTGCGGACGGAGGGCGACCCCCCTGTCAGCTTGATTCAGGGGGCAAATGATTTTTACTTTAGGCTGCTAACCTATATTTTGAACGCTGCCATCGGATTGAGAACATTTATATAATCCTGAATAAGAATTTTCTGGATGAAGCATAACCCCCCGGTGATCGCGCTCCTCCTGATTCTGTTTGTCGCCTCGCAGGTCATCGGCCTGCTCATCATTGCAGAATATATTGATAGTGATAAAACCCGGGAGGAAGGAAAAGCTGTTTTCCAGCCGTTGCCGTTCAATTTGGAGAGGCCCCCCGTTGAAGAAAAAACCTCATATATCTATATCATTTCAGCTGTCCTTGCCGGAACAGCCCTTGTGCTCCTGCTGATAAGGTTCAGGACCGTTGCTGTATGGAAGCTTTGGTATTTTTTGGCAGTCACAGTCACCATCGCAATTGCATTTTCCGCTTTCATGAAGCCCAGTATCGCATTGCCATTAAGCATCCTTCTCGCATTGGGCAAGATTTTTAGGCCGAATATCTTTCTGCAGAACATATCTGAGCTCTTCAGCTACGGCGGCCTCGCAGCGATTTTTGTGCCGATAATGAACATCGCTGCCGCAGCCATCCTGCTTGTCCTGATCTCAGCGTATGACTACATCGCGGTAAACAAGCTAAAGCATATGGTGACTATGGCAAAATTTCAGGCAAAAGAAAAACTTTTTGCCGGGATTATGCTGAACTACCGCGCCAAATCCCCTAAAAACAAGGCTGGCTCAAAACACCTTATTCCTGCCAAAGGAAAGTCAAGAGCGGCCATTCTGGGCGGCGGCGACATAGGTTTCCCTTTGCTCTTTTCAGGGGTCGTGCTCAAGAGCATGCTCCCTTTTTCCCCCCTTAGCATTTCTCTGGCAAAGGTGATGATTATAACCCTCTGTGCAGCCTTTGCGCTGATGTTTCTTTTTACCAAAGGAAAACAAGGAAAATATTATCCTGCGATGCCGGTGATTTCCCTGGGCTGCTTCGCAGGGTATGGGATAATTGCCCTTATAGGATTTCTTGCAAGAGTATAGTTGCTCACAAAATTTGTAAAAGCAGTCAGACGGCAGTCAGACCAAAATACTCTTTAAAAATACTAGTTTAATACTTTAATATGACTTATTTAGTATTTTTTTAGTACTATCACCATAGATCAACTAAAGTATAACTGAAAAAAGCAGGGGTATAGAAATCAAAAAGAATGAGGAGTAAAGAAATGAACAATCCCTCAGTAAAAATAAGAGTTATAGAAAGTAACAACCAGCAACAATCTGCAGGAGTATGTACTGTGTTGAGAAATCAAAAATATAAGAGTTATTCCCCCCACATTTAACCTGTAACGCCTCTAAACCCTTTAGACTTCCGTAAGCTCCTGCTTTATCTTGCTGACTTTTGAGATTTTGGCATTAAGCTCTTCAAGCTTTTCCTTGACTTTGTTGCGCTTCCTGTCAAGGATTCCCTCTTTTCCGACAAGCGCAGAAATCTCTTCACGAAGGCGCGATTCCTCAGACTGCAGCACTACCACATCATCATTGACATGTTTAATCCTTGTTTCCAGCCCTTTTTTCTGAAGCTTGAGGTTCTCTAATTCCTGGTCAATATCAGAAAGCGCTTCCTTGATGACAACTTCTTCCTTGCTGCTTTTGTTTGGCATAGTATCCCTTCAAATATCGGCTGGATTGGCTGAATAGGCTTTTGAGAGTACTTCTTTATAAATCTTTTGAAAATGATTTTTTAATAGTAAATTGCGCAAATAGTGGAACTTTGGATAGGCAGTTTACTTTCCTGCCAAATCTCACAAACATCCTATAGATGATGGGGCCCTCAGTAGGATATCAAACATCCTATAGATGATGGGGCCTGCAATAAGGCATTTTTCTGCTGTTCAAGTTATACCTGCGAGCAATACCGACATCGGCTAACTTCTTTCCTTGATCTTCCCCTGAATGCGCCTCTTTCCTGCCAAAAATGATTTTTCTGAGATGATTCCCTCGTTCCTCGCCCGCTCCAAAGTGCGGAGCCTTTTTTCTAGCTGTTCCTGCTGCGCAGCCCTTTTCACAAATGTCCGTGCGATTCCCCTGTATCTGGATAGAGTGGACGAAAGGGTATGGGGGGAAGGTGTTTGCCCTGATTTTCGTCCGGTGCTCCGCCAGATGCTGTAGCCATACAAAAGGCCTGCAAGGATAATAACCATTGCCCCAAAGAAAAGAAGAAGGGAAACATCGGGAGGGGAGAGGAATATTTCAGGGCCTGCTGCAGAGAAGATATCGCTTCCGGTTCCGACGGAATTATTGTACTTCACAGTTACTGTGACGATATATGTCCCGGAGAGGCTCTCGGAAACTGGAATCTGCTTTAGAAAAGAAACATCTGTTTTAGTGGTGATTATCTCCTGGGAGGTATAAACGATGTTCCCTGAGGTATCCCTGATGTGATAGGTGACTTCTACAGGCGCTTCTTCAGTCATTGGTTCCAAAGCATGGAGATCGATATTGACTGAGAGAGTTGACCCCGGAACAGGCTGCTTAGAGCTTGGGGCGATATGCACAGTCACATCAAAAATGACTTTCCTGGTCTCGACCTCGATGATGACTGGAACCTCTTTGGTTGAAGGCCCGGAAGTGAAGTGAAGTTTTCCGGTGTAAGGCCCGGCAGTCGCATTTTCCGCCGAAAAAATGAGGAGGATAGGCTTGATTTCAAAAGAAGAGAGGGTAAACGACTTCTGAGGCAGAGAAACTAAGTCTTGGATCCCAAAAGAGGCAGCCTCAACATGAAGTGTAGATCCCGACGAGCTTTTGAGGATGAGATTCCGTTCTACAGTATCTCCTTCTTTTATCGCAATTTTAAAAAACTCTGGCTCAAGCGAGAAAGATTCCGCCTTTGCAGCTTCCTGCGAGTATGCTGAGCTCCCTTCTCTCCTGATAAACTTAACCCAAACATCAGGGGGATTTGATTTCTCAACGACCACTTCCATATCGATCAGACCGTCCCCGTTGAAGTCTATGAGCTCAGGAACGCCGATGCGGAGCATATATGTCTTTGGTGTTGAGCGTATTATCGCGGTGGCATATTCCTCATTCACCTGGATGACTCTGAACTCGTGCCCAACGATGCCGTCAAAGCTAAACTTCAGCACCGCCCCTTCTTTTGCCCGCAGCACTTTTGCATCTGCAGTGGAAAAATCAACATGAAATCCCTCGGAAGTTCCGGAGGTAGCTCCTCCGCCGCCGCCTCCTCCACCCCCTCCCCCACCGCCGCCGCCACTTCCGCTTCCAGCCTCCTGGCATGAGCCGCAGTCGGGCGAGCACGAGGTGCATGTTTCCGCATTATTGCAAACGCCATCTCCGCAAAAAAGGTCTTTGACTTCGAGGCTGTAAGTTTCCGCATCCTGTGAGTTGCTGCATCCCGAACCGTCATCCGCAGTGATGATGACAGAATAATTTCCCCGCTGTGCGGCAGTTGGAGTAAATCCTATAATGCCGTCAGTTGCGCCGATGGCATAGAGGGCAGTATCGTCAGTAAAAGTGATATTCTGCTGCACTTGCAGGCTGTTGTCTGCATCACTCGCATCAACATCGCAGGAGTATAATGTCCCTGCCCTTGCGATAGCCGGGCATCCGAGGGAGATGACAGGAGGATGGTTGATGCATATCCTCATTGACCCTGAAAAGACTGCCTTCCCTACAAGCCTTGCCTCAATCTTATCAGTGATGATATACATGCTGAAAAGAGAAGTCACTGCCAGGAGCGTTGCTAAGATGCTGATAGGGGTGAAAGATTTTTTCATGGCCGCTTCCGCAGTGAAGTTTGATATTTGATAAGAAGGTCACGCACCCCTTCCCTGACGATTTCTGCCTGATTGGTAAAAAGCCCGCTTTCAATAAGGTTCTGCATCTCCTGCTTTAGATGCTTCCCGATCCTGATATGCAGCAGCCCCATAGTATCATCCATATCACGAATAGATATATAAAGGTTCTGTTGGGATGAAAGATGGCGAGTAAAATCTAGGTTTAAAGTCAGTATGAAGAATTTGCCTGCAGGCTTTAGCTAAAATGTTTTAGAGTATAGTATCAATAATATATCTAAATGATATAACTATTATTAAGGAGTGTGGAGGATGATTGAAGGGAGTGGAGGATGATTGAAGGGAGTGGAGGATGATTGAAGGGAGTGGAGGATGATTGAAGGGAGTGGAGGATGATTGAAGGGAGTGGAGGATGATTGAGGGGAGTGGAGGATGATTGAAGGGAGTGGAGGATGATTGAAGGGAGTGGAGGATGATTGAGGGAGATTGAAGGGCGGGGGGTGAAAAAGAAAAATCGAGAGAGGTTATAAGATATAGAGAAGAAGCCTCTCAACCAATTCAAATCTTCTTGAACAAAACATTAACCTTTCCGCTGTAATTTGAAGGTAAGGCATCAGTGGGAACATAAAGTGTTGCAGAGATTTCTTCCTGCGCATTACCTTGCAGGATAAAATGATTTCTGGAGAGGCTCACCCATGGCGCCAACGGGCCTTCCGCAGACAGCCAGACTTCCCTGCCTCGGCTCTCAGCATTGGTGATGATGATGCTGCGCTGGGATGAAGCTCCCCTGCCCATCCTTCCGAAGGTCAAAGCTGAAGTATTGACATCAAAACCGACAATGTTCAGCCTGTCTGAAACAGTAAGGCTCATCGGAAGGGAATATGAATCTACTCCGCTGATAGTTCTCCATGTTAAGAAAAAGAACACCGCCGAAAGGAGCAATGCGGGGACAAGGGCAAAGTGCCGCACCCTCAAATGCCGCCATTTATTTTTTCCTGGCTGGTTTGGGTGTTCGTCGGGTTTGTTTTGATCGCTTGGGGCCATTGGTGTTTCTTCTCCAAAAATAGATTAATGCTACAGCCATATTGATGATGGTAAGGAAGGCTACACCGATGAGAACAAGCATCACAGGGGAAAGTTTGGATGGGCTGAGCTCTAAAGGCTTGGGGATGATTGTCAGAGGTGTGTGGTAGGAGAATTCCCGGGACTTATAATAAAGCTTCAAGGCTGATTCGAAGCGCTTGAGCTGCAGGAGAGATGTGTCAAGATACATCGTAAGTTTTCCTCTGCCCCATGGACCGATGCTGATAGGGGTTGCCCGAATAACAATATTGTCAAGAAAAAACTCCCCATAGACTCCATCCACCCTTTCGTTCCAAAAGCTTTCGACCTCAAAATCGAGGCGCTGGATACCGCTGTTCACTGCAGTTGAAGTGTAGTTGATGAGCCTCAGGCTAAAATCCCCGACACGGAAGGTTACGCCTGCATGCCTGAAAGTGTTATCATAGAAAAGGGTGGCGTTTGCCGCATAATCACCGACAGTCAGGTTCCCGATCTTCCAGGTTGCATAAGCAGTCCGTGTTTCCTTTGGCTCAAGATTGGAGATAGTGCTCAGCGGAAGGGTGATAACCTCCGGGCCGTCAAAAGATTCTTTAAAGATGGTGACGCTTCCTGAAACCCGGTCAATGGGTTCATCCCCAAGGTGAGTGATATCTACTTTGAAAGAAGCTTCTTTCCCAAGAAAGACGTCAGGAGAGGGAAATTCTACCTGGAGATACTTTCCTTTATAGGGCCCGACAATATAAAAATCTTTGAAGACTGAAGTTATCGAGGTGATGCCTCCGCTGCTGCTGGCCGGATATTCTTCAGCGCCGATGTCAATCCTGTTTCTTCCAGGGGGGATGGTGGCAGGAAGCTTAAGGTTGAAAGAAAAGCTTTTTCGCTGCCCTGCAGGGATATCCAAAAATTCATCAGAGAGTGTCACATATTCTGCTAAGAGTCCATCTGCCACCAGCCTTACCCTGATGTCCCCGCCCATATTGTTGTTGACAAACGCCTGGATATTGACATTGAGATTGGGCTCAAAGGCAACCTCATCCCGAAACATGCCGATGCCGATCCCAAACGAGTTGAGAGATAAGGCTAGAACTAACAATAAAACCAAGGCATATCTTGCGCCGATTAACATCTTGTGCAGAGAATTAGCTGGCTGCTGCGCTGAAAGTGAGTGTAGCATTTTGTTCTGCGCCAGATACAGGAGAGTCCGAAGGGATGAAGACCTGGACAAAAAGGTTAATTGAGTCAGCAGTATCAACATAAGAGAGATTTTCACAGATAGCAAAGATTTTTCCTACGGGAGTAAAATTAATCCACTCCCATGGAAAACCATATCCCCTGCTGACCGATGAGTTTATCGTGTAGTTCATGCTCGTTGACCTTCCGACAGTAAGGTTAAAGCATCCCGGCCTTAAAGTGTCATTTCTTACTGCAAAATACATATAAGGGTTTGTCCCGCCGATAACCTGCGAAGCATTGCCGCTGGTCCTGACGCTGATATTAACATCATCATTGCCGTCATTCTGTATGGTGATATTGTCCGGTCCAAGAGCAGCTATTCCCCCTACAGTGCATATGCCTGTTGCCCCCCAGGAAGTTGTTGAGACATTGCTGGAAAGGGTTGATCCTGAAACGCTGGGAGCGCAGTCTCCAAAGCTGATATTGCTGTCAGGAAGTGTGATAGATACAGTTGATGCAACCGTGAGATTGACTTTTCCGCCAATAGAGGTGGCAAAGCCGCTGACGCTGCCCAGGGCAGAGGGAAGCTCATTGAGCTTGTTGACATTATAGACCGTTCCGACGAGGGATATGACTAAAGCTACAAAAAGTGCCGATATCATTGTTTGTTGGGACATTTGTTTCATAAGGCAGCCTCTAGGGGATTGGTTCCCCATCAGATGTATTGATAATTTTTAGGAATACTCCCCCTCCGGAGTTAGGAGAGCCCTGCTCTCCATAGGGAACTGCTCCTGTAGCCCCCCCGAGAGAGGCATAGTCATCCTGGACCTCAATGATTTTGTTCTGGACAAAGACAAAGGAGAATATGCTTAATGCAAGCAGAGAAAAGACAGTCACAAAAAGAACTATTTCGCCTGAGCTTCTCATGAAAAAGATTTTAATCGTTCTTATATTTAAACCTTCCTTTTTTAGCCGCCCATCCTAGGTATATGCTAAATTCGAACACGGGTGTATAGAAACCATACAAAATAGTAAGAAAAGCGTCCTCTGAAGGGACAGTTCTTTCCTGCCAAAAAACAGGAATATTAATAAAGGTGTTCATCAAAAAGACGAAGATATGATAAAATCAAGAATATATATTTTATATTATAAAATTTATTTTATGTTATCTATAATTTGATTCATCGATTAAGGGAGTTCGGCAAAAAAGACTGCCGGCGCCAATTTATCCAAAAATGGCAAAAACTGCTATCAGTGCGACGATTGACGAAGAGTTGAACAGATGGATTGAGCTGCAGTTGAAAGACAGAGAGAGATACAGGAATAAATCGCATCTTATCGAAATTGCTCTCGAATCGTTGAAAAAACAAGGAGGAGAAGGGAAGAAGTGACCTTGTATCCTAAAAAAATGCCATCGCCATTATTTCAAAAGCAGCCTTTTGCCTATGAACTCGTCCGGGAAGGCCAGGAAACGATCCTAAAGATTGATTGCGAGAATTATTCCCGTGTTCCGTCGCTTGAGGACGACCCGTTTACCTTCCAGAAAACATGCGATATTCTCAACGAGGCAGGCGCAGTCACCAAGCTGGTCTATCAGCAAAAAAGGAACTATGAGTATGATTATGACCAGGTGATGCTGGCAAAAGAGATTGCCGAGCTATATCTCAGGCTCTATAAGGAGCGGGAAGCGCTGAGCTACAATGCATTTATCCTCGAGCCGCCATGCGCAAGATTTGCCCCAGCATGGTATGCTGAAGTGAGAAACATTGTTTCAAATCTTCTGAGGAGCGACCCCATTGGGGCGTATGTCAGCCTCAAGCGCCTTATGAGGGACGGCGCCATCAATCAGCAGAAAAGCGCAGATACAGCCTACAAGAGGTGTATCCCAAAATATATGGATGTGCTCGGGCGCCTGATAGCGATGCTGGAAAAGACAAGGCTCATCGCCCTTGCGCTGCCCAGCCTTGCAGGGTTTGAGGTTGGAAAGCGGGATATCTACAGGCTTATTTTTCACCCCTTCATCAAGCCCGACTTCCTTCATGCGAAACTGATGTCCAAATTTCCGGAGGACGGCGAGGAGCTCGATAATTACGAAGTAAACGGAACCGAAGTTACAATCTTCAGCCTTCCCGATACGGTGCAGTATCTTTACCACATTGTCCCGCCGGAATTCAGGCTGAGTGAAGACAGCTATGAGATTCTCGATACCGCAAGGAAAATCATGACCGAGCATAAGCCCGAAAAAAGCGAGTTCATCGATCCCGAGCGGATGCGCACGGTGTTTTCCAACATCGGCAGGGACCTTATTGAAGAGCTTCTCGACTACAAGCGGCTGAAGCTTTCCCAGAAAGAGATAGATGAGCTGACAAATATCCTGGTAAGGTATACGGTCGGCTTCGGGTTGATTGAAGTGCTTTTGCAGGATGAAAAGATCCAGGATGTTACTATCAACTCCCCCACAGGAGAATCCCCTATATTTTTAGTCCATGCTGAGTGGGGCGACTGCAAGACCAACATCCTCCCCACAGAGACCGAAGCGGAGTCATGGGCATCAAAGATGCGCCTGATTTCAGGAAGGCCGTTGGATGAGGCAAATCCCATTCTTGATACTGAGATGATTTTGCCGGGGGCAGCGGCGAGAGTTGCTGTGATCTCAAGCCCCCTTAATCCGACAGGCCTCGCTTATGCATTCCGCCGCCACAGGGACAAGCCCTGGACCCTGCCGCTCTTTATCCACACAAAGATGATCAATCCGTTGGCTGCAGGTATCATCAGTTTCCTGGTTGACGGCGCAAGGACGATGCTTGTAGCAGGAACCAGATCAGCTGGAAAGACCTCCCTCCTCGGCTCCATCCTTGCAGAGATCATGAGAAAATACCGCATCATTACTATAGAAGATACTCTTGAGCTTCCTGTCCCGGCGTTAAGAAAGATCGGATACAACATCCAGGCTATGAAAGTTGCAGCGGCACTGACAAAAGGTACCGATGAGGTTCCTGCCGAAGAGGGGATAAGGACTACTCTGCGTATGGGAGATTCAGCGCTTATCGTCGGAGAGATCAGAAGCAAGGAAGCAAGAGCCCTTTATGAAGCGATGCGTGTTGGAGCGCTTGCGAATGTTGTTGCAGGCACTATCCACGGCGACAGCCCCTATGGAGTCTATGACCGTGTCGTCAATGATCTGGATGTTCCAAAGACAAGCTTCAAGGCTACAGATATAGTGATTGTCGCTAATCCTATCAGGACCGCTGACGGCCTCCACCGTGCAAGAAAAGTCACCCAGATTACCGAGGTCAGGAAACAGTGGGAAAATGACCCACTGCTGGAAAATGGTTTTGTGGATCTCATGAGATATGACAGCGCTGCCGGCGAGCTTGTTCCAAGCGATGACCTTATCAACGGAGAAAGCGAAATCCTCAAATCCATCGCAGGAAGCGTGAAGGAATGGGCAGGCAACTGGGACGCAGTATGGGACAACATCCTCCTCAGGGCAAAGATAAAGGAAACATTAGTCGCCTTTGCGCAGAAGCACGAGATGCTCGACATGCTCGAAGCCCCGTTTTCGATAGCCAGCAACGACGAATATCACCGAATCTCAGAAAGAGTCAGGGAAGAAGTTGGGTCATTGGACTCAAAAAAGATATTTTTTGAATGGCAGGAATGGCTGAAGAGAAGCATCAAGAAAGCAAAATTCCATGATGAGGAGAAAGCAAAAGAAGAGAGATAAGGCAATAGAAGAAAGATAACACCAAGAAGAAGAGAGATAAACGGCAGGAAAAAAAGAGATGGCAGAACCGGTAAATCAGGACATTGCTGAGCTTATGCAGAGATATAAGCAGAAGCTGGAAGGCCAGTTAGGTGGCCCTCTCCGGCAGGAGCAGCCGCAGGAAGCAGTTTCTAAAGAATATCTTGAGTTCAGGAAAGAGATCCTTCCGGCCCATATGGGATGGTATGAGCGGCTGTGCAACCTAAGCGAAAAGCTCCTTGCGATCAAGCCGGACAAGGCAAGGGAGCAGGAGATCATTGAATCGCTGCAGATAACCCACCTGAACATCACCCCTGCAGGGGCATCATCTTTTGCATTTCTCACCCCGTTGGCGGTGATACTCCTGGCAATCTTCCTATCGATGGCGTTCCTGAAGTCATTTTTCTTTGTCATCTTTTTTATCATTACGGGCCTTTCGCTGATCAAGCCGTTGGGGAAGATTCCCCTCTTCCTTGCAAACAATTGGCGCCTGAAGGCCAGCAACCAGATGGTGCTCTGCATTTTCTATGTAGTGACATTTATGAGGCACACCTCCAACCTGGAATTAGCCATCAGGTTTGCCGCCGACCACATCGCCCCGCCTTTGAGCCTGGACATGAAGAAAGTGCTGTGGGATGTTGAGACCCAGAAAGTTGCGACGGTAAAAGAATCACTGGAGATTTATTTGGAGACCTGGAGGAAGTGGAATATCGAGTTTATCGAATCGTTCCACCTGATTGAATCTTCCCTGCTGGAAGGAAGCGAGGAGACGAGAGTTTCGGCGCTTGACAAATCATTGGATGTCATCCTGACAGAGACATACGAGCGTATGCTCCATTATGCTCACAATCTCAAAAGCCCGATTACGATGCTGCACATGTTAGGGATCATCCTCCCTATCCTTGGGCTGGTCATCCTTCCGCTCGTGGTAAGTTTTATGAAAAATGTAAGCTGGTATTCAATCTCGCTGCTTTACAACGTCGGCCTTCCCATCATCGTCTTCTACCTCGGAAAGAATATCCTGGCAAGGCGCCCGACAGGGTATGGAGATACGGACATTTCGGAGTTTGACGAATTCAAGAAATATGCTGCAGTCACCCTGAAGCTCGGCAGCAAAGAGATCACCTTCACCCCCCTGTGGATTGCGCTGTTGATAGGCGCAGCGCTCTTTGTGGTTGGCTTCAGCCCGATCGTTATGCATTGGTTCATCCAGGACGAGACGAATCTCGGCATTGGGGAGATCGACGAACGCTCAACATGCCTCCGGTCCTATTGCCTGCTTGATTACCGGAAAAATGAGATTGGGCAATCAATTGGCCCGTTTGGCCTCGGTGCTTCCCTGCTCAGCCTGTTTGTTGTCCTTGCATTCGGCTTTGCCATAGGCACGTTCTACAGGTTAAAATCAAAAAAAGTCATTGATATCAGAAAAAACACCGAGCAGCTTGAGCAGGAATTTGCCTCCGGCCTTTTCCAGCTCGGCAACCGCCTGGGGGACGGAAGCCCTGCAGAGACCGCTTTTGAGAAAGTGGGCAGGAGCATGGAGGGCACGATATCAGGAAATTTTTTCCAGCTGGTGGGCATGAACATAAGGCGCCTCGGGATGGGAGTTTCCCAGGCAATTTTTGATAAGAAGAATGGAGCGATCCTCTACTTTCCCTCAAAGCTCATCGAAAGTTCCATGAAGGTCCTGATTGAGTCGGTAAGAAAAGGCCCGAAGGTCGCAGCTGTAGCCCTCATGAACATCTCAAGGTATGTCAAAGAGATACATAAGGTGAACGAGCGCCTGAAGGACCTGATGGCCGAGATCCTTGCATCCATGAATTCCCAGATAAAGTTCCTGACTCCCGTCATCGCCGGAATTGTCATCGGCATAACTTCGATGGTGACTACTATCTTAGGGAAGCTCACCGTGCAGATGCAGCAGATTGCCGGGGAAGGTGCAGGCTCAGAAGCCTCCTCCGGGCTCGCAGCAGGATTCTTCGGGCAGGGAGTTCCGACATATCACTTTCAGATCATCGTCGGTATCTACGTCGTCCAGATTACCTATATCCTCACGATTATCGCCAACGGCATCGAGAACGGCTCCGACAAGCTCAATGAGCGCTATCAGATGGGAAGAAACATGATTCGGGCAACGATGCTCTATGCGGTCGTATCAACAGCGATCATGCTGATTTTCAACCTCATCGCAACAAAGATTCTCGAGTCCAATGTCCTGTAAATGACTTAAGCTTAGAAATTCCCTGCTCGGCAATTTTTGTAAAGATAAATCCTGGAGCTATGCCGAGAAACTGTAGAAATAAAAGGCACTTAAATGAAATAAAAAAATGGGGACGGGGGAACTTTCACCTGAAAACAGATTCTCAGACTTTGAATCCCCGACGCCTACGTCTTCAGCGTAGTGCTCTCCTTAGCCGAAGCTTAAGCTTCTCAGGCTGAGCTACGTCCCCAATGTAATCCACAGAGCTTCGGGGGCTTATTTAAAGATTGTGGAAGCCCGGCCAAAAGGGCGCCCACAATAGGTATAAGTGAATCGAGAAGTCTAAGAAAAAATATGTGGAAGTGTGCAGCAAAAAAGTTATCAAAAAGAAGAGTTTTCTAAATGAAGAGTTTTCGAAAAAAAAGAGTTATATGACTTCCTCTTCATCAAAACTTGATTCGAAGCTGTCTTCCTCTGAAGAATCAGAGGGTTCAGATGCTCCAGATGTCCCAGATGTTCCGGAGGATTCAGAAGATTTTGCTTCCCTGGGGAAAGATTCTTTCGCAGGAATATTCCCTGCAGGCGCCTGAGATGAGGCTCCGGCCGCATCCGCTTTGCCCGTTCCTTTTCCGACGATGCTTAGATTGCCGAACTTTCCGGTGGAAAGCTGCATCTCGCCCTGCCACTCAGAAACCCATCCATTCCCGATCTTCACGATATCGCCGACATTCACCTGATCGGCCTGCTCATTCCAGAGCGTAAGTGTTATCTCACCGGTATCATCCCTGATTTTTGCGTTGCAGACTTTTCCCTTCTTGCCGAACTTGTCAAATTCCCGTGGCTCTGCCTTGGAGATGACTTCTGCCGTTAACTCGACTTTTCCCTGCCTTGGCTGTAAGTCTTTTATTGTCATGTGCTTAGCTAATAGGGCTCCTTTTAAAAACCTTGTTTATTTGAGAGGCTACACTCCCTTCTCCTTTTTGCCGAACGTATCCGCTCCTGAAATAAGTTTTCCCAATTTCTGCCCCAGATCGGAAATCTTCACCCGCATCTGTTTGGTAGTATCCCTGTCTCTTATCGTGGCTGAATCATCATTGAGGGTATCAAAATCAATGGTCACGCAAAAAGGGATTCCAATCTCATCTGCCCTCGCATACCTCCTGCCGATGCTCCCGCTCCGGTCATACTGTGCGGGAAACAGGGTTTTGACCGTATCAAAAACTTCACGTGCCTTGCCTTCTAATTTGTTGACGAGCGGAAATACTCCTGCCTTGACGGGCGCCAGCGCCGGATGTATCGTAAGGACGATATTGCCCCTTTCTTTGTCGAAATGATACCCTTTTGCGAGGATTGCCAGCAGGGCCCTGTCCATCCCGAACGTCGGCTCAATCACTGCCGGGATGACTTTCTGCTTGGTCTCCTCATCAAAGATTTCCATATTTTGCTTACTCTCTTTCATATGCTGGGTCAGGTCAAACTGCCCCCTGTTTGCGATCCCGGCAAGCTCCCTGCTCCCGAAAGGGAACTCAAAATCAAGGTCGAAAGTCGCAGATGAATAGTGGCTGAGTTCACTGAGCATATGCTCCCGGACTTTGATGCCGTCGCTCAATCCGATTTCATGGAACCACAGCAGCTGCTCCGCCAGCCAGTAAGCATGCCATTCATTCAGCCTTTTTTCCTTGAGCATCTGGCCGATAGAAGTCGTTTGAAGGCTCTCTTTCCCCCCCTCCTGGCTCTGCGCATCCAAAAGCCGCACTGCCGCCTGAAGATGCTTTTTTCCCAGAAGAGGGCATTCCATTTTTTCGGGGTGCAGGAAAAACTCAAACTCGCCTATAGTAAACTCCCTGTCCCGGAAGAGGAAATCCCTTGGAGCGATTTCGTTCCTGAAGCACTTGCCGATCTGCGCGATCCCGAAGGGCAGCTTTACCCTCGAGGTTTCTGCGATAAGCCTGAAGTTGAGGAACATCGCCTGCGCAGTTTCCGGACGGAGGTAACCGGGCTGTGACAGTTCAGCGACCGGGCCGACAGAGCTCTGGAACATCAGGTTAAGGTCTTTTGCCGTCTCCTGGATGAGCTCCCCCTGGCAAAATGAGCATTTTGCTTTTCCAAGGTCTGCCTTATCCACCTTGTTGAATTTCTTGCACTTCCTGCACTGCACCGAGACATCGCTGAAATTGGCAATATGCCCGGAAGCCTTCCACACTTTGGGATGGGAGATGATGCTTGCATCGATCCCCACAATATTTTCCCGGTTCTGCACAAAAAACTTCCACCAATGCGCCTTAAGATTATTGAAAAGCTCAACTCCTAAAGGCCCATAGTCCCAGAATCCTGCAATCCCACCGTAAATCTCGCTGCTCGGAAACACAAACCCTTTCTTCTTGCAGAAGACAGAAAGTTCTTCTATTGTCAAACCCATAGCCAGGAAAGAAAGTATGCAATATTTAAAACTATTGCATTGCCCCTGTTTTTACTGGCCCACAAGCGCTCTTGCCCACCATGTATGTATTAACCTCCCCTCGGAGCGGCTCTGCCATGCTTAATACATACCTCATCATTAATCCATCGCTGCAGCTAAAATGCTTTTGCAGGCATTTTCCCTGTGCAGGCATTTTCCCAAACATTTAAATAGTATCAGGCCAAGAAAGTTCATTAAGAGGTGAGATTATGGAATTTAAAAAGTCTCTGTTCTTTAGCGCAATAATCGTATCAGTCTTTATTATCGCTGCCTGTCAGCAGGCTCCCCGGCAGGGGACTGTGCCTGAAGAATTTCAGGATGGGCAGGCCTCTGAGGGTTCAGGAGAGAATGCTCTGCCCACATGCGCAGAAACCTGGGTCTGCAAGAATGAAAATACCCGTGCCTTTAGGACTCAAGACTGCAAATTTGAGCAGGAAAGCAATTGCCAGGGAGGATGTTCCGGAGGGCAGTGCATTGAAGTTCCTTCATCCCAGCCGCCGGCTGCGCCTCCTGCAGCTGATGCTCCTGTCGGGCCAAAAGAAACAGCAGCAGCGCCTCCTCAAAAAAAATCCTGTGAACCGGGGTATGCCTGCCTTGATAGTAAGAGAGTAGGTTACAGGAGAAGTGACTGTTCGTTTGATAATGTTGATGCCTGCCTCGGCAGCTGCAGCAACGGGAAATGTATCGCTGCCCCAGCTCAGGAAGAATCAAAACTGGTTCCCGGAAGCGTCGTTGAAGGGCAGAAGCCGATCGGCGCAATTGGAGATACTTATTTTGACTTCAGCAAAGGAGACATCTTTGTCAAAGACACCCTTGACAGGGACATGAAGGTTTATCTTTTCTCGCCTGGATCCGGATACCAGTTTGTAAAGGCCTATGGCTCAGGCGCAAACATCTGGGCTGTTGAAAAGAGTATAAGTGCTGCAGCCTTCGATGACTGCCAACCAAGCCAGGAAAAGCTGGAGAATATCAAGAATCTATATTCCGGCCAGATATTATGCGTCATCACCAAAGAAAATAAGAGGGCAATGCTTGGCGGCACGTGGACAGGAGTGCCTGACTTCAACACGGTCTTTACCTGGAGATATTTCCCTTAACGGTGCGACAGCCACTCAAGCTCTTCGGAGTCGAGGTCGAACGATTCCTGAAAACGCTGCGCTGAGCTCTTATCCCGCCTTGCAAGCTCTTTGAAGAATTCCACGTAACGCAGGGTTCCCTTAATCGAGCTGTGGGTTTTCTTCCCTATTTTCTCAGCGACTGACTTTTTCTTGGCAGATTTTTGCTTTGCCCACCACAGTTTAAGTATCCTTCCTGTCGGGCGATACTCAGCGCACACTTTGCTTTTTGAGTTCTTTGCCAGCGCAACACCGCCAGACAGGAGAGAGCCCGCATAGACGAGAAACCTCCAATGCTGCCATCTCCTGATCCTGCCCCTGAACACATCTGCTTTGCTGAGGGAGTCATAAGCCATGGCAAGCGCCCCCCCGGAATATTCCAGAGGAATATTCTCTTCAACCCAGAGGAATTGTTCGTCAATGTCTTCCTTCACCCGGTCAAAAGAGCTTATTGCGGTTCCCAGATCAGTAGTCTTGAAGATCTGAAGCAGAGCCTGATGGATGCTTATCGCTTTTTCCCGCTCACCCAGCATTTCCATTGCGCCGGATTTTGCCAGTTTCATCTCTGATGCTTCGGCTGCCAAAAGCTGCAGGTCCAGCAGCGCAGCCCTGCAGTCCCCTCCTGAACGCCGCGCTAAGATAGTTATATCTTCTTTTGACAGGAGAATATTCTCTTTCACGCAAACGCCATGAAGAATCGACAGGACACTCTCGTGAGACAGGGGGGAAAACTCGAGCGCTGCGCATAATTTTCTGATAGGATTAAATTTGTAATCCCAGGGATCTGTCGCAGTTAGGATGATTGGGTAAGGGGACTTTGCGATCAGGCCGGCTATTGCCGGGATCCCTCCCCTGTCCTGGCTGCCCGCCAACCCGTCCATCTCGTCAATGAGGATCAGCTTCCCTTTGCCGAAGAGAGATTGCTGTTTGAGTGCGTTTCCGACTTTGAGGTGGATCTCATCAGCAGTCCTATAGTCAGATGCATTGACTTCAATAAGTTCATATCTGTATTCATGGGCAAGGGCAATTGCAGCCGAAGTCTTGCCGGTGCCTGGGGGGCCATAGAGAAGCACCGCTTTCTTTTTCTCTTTCTGAAAATTTTCCACAAACTTTTGCAGAGACTTTATGTTGATTTCCTGCCCCTTTATTCCCGAAAGAGTCCTTGGCGCATATTTTTCCGGAAAGGGCAGCATCACAGGAGGTTTCATGGAGTGGTTCATAGGGGAGTTCATGGAGTGGTTTATGGAGTGGTTCATAGGGGAGTTCATGTGCGATATCATTCAGGGAAAGCGAATGGAATTAATAAATCTGATGGGGCAAAGGCATTGGTCATTGCATGCCGCCCCCATGAGGAACGGCTTCAGAAATATCCTTATCTTGCCCGCCACTACTATCCTCTCTACCGCTACGATCTTCCCTGCCACTATTCCCCTCCCTGCCGCTACTATCTTCCCAGTCCAATCTATTTTCGGCAATCTTGCTAAAATAGGATTTCACCCGCAGGTCTGAGAGGGGCTTGGCGTTCGGGCCGAGGGAGTAATAGTTTTTCTCGCTCTGGTTCCCCCAGGAAAAATCTCCCTCCTCTTTGATGACCTTGCTCAGCTGAAATTCCCCCAGTTGAGTGCCCTTTTTGAGATGATAGTAAACAACGCGCATCGTCACCGGAGCAAAAAGATTGCGGTAATGCTTGAAGAGCTCATAGCCATAGCCCTCTTTCAGGAAATACAGCAGCTCCACCATGTTCTGCCTTATCTGGCTTTTATGGGGCCTTCCTCGTTTCATCGCGCTTGACCTCGTTTCTTGTTAGGGCACTATTTTCCCTCTGAAAATCAGCTCCCTGCCTAAGAGCAGCCGCCCGTGGGGCTTCTGTTTCTCGACTGATATCAGCCCTTTGCCTAGCAGCAGATTCTTGTTTAGCAGCAGTATCTTGTTTAGCAGCAGGTTCTTGGATTATGCCTGCTCCCTGTTTGGCGTCAGCTTTTTTCTTCCTCTTTGGCTTATTAAGATACCTCACCTGAGCCTTTGCAAAATTGACGGGGTTTTTGAATCTTTGGCATATCTCAGTCGGGCAGCACACCCCTAAATCTTTGTAATACATCGCATTGCTGCAATTCGGCGGAAATACTTTCTTCCCCTGGCTTTTGTGGTAGCGAAGCTGCCCGACGATAGTCACGTCCCGCAGCGGCTCCGGATTATGACTGTTCCACTCCAGGAGCCTCTTTTCGATCGCATCATACTCCCATCCGACGCTCCTGAGGAAATTGACCAGCACAAAGACGCTTCTTTTCTTCCCGTCTTTAAGGCCTTTGAGGATTGTCTGGATGCACGGTGGAAAAAATTGCTCGGGGATCGCCTCCTGGATATCTTCCATGATAAATTGTTTCCGGGGCCCATCCGTTTTTTTCTTCTCGCTCTGGGCAACATAGTCAAACGCCTGCACCAGAAGCGCCTTACCCTCGTTAGAGGCAATATGCTCTCTTCCGAGGAACACAAACTTTGAGGCATGGACATTTTTCCAAAAAGCTATTTCTTTCTGGAAGGCCGGAACTTTGTCGGGGTTGATGGGGACTGAAACAAGCCCGGTCTTTTCGTTGAACGAATAAGGCATCCTGAAGAGGTGGCGTGAAGATATGAGCAGGGTGTCGATCTTGATGAAAGAAAAAGGATTGAACTCTCCGCCAGCCACCATCTCATCATATTTCAATCCGGTTTTTTCCGTAAGCGCCTCGATGCCCTGCGAAAGGAGGGCATCCCGAAGTGGGGATTGGATCTTGTCAACAAGATACTGCGCGATGGCTCTGGGGCCTTCAGGGAACCAATGCCTCGTTTCCCGGTCATGCACTTTTTCTGGGAATGCTTCGAAAGGGACGCCGATATGGAAGCCTGTCCCCCCCGAGAATTTGCACGACACCGAGGCGATGCCGTGATGCCGTAATGCTTTGATGAGAAGGTCAGCTGCGATCTTTGAGAACTCCAGGAATTTGCAGTCGATATCGATGAGCAGGTCCCAACCTTTGCGCAGCTTTTCCATCTCCTGCTTCCGCATGCTCGGAGACAGCTGGAGGGGATTGATCCAAAGCTCTTCAGACGAATGAAAAGAAGAGCACCCCTGTTTGGCAAGCTCCAAAACATCTCTCGGGTAAACAAGGATATCCGGCCGTTTTCCAAACCCTTTGTCCTGGAACTTGACAGCGATTTCCCTGTCCTGAGCGCATGCGACGATAGCCTTCTGGATATCCTGGCGCTTATAATGGTTGAGCAGAGCATATAACGGTATAGTGACCATGTGAAACCCCCGTCCTGCGAAAAGGATAAGAATTAATAAAGGTTGCCATTGCACAAAAAGTAAAGATAAGAGGGATGAGGAAAAAGATTAAGGAAAAATATCAAGGGAAAAAAGATAGCTCGAGGATGAAAGGGAGAAACACAGGCAAAGAAAGGGAAAGAGGATACAAAGGAAGAGGATGCAAGAAAAGATGCTAAACCAAAAGAACGGATTGAAAGAAGAAAGAGAGGAGCTTCTGGCTTTGCTGGAAAAAGCAAGAGAGCAGGAAAAGCTCATTATCGTCGAAGGCAAAGAAGACAGGCTTGCATTGGAGAGGCTCGGCCTCACAAGGATCAGGGTCCTAAACAAAAAACCATTGTTCCAGGTCGTCGAGGAAGCCATCAAAGAAAATCCAGAGATCATCATCCTCACTGACCTTGACAGGAAAGGAAAGCAGCTCTATGGCAAACTCAATCACGCACTGAGCCAGCACGGAGCCAAGATTGACAACAAGCTGAGAGAATTTATTTTCAGGCGCACAAAGCTGAGGCAGATTGAGGGGATGTATCGCTACTGTTGTAGGTTAGAACATTAAGAAATTTTTTCCACCACCGCTATCTTTTTAAACCTCCTTCTCTTACCCCCAAGCCATGGGAATCTGGAACCAATTCAAGACCGTAATCTTATTAGGCCTAATGACCGCCCTCTTGCTTTGGGTCGGCTCATTCTGGGGCCAGAACGGATTAATCATCGCTCTTGCCTTCGCCATGCTTCTGAACATCGGCTCTTTTTGGTTCTCTGACAGGATTGTTCTCAGGCTGTATCGCGCAAAAGAAGTCACCGATAAAAATTCAAAACTATATACCATTGTAAAAGAGATTTCACAGAAAGCAGCTATTCCGATGCCGAAAGTGTATATTGTTCCGGGAAACTTTGCCAATGCATTCGCTACCGGAAGGTCGCCTAAGCATGCAGCAGTTGCTGCGACGCAGGGTATCCTTGACCTCCTCGATGAAGGGGAGCTGAAGGGAGTTATCGCTCACGAGATTGCCCATATCAAGAACAGAGACACCTTAATAGCGACAGTTGCAGCGACGATAGCAAGCGTCATCTCTTTCATTGCCATGATGGCAAGGTTCGCAGCCCTTTTTGGAGGTTACGGGGGAAGGGACAGGGACCGTGGAGGCTCTGGACTAGAACTTTTGGTCCTTGCGATCCTTACTCCTTTGATAGCAACAGTTATCCAGCTTGCTATCTCCCGCTCAAGGGAATATCTTGCAGATGCCACAGGAGCAAAAATCCTAAGGAATCCCAGCGGCTTAGCTGATGCCTTGCTCAAGCTTGATAAGAACGTTGCCCATCATCCTCTCGGAGTTTCTTCATCGACAGAAGCGACAGCCCATCTTTTCATTTCTCCCCCGTTCTCATTCAAAGGATTCCTCACCTTGTTTTCCACCCACCCAAGGACAGAGGAGAGAGTGCGAAAGCTGAGAGCGATGATATTGTAGGAGATAAGTCGCTGACTTATTCTCTTATCGATAATAACACAGTTTTAAACGACTCATTATGGAAAAAGAGCAAATTCTAAGGCAGCAGCACGAAACCTGGAATAAGTTTTCCCCGGGATGGAAGAAGTGGGATAGCAGAGTTATGAAGGGCTTTGAGCCGATAGGGGCTTCATTGATAAGCGCAGCTGGGCTCAAAGAGAATTCTTCAGCCAAATTCCATATTCTCGATGTTGCCACAGGAACAGGTGAGCCCGGATTAACGGCTGCAAAGCTTCTTCCAAAAGGGAAGGTCATCGGCATAGATATCTCTGAAGCGCAGGTTCAGGTTGCGAACGGCAAGGCAAAAGCCGGCAGCATAACAAATTTTGAGGGCATCGTTTATGACGGAGAGAGAATTCCCTTCAACGACGGCGCTTTTGACGCAGTCCTCTGCCGCCATGGCATCATGTTTTTCCCTGACATCGTCGAAGGGATAAAAGAGATGGTGAGAGTTTTGAAGATTAGCGGAAAGATTGCCCTTTCCTCTTGGGGCATCAAAGAAAAAAATCCATGGCAGGGTGTCTTTGGAAGCGTGGCAAAAGAAATCCTCAACCTTCCTGCACCCGATCCTGAGCTTCCCCACCCCTTCCGCTGCTCAGACAAAGCCCAGCTTGAGAGCTTCCTCAGCCAGTCAGGCATTGAAGTCATGCCAGATTATCCAAAAGAAATCCTTGGCTCGTTTTCCTTCGAAAGCCCGGAACAATATTTTCAGTTCATCACAGAAATATCCCCTGCTACCGCAAAGCCCATGGCAGAGGCCAGCGAAGAGCAGAAAAAAATAATCAAAGAAAAGGTGATTGAAAAGGCAAGAGCCTTTGCAAAAGGCAATGAGATACTTTTTCCGTGGAGCGCTTTGGTTGCTGCGGGGATAAAGCCCTGAGGATAAGGTGTTTTGAAAATCCCCCCTTCCACACCTTTTACACCTCCTACACCCTTTTCACCTTCCACAATACCTCGCTCAGAAAGAGTTGCCTGAGAACTTCCCTTGAACTCCTCAGGTTATTCCTAAAACGAATACTCCTTGTCCGTTATCTCCTTTATCCTCTTCGCTTTTACGTCGCCAATCTTCTCAACGTCTTTGAGCTCTTCTTCGGAGGCATTGATGAAATTCTTCAGCGTCTTGAATCTGCGCAGGATCGGCCTTGCCATGCTGCTCCCGACGCCGGGGAACGCAGAGACGATAAACTCCTGGATGTCGCTCAGGCTTTGCGACGGCTTGTCATTGTGCAGTGCAAAATCCCCCCTGCCGGATTCCTGCTGCCGTTTTGCGATAGCATACAATAACCCTGCGCTTTCCTGCGGATTTCTTGTGAACAAAACAGGGATCCCATAATCGGCAGCGATCGTCGCAAGCATCCCCCTGATGGCGTTAGGGTGCACGTTCCTCACAGCATAGATATCCTGCTCGCCTTCAACAAGGACCAATGGCCTGATGAACTTTTCCTTGAGCTCCCTCAATTGCCCAAGCAGCCTTCCGTCGATAAGGCTGTTCACAAAATCTTCAGATGTCTTGAATTCAACACCCACTTCCGAGCTTAAGAGATAGTCAGCATGCTCAAGAGCCTGCACATGGAGTATAGCGCCCATTTCAATAAGCTCCTTGATGACCTTGGATCCCTTCTCCCGGTGGTCGACAAATATCTTTATTTTTTCTCCTGCAGGGATGAACTTCTCCAGCGAGGGGGTTGCTGCAGGGAACTGTATGGTCATCTTTTTCTTCAACTGCGCCAGCGTCCGATGCATCCTTTTTTCCTTGTGATGGGCGCTCCACTTGTAGCCGACATCCCTCGTATCCAGCGCCATAAGCACGATGACTCTCCCTTCCTCCTGCCTGCCAGTCCTCCCCCTGCGCTGGATGGTCCTTATCGCTGACGGAATCGGCTCAAAAAATATCACCAGGTCAACCTGAGGGATATCTAACCCTTCTTCCCCTATAGAGGTGGACACAAGGACATTGAACTCCCCTGCGCTGAACTTTTCCAGCATCTCTTTCTGCCCCTTTTGGCTTAACCCAGTGTCCCCTTTCTTCGTCTGTCCGACAAACAATGCTGCCTTGATGCCGGGAAGCTTGTTAAGCTCCTCCACAATATCAAAAGCATTGTCACGATACTCATTGAACACGATAATCTTGCAGTCGTTTTTCTTTCCGAATTCCCGGGTGATGATCCCCTTCAGCTCCGTAAGCTTCGGATGTTCGATTTTCTGCTGGAATAATTTCTCTGCCTTGAACACCGCAGTCCGGAAGTGGAGGTCGCTGATGATATGCTTGATTGCCTTTGTCTTTGAGGACACTCCTTCCTTCTGGAGCTTATGGAGATAGGCATGCAGCGCATTGATGCCCTGGGTTTCCAGCAATTCGAGCGCATGCTGAACTTTCATGATCTCGGCGAGGACCGAAATCCCGTTCCACACAGCAAAATCTCTCTCCCCTGATGCAGTCCTTCCCCGCAGCTGCGCCTGCATCGCAAGCAGGTCAGTCTTCGAGATGAATTTGAAATCTTCCTCTTTCCTCTGTAAGATCCCCCATTCCTGCAGTTTCTTCATCCGGTCATGTAAAAATGCCGTAAGCTCCAGCTGGACGCCTTTGAACTCTTCAGGCAGCTTGACCTTGACCCAGTCAATCTGTATCTCCTGCACGTATTCCGCAACATCCGGATCAGTATCAGTCCTCACCTCAATGTCCTGGATGAACAGGTTCTTGCAGACCTCCTCAATCTTCTCAAGCTCAGATCCCGGTGAAGCCGTCAGCCCGATGATTCTCGGAAAGTTTGCCCTTTTCTGATACTGCTCGGCAAGCCAGACATACGAATAATCGCCGATTGCCCGATGCGCTTCATCAAATCCCAAAAGAGAAACTGCGCTCAGGTCTATCCTGTTGTTGATTATATCATTCTCCAATCCCTGCGGCGTCGAGAACAGAAGGGTTGCTTGCTTCCAAAACTCAGCCCTTTTCTCTGGCGCAACTTCCCCGGTGAAGATTGCCATCTTTTCTTCAGGAATCTCAAAATTCTTCAGAAACACCGCATAATACTGGTCAATCAGCGGCTTTGTCGGCCCGATAAGAAGTATCTTGCTCTTTGGATAAAGCTGGAGCCGATGCGCCGCAAGCATCAGAAAGATATTCGTTTTTCCAAGCCCTGTCGGCAAGACCACAAGAGTATTTTTCGCCGCCGCTGTTGCAAAGATAGTCTGCTGGTAGAGCCTGGGGACAAAGTTTTTGATCATCATGCTTTGGGAGAATTGAGACTTTATAATCCTTGCTTAAACACCAAAGTTTTTTACCACCCTATTTCTTCTCTGTTAGTAATCATGCCCCGCCGCCAGAATCTTATACGGAATCTTTCTCACCAAAGCTAAGCTTTTCTCCATCGCCTCAGCGTCAGAAAACGGAAAGTCCACTCTGCCATAGCCGTTCTCAAACAGCGTATCGCCTGAGAAAAGTACTTTCTCCCGGGGATACCACAGGCAGACGCTTCCCAGCGTATGCCCCGGCGTCAGGATGATCTTCAGCCCGAGCATATCTTTCAAAGGATGCAGCATTGCCGAAAACTTCTTCGCAGCCTCATCATTGAGTATTGCGTGCAGCTTATTTTGCCTCAATAGTCTTATCTCTTCAGCAGAAGCAAAGAGCTCAGCATTCTGAAAGAGGTCAGCGTTGCCGATATGGTCAAAATGAAGATGAGTGAGGATAACAGCAGATACCTTTTCCAATGGAACAATAGAACTTAACTCTCTTTTCACAAGTTCCTTATCCTCAGCAGGCCCGGTATCAATCACCACCCATTCTTTCAGCTTGAGAAGGTAGAGATTGCTCATCAGCGAAAGCTTCCAGACATTCTTGCAAAGTTTTTGCATAGTGGCCATGTTTCTCAGGAAAGAGTATTCAGGCATCCCCGCCGCCAGTTGTCAAAAAAGCAGACCTATTTTTCCTTCCCGAAGCCGCCCTTGAATATCCCTTTCTCGTGGGCTTTATAGCTTCCGTAGGCGCTGATGAAGAACAGCAGCGCTGCGATGATCCAGCTGCCATAGAGGAGCCCAAGAAGGTATCCTACCAGGAATCCGACGATAAGCGCATAGTACGGAAACAGAAGATTATGCCTGCGGTTGTAGATGACTTTGCCAAACATCATCCCCACTATCACTACCAGCGCATACGTGATGAAGGTGGATCCTGCCGAAAGAGAAAAAAGAAATCCTGCAATTAGTGCAATAACAAATCCTGATTCAACCCAGCTGGAATATATCCCCCCATGGCCGCCGCTCATTTTTTCGCCTCAACCTTAGAGACCCATCCTCCTGCGTAAGGCCCTTTCCAGAGGTATCGCTCAAAATGAAGATAGTAGAGGAGCCAGGAAACTATTGCGACGAAAATTGAGATAGCTACAGTTATTGCAGGGTGCAATGGCGTAAGGAGCAGCAGCCCAAGCACGACCACCATCACTGCATTGAAGATATAGACAAGCCTTGATGCATAAAAAAGCTTCAGCCCTGTTGAAGCCGGAAACGGGAGCAGGTCATAAAGCGCATAGATCACAGCAAAAAAGATAAGCCTGTCTATCAGGGGATTTTCAATTATTAATGAGACCAGCTTGAAGGCGAATGCGGTAAATATTGCGGCAAAAGTTCCTGTAAGGCTGATGATCCCCCACATGTAATGGTCTGGCCCGTAGCGGTGGTATCCCAGCCGATGCCCTGCCAGATGATGCATGACAATCCCTCCGGGCAGGAGCAGCCAGACTCTCCCATAAGAAACGAACGCAGCAAACAATCCTGCAAGCAGCCCAAGCGTCCACATCTTGTATTCAACCCTATAGCCGTGATACAGCCCGACAAGCCTCTGGACTGCATGGCTGATGACCACGACAAGGCCGGTGATCAATCCTGCATTGAACCAGTTGAGCAGCCCGGCAGCCAGGCTGAAGTCGCCTTTGCCCCACTGCCGGAAAGAGATGATAAAAGAAAGGATGATGATAGAAACTGCAATCCCGATGATTTCGGTCTTTGCCAGCCCAAAATACTGCTTTATCTTGTATTGGAAATCAGCCCAGCGTTGCATGCCCATTTTCTGGCTCAGGAACTATATAAACATTTGGGTCATTGAGCAGCGCAAAAATCCCATCTTCATGGCCGGCTCCGACGACAGCAAGAAGAGGCTTATCCTTGATTTGATTCATGAGGTGAAAGATTTTTCTTGCCATAAACCTGTTCCTCTCGGCAACAAGTGTATGATGCGCATGAGGGTATCGTTCCTTGACCTTATCCATCATCTCTGCGATAAGTTTCCTGCTGGGCACTTTTCGCAGGTCAAAAGAAAACTCCTGCTTCTTCAGGAAAACTGATTTCAGGACATCAATAAAAAAGCGCCATTTTTCCTTCCATGTTATTGTTTCGGAAAGCCTGCGAAGGGTCTTTTCGATCGGCTGGTCGATGCATGCGACAGGTATCCCTTTTTCTTTGGCAAGCAGAGCAGCCCTTTTCATCTCCTCGCCAGGCATCACCCCCACTGACTTCCCAAGCTTCCTCTCCGCCCATGCGCCCAGGAGAGAAAAAAGATACCCTTTCAGCCCGATATGGAAGATATCCCTGATGCTCATGCCCCGTTTTGACGGATGGAGGAGCGCATGAAGCCTGCCTTTGTCAAGCTCAAGCGCAACAACGGCAGGATGGGTTTTGCTGATGATGCCTTCGATCTCAGCGATGCTCTCCTGCGCGATATGGGATGTCCCGACCAAAATGAGGTTTTTATACTTCATAGGCAGTTGTAACAAACCTAGAGAGAAAATCGGCAGGTTTATATATCTTGACATTCCCGAAACCAACACAAGAAAATTTCAGTAAGAAATGCCAAGGGGAGGTAATGCACTATGCTCAAGATGAAGCGGATAAGCGAGTCTTATGATATGAGAGTCTTCACAGACAGCGGCGATTATTTCGGAGACATCGAAGAGAGCATCCTCACCAGCAACAAAGTCTTCGGCTGGCGTGTCAGGGCCACTAAAAACTCTTTCTTAAGCAAGGTTCTGGGCAGCGCAAAAGGCGTAATTGTCCCCCATCAGCTTGTCAAATCCGTCGGTGACATAATGATCATCAGCAAGGCTGCCGTGCCTTCGTATTCCGGCGATGACGAGCCGAAAGAAGCTGAATGATTTATTTTTTTCCTATAACTTCATTATCTTTCTGAGCTTAGATTTTTCTGGGAAATACCCCCATTATAGGCAGGTGAGCGATAAAACCGTATGTATTAAGCTCCGGCAAGAGCGGCTCTGCCATCCTAAGGTCAAAACTCAACCACCCTAATGAATTACGCTCGTCGTGGGGGGTCGCCCCATCCGGGGACACAGAGCCCTTGCCAAATCAGTCAAGAGTTTTGAAAACCCTAAGAAACGAAGTTTCGTGGGTGCCAATAATGCGTGAGCATTATTAAGCATGGCAGAGCCGCTCCGAGGGGATACGAGCTTCCCAACATTTCTTCTCCGAAGAGATGAGCAAAGAAGAAGTGGGGCATAAAGCCTCACAGGCCAATGTTCTTTCTCAGGAAGAGAAGATCTGCATTGGGCAGAGTGGAATCAAAAATTCCTTTGCCCTGGAAACAGCTTGTTACCCGGGTTCGAAACATTTTCTACCGAAGAAAATGGCGAAAGTCCCGGCTGCCGTATTTTTCTCCTCCCAAGAAATTTTTCTGCCCAAAATCACTACTTTTATATATCCAAAAGATTAGGATGATGCTATGCTGTTATCATGGACCTTCCTCCAGGAGCTGAAGAGAAAAGCCCTCCACGTCGGTATCATCCTGTTAGTGATTCTTTATACTGTCCTGGAGATCAGCGTTTCCAGGGAGATTGCATTGTTTACCCTGCTTTTTGTCCTCCTTGTCATTATGGGCTTTGAATACCTCCGGCTTGAGCTTCAGGTGGATATGCCTCTGGCAGAGCAGTTTCTCAGGGTCAAAGAAAGGCAGCGCCTCAGCGGGGCGATTTTCTTTATGGCTTCCCTGATAATCTCGCTCGGTGTATTGGACTTCAGGATTGCGCTTGCAGCCATCCTCATGGCAACGTTTGGTGACATGGCTGGCGCCCTTGCAGGAAAAGGCATAGGAAAAGCAAGGGTCTTCCGGAACAAGACGTTCTCAGGCTCAGCTGCCGAATTGCTGGTAAATGCCCTCATCGGCTTCCTGACGCTGAACAATATCTATATCATCCTTGCGATGGCGCTGACTGCAACCATAACCGAAATCCTTGTCAATGAGCTTGATGACAATTTGTATGTTCCTTTGTTTACAGGGTTTGTCGGCCAGCTGTTCTTTTATCTGTTGTAGAAAAAAAACATTTAATCCTCTAAGGAGCCAATATCCAATAAGGAGAACCCCTTTAAAGAACGGGGTAATGCCCGATAAGAATCACTTCTTCTGAACCTCAGATTTCTTTGGCTGTAAGCCGGCCTGCAGGGCCTGGGCCTGCTGCCCCTGGATTAATCCGACTGCGATGTTCTGGCTTTGGTTATTTTCATCGACGACAGGGATAAGGTAGTATCCGGCAGCGAACAGCGAAGAGACAATAGCGCGCTGCTCGAGAAGCTGGCCATACCTCACTCCGTCAAGATAGCTTTGCTGGCGCTGCTGCTCAACCCTGCGGAGAAAAGACTGCACCCCTATAAAGCCAAGAAGCAGAAACACAAGGAGAGATAATGCCCAGATAATATGAGTTTTCCTGTCCCGGGCCATCTAGTCATTCTCCACACGGGGAGCAAGGATGAAGCTCAGCATGACCTTGTCCAGCTCCTTGAACTCCAGCTTCAGCGGATAATCCTTGCTGAACTGAACGCTGGCCCTTCCGCTGATCTTTGCCCCCCCTATCATCTTTTTGAGGTATTCGATGCTGTATTTTGACTTGACTTTCTCCTCAGGCACATTGATTCCTATGTCCTCACTGGCTGCGATCTCAACCTTGACTTCAGAAAGGTCTCCTGACGCTTTCATGGTGAATTTTCCCTGCTCTGCCTCAAAGCTCACTGACTCTGCGACGATGTCTGCATCTTCGATGGCATTTGTCAGGACATTTGAAGGCAAAGAGATTGAGACAGGAAATTTCAGTTCGGGAATCTTCTGTTCGCGCTCCTCAAGCTCTATCGTCGGAAGATTGAACGTCCTTGTCGTGTTTCCCCTGAGCTGGACTTTCAGCTTGCTCCCGTCAAGCTCCAGGCTGAGCATGTCGCTGGGGCTGGCCCTCCGTAAAACCTGCTTGAGATTCCCAAGGTTGATGGCTATCACTGCATCTTCCTTGACATCATACTCAGTGAAGCAGGAGCTGAGCAGCTTGAAGATGACCATCGCCACATTGGCAGGATCCATGGCTATCAGCTCAACAGCATCTTTGGTCACCTTAAATCTCGCCTCATTGACCAATTCAGAAATGATGCTAATGCTCTCCTTAAGATACCCTGGCTCAGCAAGTGTAAGCTTCATGAACATCCCCCCCATTAACTCTTTAAACGCTGAAAGAGCTAATAGTTGCATATTTAAATGGTTTGTGGTAGTGGAGAAGATATATCAAGGAACACAAATAATTGGGTAAATCAATATGGCCATTGATTATTAGGTGTAGGGTGCAATTAAGAAAGAGTCAGCCTCTCCCCATCATGGATCATATGCACCGTCTTTCCTTTGATATACCCTTTCTCGACTGCAAGGTCTGTCAGGGCCCCTTTCATCACATCATCGCCATGCGCCGGCACTAAGTGCTCTGGCCTGACCATATTCAGCAAATCCCTCAAATCCTCTTTTGAAGCATGTCCCGAAACATGGATATCTTTAAAGATCCTTACCTTGTGCTGATGCAGCTTCTCTTCCAAAGCGTTTCTGTTGGCGATGTTCGTCTCCGTCGGGATGACATTGCAGGAGAAGATGACATGGTCTTCGGGATGGAAAGGAAACTCGATAGCCCCATTTGCCATTTTTGCCAATGTAGAGGTCGGCTCGCCCTGATGCCCGGTCACCACCAGAAGATATTTGTCAAGGCTCCCTTTGACCTTGTTGAGCGCTTTCTTTATCTTTTTTGCAAAGCCCACAATCTCAGCTTCCCTGGAAAAATGCACTAATCCTATGTTCTCGCCGGCATTGGCATATTTTGCCAGGCTTCTGCCCAAAAACATTACTTTTCTCCCCATCTTATGCCCCATCTCGATGATGGAGCTGAGCCGGGCAAGATGGGATGCAAATGTCGTCACGATGACTGCTTTCCCTTTGCTCTCCACGCCGAGCATCACATCCCGGAGCATCTCCTTGGCAACCATCTCTGAGGGAGTTTTTGAATCGTTCGGAGCCCGGGTGGAGTCAGCAATCAGGACTTTAACGCCCTCTTTTCCCAGCTCCCGAAGCCGGTCATAATTCGGCATCCTTCCGATAGTAGGATGGTTGTCAAACTTGAAGTCGTTTGCATAGATCACCGTCCCCTCAGGAGTATGCACTGCGACCATCACTGTCTGGGGGATGCTGTGGGTGACATTGACAAATTCAATGGTAAGCTTATCAGAAATCTTGTAGGAATGGTTGGATGTGAGCACCTTGACCTCATTCCTGAGCTTGATCTTCTCATCCCGTGAGATGGCCATGATGATCTCTCTGGTGTAAGGCGTGCAGATGATGGGCGCATCATATTTGTTGCTCAAAAAGACAATCGCCCCCACATGGTCAAGATGCCCGTGCGTCGGCACAATAGCTTTGATGTTCTTCCTCCAGGCTGCGATGACCCTGTCATCGGGGATTGCCCCTGCCTTTTGGAGGTCATGCGGTGAAACCTGGGAAAGGTCATCGAATTCACCCTCAGTAAAGGCAACATATTTGTCCAGGTAGATCCCCATATCGAGAAGTATCACCTCATCCTTATAGCGGAGCGCTGTCATGTTCTTCCCTATGAAATTGTAGCCGCCGACAGCGCAGATTTCGATCATACCCTGCCAGCAAAAAAACAAGTATAAAAATCTACCTAAAAGAAAGGCTTTTCTCGCCACATCAAAAATCCCTTAAACCGGAACATTTATATACTTTTTAGTGAACACTTGTTCATATAAAGGTGAACTAATGTATCTCAACAGGTCCACAGTTAAAATCTTGCAGTTGTTTGTCGGCCACATAACTGAGCCATTTACGCTGAGAGAAGCTGCAAGAAGATTAAAGATGCACGTATCCCTTGCCCATCGGGCGATACAGCCGCTAAGGGGTGCTGCGATCATTGGGCAGGATAAGCACAAGAACCTTGCCCTCGATTATAGGGTTCATCATGAAACTCTTGCTTTTGCAGAATATCTCAGAAGAGATGATTTTTTTGGTAAATTCAAAGGCTTGAAATTTTTTGCAGATGAGGTTATTGAAAAAATTAGGCAGGAGAGCTTCGTTTTGCTTGTTTTCGGTTCATCGATCGAATCCAGCAAGCCAAGGGACATTGACCTCTTGCTGATTGTTGACAGCACTGATAAAATAGCGTTCCATGAAAAATTTTTACGCAACATCGCATCAGATTATGACTTGCCCTTCGAGGAGCAGGTAATCGGGTTTGAAAGCGTTTTTGAGATGCTTTCCAGGCGCGATGAAAAGAATGTCATGAATGAGCTGTTGAACAAGCATATCATCTTGTATGGTGCGGAACTGTTCTATAGGCTGATCCAAAGGGGGAGGTTATGAAATGCTGGATGAAAAAAAGCTCAAAGAGGTCGAGAATAGGATTAAGCGCCTTATCAATGAGGGAATAATCAGTTCAAAAGAAAAGCCAGAGCATGTTGATTTTTTTCTTAAGAATGCGGGCAATTCCATTGATTCTGCAAAGGCATTATTTGAGCTATCGACCAATCCTGAAAAACGGGAATTCCTCGGATTTTCTGATTTCAACGGGCTGCTGTGGGTAGTCAATGCCAGTTATTATAGCATGTTTTACATGGCAAGAGCGCTTCTGGAGAATGAGGGCATCAGGATAAAAACGGGCCTTTCCATCCATGCAGCAACCTTTGATGCAGTCGTGCACTATTTCTATCTGACTGGCAGATTGCAGAAGGAATTTCTCGAAGATTTTATCGAGGCAAAAGAAGATGCCGCTGAACTTCTTGGAAAGCAGAAAGCCGATGAACTGATGGAAGACTATTTCTTTGAGAAAAGGAAAAGAGGTGCTTTTACGTATGATATGGGGGCCGTGCTTGTGGAATCAAAAGCAAAAACTTCATTGGAAAGAGCGCAAAAATTCAGAAGAGAGCTAAAAAAGATTATCGACAAAAACAGGAGGTAATCTAAGCCATTATCTGGTTGTATTGGTGAATTATTGCATTTTCCACATCGAGCATAAACGAAGAATTACTCTAAGGGGGCAATTTGGGAAAAATCGTCGGGCTAAAGCCCAACTGAAAACATCTGTTGAAAAAAAGAAAAATGCGAGGAGCAGGACTTTCGATAAGATTTCTCTTATGTTCGAACCTGCGAAGGCACTAAGCCAATAGATGACTTACATTGATTCTTTCATCGCACTCTTCTCCGGCATCCTCGCACAACTGAAAAAGAATGGGCAAGCCATATAAAAAACTATCGAGGACTGGTGCTGTCGCATTTTCGGGACTCGGTTAAGAGTGTCGCATGGCGGGACTTTTCCTATTCAATATAAATATCTGGAGTTTGAGGAGTAGATAATAAATCTGATTCCAGTATCCTCTCAACTTCTTTTGCTTTATAAAATTTATTCCTTTTTTGTAGAGTGTATTCTTCTATAAACTTTACTTCCAATAAATTATCAATACCCCTCTTGATTAATGGATAATTATGCTTGATTAAAGGATATTTTTTTTCTATTAAAAGTTGTATATAAGGGATACTTAAAAATGGATTCTCAAAGAATAAGTCTAACAAAGTAAAGGATATTGTGTTTGCATTAATCTCTTCTAATTTAGTATGATAAAATTCATATAACTCTATCAATTTTTTGATTTTTTCTGATGTGTCTTTTGACGTTTGGCAAATCCCTTCAAGGAAAAAATCTAACCAGCTTAAATAATCCCCCTCTTCTCTTACTTTCATCAATAATTCTCTATATTGCCGATTGTTTTTTTCAAAAAATGCACTAATGTATAATATTGGAATTTCAATTACACCAGTTTTTTTTAGATATAACACGATAAGAGTTCTCCCAAGTCTTCCATTACCATCTTCATATGGGTGGATAGTTTCAATATAATAGTGCATTAATCCAATTTTAATTAAAATTGACAAGTCATCTTGCTCTTCCATAAAAGAAAATAAATAGTTCATTAAATCATCTACTCGGTTAGAAGGTGGTGGGATAAAACTTGCAATTTGCCAAGTTTTTCCATCAACCCAGTTTTGAACTTTCCTATATTCCCCAAAAAGTCTATCCTTACCTCTAACACCTTCAAGAAGGTTTTGATGCATCTCATTTAATAAGTCTTTATTTATTTCCCTGCCTTTAGATAATCTCTCTAAAGAAATATTTAGGGAATGGATATAATTCTTAATTTCTTGAATATCTTTATATCCTCTTTTTTCTAAACTACCTGCTTCATTCAAGAAAACATCTGTTAAAGATACATTAGTCCCTTCAATTTTCGTGCTTAACCAAGCTTCCCTTCTTTTGTATGCACGAATAATCAAATCAAGTTTTTTTTTGCTGATATATTTTGCTACACCTTTTAATTCACCGATAGAAATATTTGCATTATCAAGTTTTTTTTGAGTATCACTTGGCAAAGTTAATTTATGTGGAAGTTCTTTTGGTAGGAAGTACCCATACTTTTGTTCAGTTCCATCAATTATACCATCCCCTACAATGATAGTTCCTGATTGACCATTAAATTTGCTTATATCCATTATAATATTAATAGTAATACTTATATTTATATTTTTCGTATTTTTTGTTAATAAAAATAAACACTTATACGTAAATGATAATAAACTATTATTAAAGTTTTTTATTAATGTTTAAGGTGATAGTCAATATAACAATATGTTCTTATTAATAGTTTAGCATAAAAATGTTAATAAAAATAGAAAGATTTATATACTTGTTCTTCTTATATTAATATATTAAAGATAAAATGTTAATAAGATGAAGAAAAATGATAAATGCAAAACAACAATCGGAAGCAAGAGAAGAAAGAGCCAAATCAATATTACAAAAAGGCAGTCCAGAAGCATTGGACGAGTTCACTTATTTAGTGCCTTCCCAATTTGACAGCACTAAATTCGGAGAAGAAACGAAATATTTTAAAATTGATGATGCTTCTGTCTTAAAATATATGTTTGATGAGGTTTGTCCCTATTGTAAAAGTCCCGCAAGCGACAGATGATTCAAATTTGGCTAAAAGTCCCGCAGATTAGACAGCACCTCGAGGGCTTTATCAATAAAAGTAAAGACATTCAAAAGGGCGGTCTTGAATCCCGGCAAAAGGATAAGTATTCAAATCTCCAACCCTAAGAAATCGCTCGAAGCTTGCTTTCAATCTCTGCCAGTTCCTGCTCAAGCTTCTCAGTCTCAGAAAGGTGCTTTATTTGGGGAGCAGGCTTTGGCTGGGGAATCTCTTTTTGCTGAGGCGGTGATTTTTTCGCAGGCACTATCTTCTTCGGGGCTTCCTTCGGCTGCTCCTGGGCTTTTACCCTCGGAAGATGGCCGCGCAGCCTTCCAAGGAGATTGTTGAGAACCCTGACCTTGGCTTTGAGGTGCTCAAAGAGCGCCTGCTTCTGCTCCCTGATTCCCTTGATCTGCTCGTGGCTTTTCAATACTTCAAGAGCCCCTTTAGAGGATTCAAGAAGGTTTCTCCTTACTGAAACGCTGTCTGCTATTCTCACATACAAAGCTTCCTGCTTTTCTTTCTTCATAGCAGCTATGCCCCTGGGCTGGACAGTGACCTGTCCATCTCACTCACTTTCTCCTCGATTTCTGCAAGCTTCCCGGCCCATGATGCCAGTTCCGCATCCTCCCTGTCTTTAAGGCTTTTTATTTTTTCAATATCAGCCTTTGCATCATTCAGCTTCCCTTTTATCAGCCTGAGGGTGTGCTCAACCTCATTGAACTGGTCAATTTTTACATAAACTCCATTTTCCATGCAAACCACCTCTAACATTGATTCTGAAATAAGATTTTGTCTATCCCTGCAAGCTTCCTGTGGGTTTCCTCCAGTGAAGCCTTTAGATGCCCAACTGCCTGCCCTTCTTCATGGAGCATCTCCCCGACTTCTGAAACAAACTGATGGATATCCCTCAAGTCAATACGGGAATTGTTCAGATCGTGCACCATTGCCCTGAACGACAGCAGCGACAGGAAGACCGGCTTCGATTTCACCTGCCTAGATAGTACATCAAGCGGCGGCAGATCGGGGAGCTCCAGAGAATCACTGTCTTCCAAAGAGAATTCCTGCAAACCCTCGGACTGGCGATCACCGTCCGCCTGTTGAAAGATTTCCTCGGGGATAGGGGGAAGCCCAAGGTCAGACCTCTCCTTGACGTCTTCCTGCGATAATGGCCCAATCAATGAAGGAGAAACAGATTCATCAGCTCCAAGCTCGGGAAGATCCGGCAGGTCATTTTCCTGGGGCAGATCAGGCAGAAGCATTTCCTGTGAAGGTTCCTGAGGGAAATCCAGCCCGGGTTCCTGGCCTTTCATCGCATCTTCCAGCGGAGGAAGCTCAGGAAGGTCTTTAAATTCAGGCAGATCAGGCGGCTCGGGAGGCAAGTCTAAGCTTAACTCAGGAGCCTCACGCCTTTTAAATAGACTCAAAAAACCCATTTGTTAATGCACACCCCCTAAAACAGGATTACTGCGAAAGAGACACTATTAAAGCTTTTAGTAGCATTTTAGAATGGTAACAAATCCCGCAAAAGAAATAGATTTAAATAGAAGCGCCTTTATGGAAAGCCCATGCCAGACCCTTTCCAGAAGCCTTCCTTAATCGCGAAAGCAGGCAGTTTCCTGAAAGTGCTCTTCCTTGCAAAATTCCCGATGAACCTCTTGGCGATGGTTGCTGTCGTCGGGATCTCGCTGTTCTTCTACAACTTTGCAGTTATGCCGCCGGCAGTGGCCGGAAATGCGGTGCTGGAAAGCCCGTTCATCGGTGATGCTCCCTCAGCCTGCATCGAAAGCTGCAATGAGTGCCCCCCGAAGAAAGAAGTCGAGCGGTTTGAAGTCGAGAAATTCCAGTGCGCTGATGGGAGAGTTGAAGAATCGCTCAATGACTGCAGGATAGAGTTCCCGGACTTTGAAAAAAGATACAGCAGCACTGCCAATGACATCACACTTTCTATCGACGGGATCTCCTTTGAAAAAGATAGTGAGGATAGGGGGGTGATCACCCGCATTGATTATACTATCATCAATGAAGGTGAATCTCCTGTTGTACCAAAGCTTGCCATCAAAGTCTACCCCGAGTGGAGTTCAAAGGTTAAAAAAGCTGACCCTAACAAGGTGATTGACCTGCAGTCAGTCATCAGTCCCCAGGGATTTGCGCAGCGCCAGGACCGGGCAAGGATAGCGTTTACCGGAAACAGGCAGACTGTCCGTATAGATTTGATCAATGTTCTTCCTGAGCCTGATGCAGATGTTCTTACTGTAACAAGAGAATTCGACCTTTCATAAAAATCTTTATAAGCTCTTCATTCTTACCTGATGCGGGGGAAGGGAAGATTAAACATGCAATTGTTCTTTGGATGCTGCTGGTATTGATTGGCTTGACAGCCATTCACACGCATGCAGCTGTCACCATTTCTGAGATCCATGCAGCCCCTCTTAGCAATGAAAGCCTTAACGAATATATCGAATTGTTTAATGATGGCGAAGACCCCGTTGATATTCTTGGCTGGAGGTTAGGGGACAGTAAAGAGAACGACACAATAAGTGGCTATTCCGGCGGAAGTGCCTCTCTGCCGGGGAAGGGGTATGCCATCATCACAGATCATACAACCGGAGTATACGTAAATTATAGGGTGGCAGAAGGTGCCCTAAGGCTTTCCGTTAACGACAATAATCTCGGAAATGGCCTGAACAACGATGGCGAAACGATAAGCCTCTGGGATAGCGATGGCGCTTTCATAAGTTCAGCGGCGATAGGAAGAAGCGAACGTGGTAAAAGCTGGCACCCAACTGAAGAAGGATGGAAACAGAGCGCGCCAACTCCCGGATTCTCAGTCATCCGACAATCGCCCAATGCAGGCAATCCTTTGCCGGAAACTCCTGATGAGGCAGTTGGGCCTTCTGATGAGGGGGTTGAAATTCCTGAACCTAAGAATGGCGCTCCTGATGCGGATGTTGACCTTCCTGATGCTGCAGTTGAAATTCCTGAACCTAAGGCAAGCGTTCCTTTGCCGGAAACTCCTGATGCATCAGTGGGCCTCCCTGATGCTGCAAGTAGTCCTTCTGGCGTCGCTGTTGGATCTTCTGATGCTGCAGGTAATGTCTCATTGACAGGATCCTGTGATTGGAGGATTGAATTGTTGATGGAGAACAATTCTGCCAGTATACAGAATGTCCGGTTCAAAATCCGGGCGATAAAAGAAAAAGGCCTGGAAACAAAGATTTCCGGAGCAGTTGTTATCTCTGCGGGCAACGGAACTATTACCGGGGAATATGCTCCCTGGGCAAATGAACCAGCCAAAAAGCAAAAGACCTCTCCGGAGTATCGCCCAAAGATGAAGGCAGGAGCTTATCGCATACAGGCTTCGTTGCAGACGGAATGCGAAGACGATGACCTGGAAGATAACCTGAAGGCAGGGAATATTATGATAGCAGAAAAAATCCCGGCAGCAGAAAGCGTTAAGAAAGCCAGAAAGATAAGCGCGCCAAAGGCACAGGTCAAAAAAACCGTCAAAGAAAAGAGCGCATCAAACAATCTCAGCTCATCGATAACTATCACAGAAATAATCTCGCCCAACAGGACTGCGATCCGCTTTGGAGATATACTCTCAGTAAAGGCCATCGCGGTTAAAGGAGAGACTGCAAAAAGGACAGTCACTGCCAGAGTGCTTGGGCCTGATGGGGCAGTCAGCAACGAGACAAAAGCAAAAGTTATGGGGAAAGGTGCGCCTGCCACCCTGGAGTTTACTCTTGCCCTAAAGCCAAACTGCAGGAGGACATTCAGGCAGGGCGCATATACCCTTTCAGTTGATGGCATTGATGCTCATGACCAAAAAAGTATTGATGTCCGGGACAATCCGCGCTGCCCAGCAGCCCCTGCAGCCTCTGCAGCCTCTTCAAGAAAAGCGCTGTCAGGCCAAAAAACATCAGAACAAAAAAAAGCAGCAGGGAGTGGGAAAGTCTCCGTCCAGGCTTCTTCACAAGCCCCTTCCGGTGCAATAGCAGATAACCGTGAGAAAAACACAAGATCCGGCAGTCTGCAGCAAGATAATCCTTCCTCAATATTTGTTTCTCCGACTTACCGCGCCCGGCAGTTCGCAGTGTATGGATTGCTGGTGATCTTCGGAGCCTTCGCAGTCTTTATGATAGCCAAAAAGGCTTTGAGCGGGTAAAGGCTCAATGAAAAGGTCGAAGAAAAATAGGCGATGCTAAGGCACAAAAATCCTTTATGGCCTAGATTCGAAAATCGAAAATATTTCACATTTTCGATGCAAACAATCATTTGGGATTTTCTAGGTTCGAAAATCTTGGATTTTCGATACATATTTAAGTTATTGCCTTTTATCCCTGAGCATGGCTAGGCTCGCTGCTGAAGATGAAGGGAAAGACCTTATCCGGTGCAGGTGCATCCTTGAAGTGCTGGGAAAGCCAAAAGAACACGTTGAAAAGACCATTAAGCTTCTTGTTGAAAAAGTCAGGGTCGCGCCGAACATTTCTGTCCTGAAGGAAGATTTTGCAGCTGGAGAGCCCAAAGGGGATTCCCTGTTTGCAGCTTTTGTCGAGCTTGAGCTGGTCATCAAAGGCGTCCCGACATTGATCTCCTTCTGCTTTGACTTTATGCCGTCATCCCTGGAGATTGAAAAGCCTTTGGACCTGACCATGAAGAATACCCAGCTTTCCGGAATCTTCAATGACCTCCAGGCAAAGCTGCATGGTGTTGATATGGTCGCCAAAAAGCTTCGCCTTGAGCGCGATATGGTCAGGAAAAATCTCAATACGATGATGCAGAATTCCATTGCAGTGCTTATCAGCATCGGAAAAAATACATTGGAAGATATGGCCAAATTTTCCGGGATGGACAAAGGCCCGCTGGAAGAGTTCATCAAAGCCCAGGTTAAAGAGGGCAGGCTGCTGGAAGAAAACGGGGCCTACCGGCTTGCGCCGAAGCAATAAGGCATATCAATTTTATCGATCAGTTTAAAGGGGTTTAACCATGTCTCAGCTAAAATACCGGATTGAAGCGCTGTTGTTCTCATCTGCCCGGAGGATGCCGCTGGAAGAGCTGGAGAAGCTCACCAAAGCATCTGCCGAAGATATCCGTGAGAGCATTGAAGCCCTGAAAAATGATTATCTTCAGAGGAATTCTTCCATCCATATCATTGATGAAGGCAATGCCTGGAAGCTCACCGTCAAAGATGAGCATATTGATGCTATCAGCCAGATTGTCACAAAATCGGAGCTTCCCAAAACACTGATGGAGACTCTCGCAGTCATCGCGTTCAAATATCCGATGAAGCAGTCTGACCTTATCAGGATACGCACCAACAAGGCTTATGACCACCTGCTGGAGCTTGAGCGCTTAGGGTATATCGCAAGGCAGAAATTCAGCAGGACAAAGCTCATCAGGCTTACGCCGAAGTTCTTTGAGTATTTCGACCTTCCGCCGGAAAAGCTGAAGGAGAAGTTCAAGGATTTTGAGGGTATTGCGCAGGCCATCACCGAGAAAGACCAGGAAACTAAAAAAGTGGCAGCAAAGCAGTCGGGGCAGGGGAAGAGCCCTGAAATAGATGTTTTAGACAAACAGGGAAAGCCTGTTGCCCTCGAAGTGTATGAAGAAACCTCCCAGGAAAAAGAATTGCAGGAAGCGAAAGGTATCATCACGCTGAAAGAGGATCTCGGCGGCCTCGAGGTTGTTGATGTCGAGGAACGGGAAGAGCCGCAGCAGGCTGAAGCCCAGGAAGAAGGCATCACGCTGACCGAAGAGATGGGGCAGGACGTCGTTGATGAGGTCAGAGGCCTGGTCGAGGGAAGTAAAGGAAGTAAAGGTCCTTCACAGGATGAAAAGACCTCTGCCGAAGTTGATAGTGAGATAGACAGGCGGGTGGAGGAGCTCCTGACACCGAAGGTCGGTAAAAGCCCTGAAGAGCCCACTCAGGATAATTCGGAAGAGCCTTCCCAAAACGAAGAAGAAGGCCAAGAGGAAATAGAAAATAAATTTGATGAAAAAGAAAATGATGAGAGGATGCATCAGCCGGATGGCAGCGAATCCCCGGAAGATAAAGCCTACCCTCAGAAACAGGCCAAGATTGAAGATATTGAAGATTTTGATGAAGCCGAGATAAAACATGACCAGCCCAGAAAAGGCCAGAAGGGTCTGTTGGAATAGGCGAAGATGAATGGTGTATGGAGAAGAGAGTTTGAAAGAGATAAATATGTAGTGGAATTGAAGTTTTAAGGGAGGGAAGATTTGATGGAGATAAGGTATGGATGGAGATGAAAGTTTGGAAAAGTTGAAGTTTTAAGGGGGAGGAAGATTTGGTGAAGATAAAGTATGGATAGGTATAAAGGCTTGGTGAAGATGAATGTTTGATGGAAAAGAAAGTTTGATGGAAAAGAAAGTTTAAAAAAGATAAATGTTTGGTAAAGTTGAAGTTTTAAGGAAGAGAAAGATTTGGTGAAGATGAATGTTTGATGGAGATGAAGTCGTATGAAGCTGTTTCTCGTCCGCTGCCCCCACTGCCATAACGCCATGAAATACTCCTGCGATGATGACATCCTGACCGGAAAAAGGAAAGCCTGTGTGTATTGCGGCAAAAGTTTTCTCGTGAGGAAAAACCTCACGGCCCAAAAAGAAAAATCTCCAACGATGACCACTTTTTCCGTTTCTTTCGACGAGCCAAAAGCCTAAAATTTTGCCGTTATAGGCTCTATAAAGGCATATTTTAATAGTAACCTTTATATACCCTCACCTGTTCTGAAACAGAGAGGTTTTCTCGAAAAATGGCTGAACCGATCAAAGTTGTTGATATAACTCCAGTTCAAATGAGTGATGAAGATGCAGTCCCGGGAACAAACAAAAAAACAGTTCCGATGGCTGATAAAAAGATAGTTCCAGAAACGAATAAGAAGATAGTTCCCGGAATGAATGAGAAGATAGTTCCAAGAGTCATTGAAGAGGAGATGAAGCAGAGCTATGTAGATTATGCTATGTCAGTCATTGTCGGGCGCGCTCTTCCGGATGTCCGGGACGGTTTGAAGCCAGTCCACCGCAGGATTTTATTTGCGATGAACGAGCTTGGCCTCCAGTCCAGCAAGCCGTTCAGGAAATGCGCAAGGATCGTCGGAGATACGCTCGGCAAATACCATCCTCACGGCGATATGGCAGTCTATGATGCCCTTGTCAGGATGGCCCAGGATTTTTCTCTCCGCTATCCTCTGGTCAACGGGCATGGAAATTTTGGTTCTGTCGACGGTGACGCGCCTGCCGCGCAGAGATACACAGAAGCCCGTCTCCAAAAACTAGCAGAAGAGATCCTGCAGGACATCGATAAGGAGACTGTTCCGTTCCAGGACAATTTTGACGGCTCATTGAAAGAGCCGATGGTGCTGCCGTCAAAAATTCCCAACCTGCTCATCAACGGCTCTTCGGGGATCGCTGTCGGCATGGCGACAAATATTCCGCCCCATAATATGGGCGAGATTGTCGACGCGACAATCTCGACTATCGACAATCCTGAGATCAGCGCTCAGCAGCTTCTCGGATTGGTCAGGGGCCCTGATTTTCCGACGGGAGCTGTGATCTGCGGGACCGGCGGGATAAAAGAAGCGTATGCTACCGGAAAGGGAAAGCTTATCGTGAGGGCAAAGGCGGAAATCCAAAAAAGCAAAAACAGGATTGTCATCACAGAAATCCCGTATGCGGTCAACAAGTCCGAGCTTATCTCCCAGATCGCTGACCTGGTGAGGGATGACAAGATAAAAGGAATTTCTGATATCCGAGATGAATCAGACCGTCAGGGGATGTCTATCATCTTTGAGCTGAAACGGGAAGCGAATCCCGATGTTGTCCTGAACCAGCTCTACAGGCACTCAAGGCTCCAGGATACGTTTGCTATCAGCATGGTTGCTCTGGTCAATAACCAGCCGAAGCTCCTCGGCCTGAAAGAGCTCATCACCTATTTTATTTCCCATCGGAAGGATATTGTCACGAGGAGATCCCAATACGACCTGAAAAAATCCCAGGCGCGCGCCCATATCCTCGAAGGGCTCCTCATCGCGATGCAGGACATTGATAGGACGGTGAAGCTGATCAAGGATTCATCATCGGTAGATGAGGCAAGAAACGCATTGCAGGCATCATTGGCAATAACGCTCGAGCAGGCAAATGCCATCCTCGACATGAAGCTCCAGCGCCTGACATCATTGGAGCAGGATAAGATCAAGGCAGAGCACCATGGCCTTCTTGTCGTCATCGAAGAGCTGAAAGGCATCCTTGCTTCCGAACAGAAGATTTTAGGCATCATCAAGGGCGAGCTGCTGGAATTGAGGGAAAAGTTTGGCGACAGCAGAAAGACTGAGATTGCGGGGCCTATCGGATCGTTTGTGATGGAAGACCTGATCAAGCCGGAGACCAATGTGATCACAGTGACGCACACAGGCTACATCAAGCGCCAGCCCATCGCAGCCTATAAGCAGCAGAGGCGTGGCGGGAGGGGGGTGATGGCTGCCGGGACAAAAGACCAGGACTTTGTCGAAGATTTGTTTATCGCAAACACCCATGCGATGCTGCTGTTTTTCACGAACAAAGGCAGGATCCACTGGCTGAAAGTCTATGAGATTCCGGAAGCTACCCGGCAGGCGATGGGAAAGTCCATTGTCAATCTGTTGCATCTTCAGCATGACGAGAAGATAACCGCATTTATCCCCGTAGAGCAGTTTAAGGAGAATGAATTCCTGGTGATGGCGACAAAGCTTGGCACGGTGAAAAAGACAGGTGTCATGGAATACAGCAGCCCAAGAAGAGGCGGGATTATCGCAATCACTCTTGAGCAGGAGGACGAGCTGATCAGTGTCGTGAAGACTGATGGCTCCAGGCAGATAGTCCTTGCGACGAAAAACGGGCTTGCGGTGAGATTCCAGGAAACTGATGTCCGGGAGACGGGGAGAAGCGCAAAAGGCGTCAGGGGAGCATC
>JACPBV010000032.1 GCA_016180135.1 Candidatus Woesearchaeota archaeon
GGATTGGAGAGCCTTGATATCGAGGTGTTTAAGCCGGTGAAAGTGATGCTTGCGCTGAAGGTCAGGGATGTGCATGAGGGGTTTGAGCGGTGCGGGAAAGAGATTGATGCCGAGTATAAGCTTGATGGGTTCAGGATCCAGGCGCATAAGGATGGGAAAAAAATCATGCTGTTCACCCGAAGGCTGGAGAATGTCACCAATCAGTTTCCTGATGTCGTCGAATCTATCCAATCTCACATCTCAGGAAGGAGCTTCATCATTGACTGCGAGGCAGCTGGCTTTGACCCTAAAACCGGCAGGTATATCCCCTTCCAGAATATCTCACAGAGGATCAGGAGGAAGTATAGCATCGGGGAGACGGCAGAGGAATTTCCAGTCGAGGTAAATGTGTTTGATGTTCTTTACTATGATGGAGCAAGCCTCATCAATAAGCATTTCATCGAAAGGAGGGCTTTGCTGGAAAAGTGCATCAAGCCGGCGAAAAGGAAACTCGTTGCAGTCAGGAACCTCATTTCTTCGTCTGAGAAATCAGTTGAGCAGTTCTATAAGGAAAGCCTGAAGGCAGGCAACGAGGGAATTATGATTAAGGCGCTCGATGCGCCCTACAAGCCCGGCGCAAGAGTCGGCTATATGAACAAGCTGAAGCCGGTGATGGATACGCTGGACTTAGCCATCGTGGGAGCGGAATGGGGCGAGGGCAAAAGATCGCAATGGCTGAGCAGCTTTACGCTTGCATGCAGGGATGAAGATGGGAATTTCCTTGAGATTGGCAAGGTCGGGACTGGAATAAAAGAGAAGGAGGACCTTGGCGTGAGCTTTGAGCAGCTGACCTCCTTGCTGAAGCCTTTGATTCTTGAAGAGCAGGGGAAAGTGGCCAGGGTAAAGCCAAAAATAGTCGTTGAAGTGAAATTTGAAGAGATCCAGAAAAGCCCGACCTATGGCTCAGGGTATGCCTTGCGGTTCCCAAGGCTTGTCCAGATCCGTGAAGAGCGTGATGCTGAGGATTGCTCAACACTCGATGTCGTCGAAGAAAGCTTTAGGGGGCAGAAGTGAATGGAAATCATTGTAAGGAAAGGGAAACTGAAGGAGTTCAGGAAAATATTGAAAGTCCTTCAGGCAGATCCTGCTGCGCTCCATGGCATGCCGGAAGAGCAGGAGCTGATGAGCATGGGCTCTTTTGTCCGGGGTTCTTTATCTGACCCAAAAATGAATTTGGTCCTGGTCGCAGAGCGCTGCAAAAAGATTGTCGGCTGCCTCTTTGCCGAGCTTTGGGTGAAAAAAGGGTTTTCTTTTCTCTCGATGATTGCAGTCCTGCCGGAATGGAAGGGAAAAGGCGTTGGAGAACTGCTGTATCAGATGTTTGAAGAACATTGCAGAAAGATTAAAGGGACCAAAGCATTGGTGTGGCTCGTTGGGACGGAAAACAAAGCGATGGCAAAGTTCTGCAGGAAAATAAAAGCGGTCAGGGGAAAGAAATTCTATTATTATGAGAAGCAGCTTTGAATCATTGAAAAGATAGGATGATTCATTGAAAAAATGCTATAGCTCATTGAAAAGAGCTTATGATTCATTGAAAAGAAGATTTAATCGATTGAAATGAAGCTATGATTCATTGATGCAGCTGTATCATGGGTGCAAACAAGGATATTTGGCAGTAAACTCTTTTTCTTCACAATAAACGCCTCAAAATCCAAAGCCTTTTTAAATAATCCCTGTTTTCTCCGCTACTATGGGAAGAAGCAGGCGCTGGAAAGCATATAACACCAAGCATCCGGAGAAGACGGAAATCAAGGAGATCAGCTGCATCAGCAATAAATTTCACCATACCAAAAAGATAAGGGTAAGGCAGAAAAAGGCATGATTCTATACCGATACTCTCTTTTTATGGAATTATTATGGATTTTTTTAATGCTTCTGTCCATTAGTCCGCCAAAGGTATAAATGCCCCTGCCGGGAATTGAACCCGGGCTTCAGGATGTTTGCAATAACCTGTTTTCTCTTTCGAAAAATCCAGCTGTGGCTGCCATGGAGGGCTGGATTTTTTTCTTAATCCCGCAATTCGGCTAAAAGCCAATATCCTTTTCCGCAATCCTGTGTCTTATCCGTTCGACTACAGGGGCAATAAATGGATGTTGCCATCAGACATTATTTAAAGCTTGTGAGAAACAGCCCTCACCGAAGAAACAAAAAACTCCTGTTTTGGAATAAATGCAGGCAGTGTCTGCGGCAGATGATGCGCCGCATTTGAATTAAGAAAGAATGGCGTTCTCAAAGAGGTTTCCTGCGAAGAATTTTTTCAGGAGATTGAAAATAAAAATAAAATCTCATTTTCCACCAGTGTGTTTCACTGGTGGTCTGCCGCAAGAATACTATCTTGTGGAAAATGAGAACAAAAAATCCGACCCGAGCGATCGAAGGGAGCGAGCATACCGCCGGTCTATTGACCGGCGGTGGTCGGATTTTTTTGATGATGAAGCGATTGTTTAGAATCCCTTCCCTCTGGATTTTAATCTGCTATTTCTCCCAATAGCCTTTCTTTCACCATCTCCTCTCTGGGAGAAGCATATCATATTCTGAACGATTTAACCCTTTTGATGCAGACAAGAGTTCTTCCTGAAAATGGCGAACCGAGGGGTATCTCTCTTCCCTGGCCGGCCTCATCGCAGCCTGGATGACATGGTCAAGAGCAGCGGGGATTGAATGATCTATTTCTTTTATCGGGGGGATATCGGGGAAGGGGGATCCTTGAGCATAGGCCTCCATCTGCTGCCTGGTGTAAGGGAGTGCTCCTGCAGCCATGGCATAAACGGTAGCGCCAAGCGAAAAGATATCTGCACGGGGGTCGACTTTAACGTTTTGATTCCAATCTGCCTGCTCGGGGGCTGTTGTGCCTGGCGAGCCTAAAGGCCTTTTTTTAGTTCCCCGAAAATCATTGCAGTTAAATGCTAATCCCAGGTCTGAGAGCTTGATGATCCCTGCGACCGAGTCTCCCCTCTCTGAGTCTCCACTATATGAATCTCCTCTTCTTCTAGTTCCTTCCCTTAAAGTTCCTGCCCCCGAGAGAAGCAAATTTGATGGTTTTATATCACGATGCACGATGCCCATCGAATGAGAAACATTCAAGATTTCACAGACAGTATTGATATAGCTGAGAAGGCTGCCAAGAGAAACATTTGGTGCATCCGCGAGATTTTTTCCTTTCACTAGCTCAAGGACGAGATACCTGATAGTGTAGGGGCGCATAAAAATCATCTGGCAGCTCCCGTCAGAAGATTGAATCTTTGAAAACTCCCCCCTCTCGATATTATAAGGGGCCCCATCTTCCCTTACAAAGCCATATTCGCCGCTTCTGAAACATCGCACCAGGTGGGGCTTTAGATGGGTGGGCAGGGCAGCATAAAGCTGCCGGGTGAGCCTGTCTTCGTTAAGCAGCCTTCTTCGATTACCCTCGTTGAGGGCAACATCAATCCCATCGATAAGATCGGGGCGGATGATTTTAATGGCAAACTCGCCTTCAAAGGGAATTCCTGCTTCATCCAGCAGCTTGGTCCTGCCCCTTGCCACAATGCCCAATCCTCCTGAGCCTAACAACTCTTCAAGGCAGATCGGCTCGGCTTCACGATTCTCCAGCGCTTTTTTTGCCAAACTGAAAAGCCATTCATCGCCTGCTTTTTGGCGCTCCCAATATGGAGGCAGCTTAAAGGTAGAATCATCGGAAGGAGGCATGCTTCCTATTGTCGATTCCGTCGATGATCCTTCTCTTTTTTCACCCAAAGTTTTTTGCGGTTGGTTTTCAAGAATAATTGCCGGGAAGTTCCCGCCATAATCATTGCAATGGCTGACTGTATCGGGGGAGTTATTCCCTCTATCGTTTCCTTTAAGCGCAGTGTCGGTTCTCATTAAATACCTTTGATTATATAATTTATATAAACCTGAAAAAGACAGAAACCTCCAGCTTTTATTTAAGCGTATCGATTGAACTATGGGGAAATCTGATGGCTGGGAGAATTATAAGGATGTTCCCCACGGATGAGGGAGATTTTTCTCACCTTACTTTATCGTCCTCCATTTTCCCGGCAAATACATTGGCTGCATAGGAAGTGCTGGGATCAATTACCGCAGCATCTCTCTATGCCATAAACCGCAGCACGCACTGGGCAATATAGTGCCCACCATTCCCCAAAGAAATCCTATCCTTACCAGACATCATCCTTCCAATTCATCCAATACCTTGCACATCACCAAAGGAAAGGTGATAGTCACATCGCCGATGACCGTGATCGCATCAGCCTCGCCTTTTATCTTTCCCCATGACTTAGCTTCCTGGGTTGTGGCTCCAGAAAGAGAGCCGGCATAGGCGTGCGCTGTCGTCATATAGACTGCGTAATCCATCCCATCTCTCAGAAGATTCGCAAGGATAGCATGGTGCTTTCCGACGCCCCCTCCCAAGATGATGCAGCCGGTCTTATCCGCCTCTAAGGTGGTTTTGTACAGGTTATTCATGTCGCCTGCGATATCCAGCACAAAGTCAGGATGCTTCTGCCTGAAGAAATAGATCTGCATCCCCAAAGCGCCGTCGGTGATAGCCGGGCAGAAGAGGGGGATGTTATTTTTTGTCGCCCAGTAGCAGATTGAGTTTTTGTCCTCAACAAAGTTGCCGAGCTCGTGGATAAATTCAGAGACAACCCATGTTTTTTTCTTTGCATACAGCTGGTTGAAGATGGGCCCTGCGATATCCTCAAAGCCGCCATAAGTGTCGTTCGGGACAAAGATATTGCCTATCCTGTTGATGCCCTTCTTTCCAAGGGCGATATCGTCAACATCAAAGCTGCCCTCAAGGAACTTAAGCCCTTTGGCTTTCATAAGGTCCTCTTCTATCGCTCCGGCAGTCGTTATCACGGCATCAACAAACTTTTTTTCGAGCAGCTGGGCGAATAATCCCCTGAGCCCTGAGCTTACCATGTTAGAGGTAAACGTGAGGATGATTGTTGCTTTCGCCTCTTTCATCTTCCTGATGATCTCCACAGCCTTGCCGATATGCAATGACTGAAAGCCGACGTGGGATAACTGCTCGACGAAAGAGCTTATGCTTAATCCCTTCTCGTAACGGAAGTCTTTGATTTCCTTTGTGCCTGTAACGGTGGTGTTAGATTCTTCCCCGGTTATCTTTTTTGATGGCATAACCCGATAGAGTCATTGGATAGTTTTTAAACTTGGCGGATTTACCCATATAATTTGACATGCCTTGTTTTTGGGAGAGTTTTAACAAAGCGCTGAAATGGAATTATGGTAAATCACTGCTCCTTAGAATATTTTTCAAGTTCTTTTACCAGCTGGGGAATATTTATTACTGCCTCTTTTACCGTCTCAATCTCAATGTTCTCCCCGTAATAGTTTATTCCGTTCCTGAGCTTTCTGTACCTGTCAAACTTCATGGAAACTGATTGCTCTTTAAGAACATCCCTGAGAAAAAAGCCAATGGACTCATGGTCTAAGAATTTGTACCCTTTGAGATAGCCAATAGCCTCGCAGTATTCCCTTATTCCCTCATAGAGCTCCCTTAAATCGATTTTAAAGAAGTAGGGGTAATGAGGATAAGCTTGGCAGTTTCAATTGCCTGGAGTGAGGACTTAAACAGGCTCGAAGCCCTTATCCAATTAGGCATGACTTTTTTCGCTTTTCCGTTCATCAAGCTGTCCTGAAAATTCATAAAACCACCAGTTCGCCGGAAAGTACAATTCCGTTGCAGATACTGTTTATGAGATGTGGGTTTGATTTTTTCGCCCTCCCCCACGAATCCTTGCTGAACCTCTGCAGGCTTATCTTTCTTTTCAACAGCTTCTCGTACTTTTCCGCCTGAAAATCTTTATCAATATTTGAGATCAAGCAAATGTCAATATCGCTGCTCATATCGTCCCTTGCAGCAGCGCAACTTCCAAAGAGCACAATAACGGGCAGATCATACGCTCTTTCCAGGTCCTCAATAATATGGGATTCCCTAATTTTTTCTAGGTTGTAGAATAACTTGAGATTGAGCATTTTTTTTGATAAAACCAGTTGAAAAAAGGTGTACACTCCCTCTCTTTTTGAAGCGAGTAACCCTTCCTTAGACAGCCTATTGAGGTGCTGCCTCACAGTGGTGTGATTTATCCTTAGGATTCTGGAAAGCTCTCTGATGCTGAATTTCCTGTTGGGATCCTCAAAGAACGGTTGTAAAGTGGTTAATTTTCTTTCCATCTGGAAATATATGTTTCCACCTGTTTATAAACCTTTCCATTCCGCTCTTTAAAGAAACAGCAGTGCTTTTAAACATCTGATTATTCTCTTCTTCTGATGATTGAGGAGAGAACTATCCCAAAAGAGGATTGTGGCCGGAATCGTGAGGCTTTGGAATCTTTTACCAGCGTTTGGATGAAAAGGGGATATGAGTTCAGAAGAGAGCTAGTCCGGGCAAAAGCTGATTTTTCAAGAATCGGGGGTGGCTCTCGTTTCCTTGTTCAAGAAAAAATTTGCCTTGAGGATTCATTACTATTAGCCAATTTTTCAACAGCGCTTACTCTTCTCAAATTGCATTTTCCCTCTTTAAAGGGAAAAAGGCTGCTTCAACTGGGCTGCAATTACGGGTGTTTTCTTGACTATTTGACGCAAAGGGAAAATATGGATTGTGTCGGGCTTGATTCCAACCGCATTGCAAGCTATTGGGAGCACCAACATTACCTCGATGTCAGGGTTGGTGATGCCAGAGATCTTTCTCAATTTGGGCAGGAATTTGATATAGTCCTTGCACACCATTTTTTGGATGAGATTTATTTCTTAGGAGGGCAAATCACAGAATACTTGCAATCCTTAGGGGAAAATCAGCCATCCTCTCCCCCTCAACAACCTTTTAAGATGTTTGATTTTTCTAAACCAAACGATGATATAAGGAAGATTATCGATGCCGCATTTGGGGTTTTAAAAGAAGGCGGGGCATTTCTTGCAATCCAGGCAGATTTTGATGAAGAGTTATTGACTGAAACCCGATTTGGGGCTGTTCTTACCTACCATAAGATGGGAGAAAAGAATTATGTGTTTTTGAGGGGGGCGGGGGTTAAAATGAATTCTTGAATCTTCATTGAGTTACCTACTTTTGACATATTCTAAAAGACTAATCAATTCTTTTTCTTGTTAGCCTCCTCAATTAATAACTGGGTTGAGCCGGGAATCCGCCCTCAGTCCGATGACCAGAATGCTTCAAAACATCCGTCCGCAGACCGGAACGCTGGATTCTCCCTTATATGGGCATAGAATCTGTGGTTTGCAGGCCGAGTGTTTGAAGAGGGTTTGCACCAGCAAACCTCCGAGCGGTAGCGAGCGAGGTCCCAGAAATTACGCTGAATTTCTCAGAACCTACAAATGAAGTGACTTTGCTCAACAATGCCCCATCCGCATTTGAATTGAAAAAAAGATAAAGTTTTAAACAAGGCACTATCTCAGAAAGTTATGGATATCAAACAATCTCCAGAGGGAAAACTTCTCATCGACATCCACTGCCACTTAGACCACTTCTCTTTTAATCCTGACAGGGATGCAGTGATTGAAAGGGCAAAGGAGGCTGGAGTAAAGATAATCCTGACCAACGGCATCAATCCGGAAACCAACCGCATCAGCCTTGAGCTTTCCAAAAAATATCCTCTTGTCAGGGCAGCAATGGGGATTTATCCCATCCATGCCCTGCAGAAGGATATCCAGACGGGAGCCTATCCCTTAAAGCCGAATGTGTTTGATGTTGATGAGGAAATTGATTTTATTGAAAAAAATAAAGGAAATATTGCAGCTGTTGGTGAATGCGGCCTGGATGGGCTTGACCCGGAGCATATGCCTGAGCAGAAGACAGTCTTTGAGAAGATGATTGCCCTTGCGGAGAAATTAAAAAAGCCATTAGTTGTCCATTCGAGAAGAGCAGAGCAGGAGGCTCTGGACATGCTTGCATCATCATCACTGAAGAAAGTTTTGCTGCACTGCTTTTCCGGGAAGAAGAATGCCGTCAAGAGAGGGATTGATGCTGGCTTTTGTTTTTCGCTCCCGACCAACATCGTCAGGGCGCAGAACTTCCAGTGGATGGCAGAGCATGTTCCCCTTGGGCAATTATTCTGCGAGACTGACGCCCCATATCTTTCTCCCTTCAGGGAACTCAACAATGGCAGGAACGAGCCTGCGTTCGTCGTCGAAAGCTACAAGAAGATTGCAGAGCTGAAGAAGATGGAAGTTTCTGAAGTTATGAATAATGTTTGGATGAATTGGCAGAAGATGTTTTAGAAATCTGCCGTATAAATGATTATTGCATTCTTAACACTTCTTCAAAATAGGGAATAGCCCACTGAGCAGCATACCGATGCGCATCTGACCTTCTGCTGCATTGCGGATCATTTTTTATTGCAGCTGTAACGGTGTTTATAGGAACCCTTTTAACGACGCCAAGCCCCTGAAGAGCACTCTGCAGAAAGTCCGGGAAGCTGTTTAACAGTTCATCACGCTCCCCAAAATAGCAATAATTCTTAGGGTCAAAGCTCTTTCTAATCTCCCCTAACGCAGGAAGAACTTCTTCCGGCGGTATGCCAAAATCTTGTGAAAGCTTTTGGGAAAGCTCGACACTTTCAGAGGTTCCTGCGCCAATAAGAAGAGCGAGATCCCTGCCTGAAGCAAGGGTGCCATCTTGTGCAGCAATTACAGCCATAAAGGGACAGTTTCATTTGGTTTTATAAATCTTGGTTTTTCTGGCCCAATTGCAGATTCCAAATGTCTATTCTCCAATCCTTATATTGCAGGATTGAAATCTTTATATATCAGCATGAAAAATTGAAGTAAATCGAGGATGAAGATTTATGACCAGGAGACCAGCGCTTGGAAGGGGGTATCTTATTTTACCTTTAGGGTATTTTGGGCCGATGAGCCCAGTAAGGGGGACTCCATGTGATGGGGCATTAGATGGAAAACTTCCAGAATCCAATAAGCTTGCCAGCCTTTATTGTACATTTGCAAGCGTGGTAGGGCCATTTCAAGCAAAAAATGCTCCTTCCCTCGACCAAGTTATGGAAAGAATTGGGGAACTGATGGCCACGTATCCCATCGGAATTTCTGATAAATAACTTACAAAAACACTTCCGCCTGAAAGTCCTTCTCAGATTCTTTGGGCAATGCAAAATAATCGATGTCCTGGATGACTGCAGCAGCAGCCAGATCATCTTTGATTTTCTCAAAATCTTTAATATCAAATTTTGCCTGCAGGACCATCTTCTTTATGGGTGTTTTCAGCGACAGGTTCTTCTCTGCCTTTGCCCTTCGTGCCTGCTGCAGAGCAAAAACTACCAGATTCCCAAGCTCTTCTGCATTTTTGTCGTGAAGCATTGGCTCAGGCCATCTTGAGATGTGGATGCTTCTGGCCTTTCCATCTTTTGCATCTCCGTCTATCCCTTGCTCATGCTTTGCAAAATAGAGATGATAAATCTCTTCAGTGATGTGGGGCATGATAGGCGCAATCATCTTCAGGATGGAAAGTGCTGCATGATACAGCGTATATTGGGCGCTTTCCCTTGCTTCCTTGCCCCGATTTCCTGCATTATACAGCCTGTCCTTGGCGATCTCAAGGTAATTATCGCAGAAATCGTGCCAGAAGAAATTTTCGACGAGCATTTTCGTCTGATAGTATTCATAGGATTCAAACGATTCTGTTGATTCCCTGATGATGGTGCTGAGCTTTGAAAGCAGCCATTTATCCATCTCCTCAAGGTGCCTTGGCTTCTCCTGGGCAAAATCCCAATTATAGTCCTGAAGGTGCATGATCGCAAACTTCGAGGCGTTCCATAATTTTGTGACAAATTTCTGCCCGGTGACGATGTCCTTTTCCATGTAAGGCAGGTCTTCGCCAAGCTTTGATGTCGCAGCCCAGAACCGCAGCGCATCGGCAGAGTATTTCTCAACAACGGCCTGCGGCTCTACAACATTCCCTTTTGATTTTGACATCTTCTTCCCCAGGGGGTCGAGGGCATGGCCTGAGATGATGACTTCCTTCCAGGGATTCTGCCTGAAATGGAGCTGGGATTTTACGGCGGTGTTAAACAGCCAGAACGTGATGATATCATGCGCCTGGGGCCTCAAAGACATCGGAAATAATTTTTTAAAGATCGGCTTGTCCTTGAACAGCCAGGTTGAAAGCTGGGGCGTTAATGATGAAGTGGCCCACGTATCAAGAACATCTTTCTCAGGCGCAATTTCCCTGCATTTGCACTTGGGGCACTCTTTGACGGGAGGCTTATCCTTCAGAGGATCGACCGGAAGAGCTTTCTCATCAGCAAATATAGGATGCTCGCATTTTGCGCAATACCACACAGGAAAAGGAACTCCAAAATACCGCTGCCTTGAGATAAGCCAGTCCCACTGAAGCCCTTTGACCCAGTGCTCATATCTCACCTTCATGTGCTCAGGATGCCATTTCAGCTGGTTGCCCCATCCGAGCATCTCTTTCTTCAGGTCAAGATACCTGATGAACCACTGCTTTGTCGTCAGAAACTCAATCTCTGTCCCGCATCTCTCGTGGACGTTGACGGCATGCTTGATGGGCTGCTGGCCGATTGAGCATCCTTCATATTTTCCTGCCTTTGCCGTCATCTTTCCGTCTTTGGAGATTGCCTCGATGATCGGAAGATTGTGGGCTTTCTGCCATTCCATATCTGTCTGGTCTCCAAAGGTGCAGCACATGGCTATGCCGGTTCCTTTTTCCGGGTCTGCCCTTTCATCCGGCATGATAGGAACTTCCCGGTTGAACAGAGGGACTTTTGCTTTTCTGCCTTTGAATTTCTGGTATCTTTTGTCGTCGGGATGATAGAAGACAGCGGCGCATGCCGGCAGTAATTCCGGTCTTGTGGTCGCTATGAGGAGCTTTTCATCCCCAACCATAAAAATAATGTCATTGAAATGGGAATCAAGGATCTTATCCTGGCATTCGACCTGGGAAATACCTGTCTGGCATTCGGGGCACCACATCGCAGGAGCCTCCTTCCGGTAAGCCCTTCCCTGCTTAAAGAGCTCGATGAATGACCATTGCGAAATGCGCTGGCAGTGCTCGTTGATGGTCGTGTAAAATATCTCCCAATCGCAGGACATCCCGATACGCTTCCAGTCAGCAAGGTAGGATGGGCGAAGCTCTGCCGCAAGAGTCTCCTCACAAAGCTTAACAAACGCTTCCCGTGGCATATCTCTGGCTTTTACTCCTTTGAGCTTTTCCACCAGCCTCTCTGTGGCAAGGCCGTTGTCATCGGTGCCGAAGGGGCAAAAGATGTTGAACCCCTTCATGCGCTTGAAGCGGACGATGAAATCCTGCTGGCTGAATGAGAACGCATGGCCGATGTGCATCTTCCCGGAGACAGTCGGCGGCGGAGTGTCAACAGAATAGACTTCTGCTTTTGAATCCGGGTCAAATCTGAAGATGCCGTTGTCAATCCAGTATTGTTGCCATTTTTGCTCTGACGCTTTGGCATCATAGTTTTTAGGCAGCTCGGTTGGATTATGCATACGCCCAAGAAATCAGAGGAGTTTATTTAAAGGTTGCGGGGTATTCCGGTTTTTTAAATGTGTAAAGGAGTTGCCTTTCCCCATAGGATGCGTTGAGCGGAAAATATTACTTCTTCTTTCCCAGCCTGAACGTCTCGGCAAGGTCTATCATATACTTGCCTTCTTCGAGCTTGAATATTATAGGGTCTCCTTTGAAGAGATGCACCAAATCCAGCTCATACTTTCCCGGCTTCATCACCCTGATAGCCTCCAGGTCCAAAACAACAGGCTGGTCGTCGTCAATCTCGCTTCCGACGAGGTCGAAGACATCTTTCTCCATCTGGACTTTTTCCTGAGGGGAGAGCTTTATTTCCTCAGCGAGCTTTTTTGCCTGCTCAATCTTCTCTTTTTTGACGTAGAAAAACAGCCGGCCGCCGCAATTGCAGCCTTTGAGGATTTCCTGGGCACCGTCATCGTAGAACGTGTTGCATCGGACACATTGGTGTGGCATAGGCGTCAAATCTTTTTATCGGCCCATTTTTCGGGGCGCTATCAAGGGCATCGCTTAATCTTTCAAAGTTTCTTCCTGGACCTCTTCACAAGCTCTTTGGTCAGAAGCTCAATCTTGTCAGGGTCTTTCTTGATCTGCTTGACAATAGTTGCAGGGCCGATGACGGTAAGCCCTGCCCTGTCCCCCAGAAGGACATTGATGACGCCTGCCTTGACCGTATCGAACAGCGTCTCGGATTTTGCCTGCGGCTGGATGACTGCGAGCTCGATGCCCTTGAAGCTGTCATTTATCTTTTCCATAGTAATCGCGATAAGGTCAGTCTCTTCCTCTTTCTTCAGCCTTCCCTGCAGGACAACAATCTTGTTCTGCCTGGCAAGGTCGAGCAGCTTATTGACTCTGCGCGCTGAGCCGAGATGCTCAATTTCCGCATACGGAACGAATTGGATAGTTAATGCCATGTTGTCCTCGCTTGACTCATTCCAATTGACTTATGATGATTGGCCCATAATAATTGATTCATGATAGCTGGCTCATACCAATTGATCCGCAATCATCAATCCATAATCAATGACTCATACTATTTGACCATACTATCTGACTCATAATAATCTGCCTTAGCTGCCCTCAGCTTACTAATGCAAATAGCCCTTCATAAAACTTATCAATGTTTGTCCCGTATTTTGCTGAAATCCCGATAACGTCATACTGGGGAAATGCCGACTGAATCTTTTTGATTTTTGCTTTTTTCAGGTCTATCTTGTTGGCAACAATCAGCACAGGGATTTTCCTTGCCTGCAGGTTTCCGATGATGGTGATATTGACCTGGGAATAAGGGTCAAGGGTCCCGTCCAGCACAACAACGACTGCATCCATCTCATCAAGCCATTTGATAGAGTCAATGACGCCTTTCGTCGCTTCCTTGGCGCGGTTTTTCGCTTCCCGCTCTTTCATCCCGGCCTTCATGAACTCTTCATAATCAATCTTTGTTGCGATGCCGGGAGTATCCACAAGATTGAACAGAAGCTCTTTGCCTTTTGATTTGATGGTGATCTGCTCTTTGATCTGGATCTCTCTTGTCTCATGCGCGATCGGCGAGACCGAGCCCATCTCCTCCCCAAGCCAGTCCTTGCAGATCCTGTTTGCCAGAGTGGTTTTGCCGCCATTTGGGGGCCCATATAAGCCGAGCTTGAGGTTCTTTTTTTTTCGGAAGATATTCTTCCAGACCTTAGAAATAAACTGCTTCAGGATATTAATAACCATGCCACCACCTTAGGGATACAATGCAAAATTGGCTGTTTAAATAGTTTGTGTTTTTTTCTGGCTCCGTTCAAAATCTCATAAGAATTAAATACCACAGGCGCTTGGAAGCGACCTGTGGGGGAAATCGTGAGGCGATTTCCCATGAAAAACGAAGCGAA
>JACPBV010000013.1 GCA_016180135.1 Candidatus Woesearchaeota archaeon
GTCCCAGGCCGGTGCAAGTCTTTACGACGCTTAGTTAAATGCTAAGGCGGATGCTCAATACAATCATCCGACAAAAGGTGGCTTATGGTGGTCCTTTTTATTTTCCTAAATCATCTAATTTTTTAACGATTCGCCATACAGAGTTTCAGCTTTTGCATGGGCTTTATACTTCTCAAGGATTGCATAGATTTCTTTGCCATGCTCAAGAGGGATTAAGATGCAGCTCTTTCCGACTCTTTTTCCGCCAAGCTTCTCCACAGAGCCGGTATAATGATGCTTGCCGGCAGTAAATCCATAAAGCTTATTGAGGAAAGCGCCCCTGTTCTTTCTGGCTTTCTCCCATGATATGAGAAGATACTGCCTGACACCGGAGGGAAGATGCCTTGCCTCGTAAGGCCCATAGAGGACAATCCCTGTTGCGGCAAAGCTCTGATAAAGGTCTTTCCAGCCTTCAATGTTCCCTATCTTGACATTGATTTTATTGCTTATCCCTTTTACCTTGAACAGGGCAGCTTCCCTGCTTTCATAAAACTGCTGGAGGAGAGCGCGAAGTTTTTTTTCTGATGCTTTTGTTGGATGTTTCGTTTCAATAAAGATATCAACATCACTGTCAGTTGTTTCTTCGTTTCTGGCTGCTGAGCCAAACAAAACGATTCTTTGAATGCCGGCCATATCCTTAAGATTGCTGATAAGGAAGGTGGCAAAAGAGCTGGCATAAGAGATTAGCATTTCGCCTCCCCCTTTAGCCGTAAAAAAAGATTGATTTTCTCCTGGAGGATTGCTTCAGGCGCTTCCGCCCCATAAGCGAGGTCATCCCTTTTTTCTTCGATGGTGATGATCAGGCCGATAAGGGGAAGCAGTCCATCGATGGTGTCGATAGGCCCAATAATCTGGTTCTTGAGATGCTCAATGATGCGCTCTTTTTTCTGCTTGAACCACAGATGGTTTATCTGCGCCCCTTCCTTGATGACTGAAAGCTTGTGAAGAAAAAGCTCAAGGACGTTAGTGGCTCCCAGAGACAGGATAAACGCTAATCTTCTCTGGTGGGCAGCCAATCCCCTGCTGTCTTTGAGAGCAGCATCTATCTCATCCAAGACCTCCCTTAACACCTCTTCGTGGCGCTCTTTACGCATAAGTCACCTGTCTTAAGGTCATTAAGACGGATGTCTTTAAAAATGTTTCCTAGAGATTAAGGCACATGACTTAAAACAGTTAAGACAGAAGTCTTGAAGAAGAATGCAGATATGAGCCATCATTTTTTATCTTTGGCAGAATTTTCCCTTTCTCTTGCCCTCAACTCATCCATCAAAACAAAGCTTAATCTTTTCTCACACACCAAAAGTTTTCTCCTTGCCACATCTTTTCCAAATGCTTTTTCCAGCCTCTCCACAAGGCCGCAAATTTCAGGAAACTTTTTTTCTAATGCGGAGTCAGTAGGTTAAAATTCGGGCGCCGACCTTCGAATAATAGTTTCGAAGAGCGGCCATGACCTCTCGAGTATGATCAGTGATAGCATCTTTCGCCAAACTGATGTTAAACTGGGTAATCCCAGATTGAAAAGTATTTCCCCAAAAATCATTTGGACATTCAAGAACGGCAGGGGGAAAGGAATCAAACCTTCGGTGCAATCCATCTTGCAGTTTCTGAGAATACGATTGATAATACCTCGAAAGGCTATAAGGATTCCCTCCAAAAACAGCCCAGACAAAGTTATGATGATAAAATGTTTCTTTCGGAGTTTCCGTTCGGAGGTCAACTATCGGTTCATTCATATTCTCCAAAGAGATATTGGCCGATTTATAAACCCATGCACAATTTTATATACTCCAATATATCTGTTTCCATGCAACGGACTTCAAAATACCTTCCTGCAAACCAAAGATGAGAACGCCATGAAAAAATCCCTCGCTTCGATCGAGATCCGCCAAATTGTCAAAGAGCTTCAGTCATTGATAGGCTCTAAGCTCGACACTATTTACCATCCAAAAGAAGGCGAGCTTTATCTTCTTTTCCACATAACCGGCGAAGGAAAAAAGATTTTAAAAATCATATCCGGAAAATTCTTCTACATTACTTCTTCAAGGCCGATCGCAGGCGAGCCCTCAGGATTCTGCCTTTTGCTGAGAAAGCACATTGACAATGCAAGAGTCAAGGAGATAAGGCAGCTGGAAAGCGAAAGGATTGTCGCAGTCACCTTTGAGAAGGAGGAGCAGAAAAAGCTCTATATCGAGCTGTTTGGCAGGGGAAATATCATCCTGTGCGATAAAGATAATAATATCATTGGCGCGCTTTCCTACCCTTCTTTCAAGGACAGGGAGATTAAGGCAAAAAAACGTTATGAGTACCCCAAGATGAAGTTAAACTTATTTTCAATGTCAGAAAAAGAATTTGCCAGCCTTCTCAAAGCAAGCTCCCTTGCGCTGGTAAAGTGCCTTGCGATCGAGGTGGGGATGGGCGGGCCTTATGCAGAGGAAATATGCAGAACAGCCGATATTCCAAAAGATACTGCCCCTTCTTCGCTCACTGCCGCTCAGCAGGAATCGATATTCAGGTGTATTCGTGATTTGCTTTCAAAAAACCCTTCTCCGATTATTCTTCTTGAAGGAGGCGAAGCGCAGGAGGTTCTGCCATTCCCCCTGAAAGTGTTTCAGCATCTTGAGCAAAAGGTATTTTCCAGCTATCTTGAGGCTTTGGAACGTTATTTCACAGAATATTACAAAGAGCCGGTTCCATTGACCGCCAAAGAAAAAGAGCTGGAAAGGATAAAAAGCCTTATTGGCATCCAGGAAAAGCACCTTAAAGAGCTTGAAGGTGAAGAAGCTGCCCAGCGGGAAAAAGCAGAATCTATCTACCTCCATTACAGCCTCCTGATGGAGCTCGCCGCTGAAGTGAAGGCATCAGCAGAAAAGCACGGGTGGGGCAGGGTGCAGAGCCTCCTGGACGAAGTCAAGATCCTTAAAAAGATCAACCCTAAGGAAAAGACAATCGATGTTGATCTGTAAGAAAGATTTCCGAAGTGAGATGTGAAAATAATAATGTTTATATAATGTTGCCCAGGAGAAAGTTTCTATGGCGCTTAAGTTCCACCAGGATATGGAGAAATACCTTGCATTGAGGAAAAGGCAGCAGTTTCTAAAAAACATGTCCTCCGCCGCCTGGTCCCGGGTTGCCCATGCCTCGCACAATATCGGAAACTCGTTCAGCCATTATGCCGGCGCTCTGAAGAATACCTTCAGGAAAAAGCATCTGATGGTGTCAGGGACAAGCCCTCCGGCCGATGAGCACAGGCCCACGTTAGAAAAAGTTATTGAAGAGAAAGTCATTGAAGAGAAAGCAAAAGATATTACTGCCGCCGCAGGCAGTCCCCAGGCAGCGCATCAATCAGAAAACAAATCAGATGAAAAGCCAGCTGCAAAGCCTCAAAAAAAGACTTTTGGGTCGATGGTAAAGGCGCTCTCGGGCTTCATCTCAATAAGCACCGTCGCCGAGATAGAGGAAGAAAAGAACAAGATCCAGGAAGAGCAGGCCGTGAAGGATTATTTTGATGTCCAGGAGATGATGGGAGGCCAGCCTTCAGGTGCCGTCATGTCAAATGTGCCGGCAGCTTCCGACGAAGGCCATGCAGTTGAGAATGTCTCCCAGCTGTTCCCAAAATCCGTTTCTGCAAAGACCGCAAATGCCCGTGAGGAAGGAGATGAAGTGATAGAGCTGGACAAAGGATACAAAATCAGAGTTATCCAGAACAGATGATAAGGTCAGCTGCCAGTTTTTTTGAAAGAAGTATAATCCAGAAAAAGACAAAGAGATAGTAGAAGAAGAAGGTAAAGAAGGAGTAGAAGAAGGTAAGGGAGAAGAAGAGGGATTCGGGTTGTGGGATTGAAGAATTCGCAACGTTTTTAAACAAACCCCCGCTTCCTGCACTTGGACGGCCATAGGGGCTTGGTTCACCTGATCCCATTTCGAACTCAGAAGTTAAGCAGGCCTCCGTTCTTAGCGGTACTGCATTCCGCGGGAAACTAGGGAAGCTGTCCACCTTTTATTTTTACTTCAGGTGTTTTTCTTCAGGTGTTTTTCTTCAGAGTTTTTCATCCGTTGGGCTTTAGCCCCGGCATTTTTCATAGAGTTTAAGCTCACACCAACCTCCTTCAACAACCTTTTTATACCCCCTAAAAATCTCCTTCTTTGAGCCAAAATGAATATCGCAATAATCGGAACAGGATATGTGGGATTAGTTACAGGGACCTGTCTTGCAAATCTCGGCAACAATGTCATTTGCATTGACATCGACAAAAATAAGATTGACAGCCTCAAGAATGGAGTCATGCCTATCTATGAGCCAGGCCTGAAGGAGATGGTCGAGCGCAATGCGAAAGAGAAGAGAATCTCATTCACCACCTCGCTGAAAGAGGGCATGGGAAGCGCAGATATTATCTTCATCGCAGTTGGTACTCCCCAGGGAAAAGACGGCAGCGCTGACCTGCAGTATGTGTTTAAGGTTGCTGAAGACATCGGAAAAGAAATTGATTCTTATAAGGTTATCGTCGATAAAAGCACAGTTCCGGTCGGGACTGCAGAAAAGGTTAAGGCAATAATCTCAAAAAACCTGAAAAAACCTGTCCCTTTTGACGTTGTCTCCAACCCGGAATTCCTCAGGGAAGGAAAAGCCATAAAGGATTTTCTCAGCCCGGACAGGGTTGTTGTCGGCGTGGAGTCGGAAAAGGCAAAATCAGCTATGGCAAAGCTCTACAGGCCATTGGAGCGCACAGGCAGGCCGGTGTTCTTCACCGGCATCAAAAGCGCAGAGATGATAAAATATGCCTCTAATGCGTTCCTTGCTGCAAAGATCTCGTTCATCAATGAGCTCAGCCATTTCGCTGAGAAGATGGGCGCAGACATTAAGGTTGTTGCTGCCGGCATGGGCATGGACGAGAGGATCGGCCCAAGATTCCTCCAGGCAGGCATCGGGTATGGAGGCTCCTGTTTCCCGAAAGATGTTCAGGCGTTGATGAGGTCCATGAAAGACAATAGTTGCCCGGCATTGATTCTAGGGGCGGTTGAAGAGGTCAATGAGCGCCAGAAGCTTTCGCTGATCCAAAAGATCCGTGATGCCCTTGGAAGCCTTGAAGGGAAAAAGATTGCAGTGTGGGGCCTCGCATTCAAGCCGGATACCGACGATATGAGGGAAGCTCCTTCATTAGTCATCATTCCCAAACTTCAAGAACAGGGCGCAAAGATCGCTGCATTTGACCCTGCAGCGATGGAAGAGGCGAAAAAACACTTCAGCGGCATCGCTTATGGTAATGATCCCTATGGGGTGCTGGAAGGCGCTGATGCATTGGTCATCCTAACTGAATGGGATGAGTTTCGTGAATTGGATCTTGAGAAAGTTAAATCTTCCCTGAAGAGCCCCAATGTTATTGACGGAAGGAATATGTACGATCCAAAGGAGATGAAAGCCATGGGCTTTGTCTACAGAAGCATCGGAAGATAAAGTAGGGGGTATCAGTGTAGGATGGTAAGGTAGAAGGTATCAGTGTAGGATGGTAAGGTAGAAGGTATCAGTGTAGGATGGTAAGGTAGAAGGTATCAGTGTAGGATAAGGTAGAAGGTATCAGTGTAGGATGGTAAGGTAGAAGGTATCAGTTTAGGAGGATAAGATGAAATGCATCATTCTTTGCGCAGGATATGCCACAAGGCTTTACCCTCTGACATTGGACACGCCAAAGCCTCTGCTGGAAGTTGCAGGAAAGCCAATTCTCAGCCATATTGTCGGGAAGGTGGAGGAGGTTTCTTGCATCGAGGCAGTGTATATCATCACAAATGATAAGTTTTATCCTCATTTTCAGCGATGGAAAGAAACAGCTGTTACAACTATCCCTGTCAAAGTCATCAGCGATGAGACTTCCTCCAATGAAAGCCGGTTAGGCTCGCTGGGAGATATCCAGTTTGTCATCAGTAAAGAAAATATCGATGACAATCTCCTGGTGGTGGCCGGGGACAACCTGTTTGAATTTTCCCTTAAGGATTTTGTCAAAAAGCATGCAGCGCATAAAAAAAGCGCTGTTGCGCTGTATGATGTCAAAGACATCTCTCTCGCAAAACTCTACGGGATTGTAGGCGTTGACAGCAGGAACAGGATGGTGGAGTTCTGCGAAAAGCCGGAAGACCCAAAATCCACTCTCGCATCGACAGGAATCTATATCTATCCTAAAGAGGTGTTGCCTTCCCTCAGGAGATTTATCACTAGCTTTAAAAATACTGACAAAGCAGGCCATTTCCTCGAATACCTGCATAAGAAAGAAGAGGTGTATGGTTATATCGCCGCCGGAAGGTGGTTTGATATCGGCGACAGAGAGCAGCTTGAAAAGGCCAGAAAAGAATTCGGAGCGCAGATGGGACCCAAAAAAAGTCAGGCTTCTGCCGGCCAAAGGCCGGATGGAGGAATATTATCCGATAAAAAAAAGATTGAATGGCCTATAGATGCGAAGAGCCTTAAAAAGCTTGAGGAGCTGAAAAATCCAAAAGTCCTTGCGCTTGTTGAAGAGTATATACGGCTCTGCAAGCCCTCAAAAGTCACCGTCCTTACAGATGCTCAGGGGGATATTGAGTATATGCGCTCTTTGGCTCTGGAATCCAAAGAAGAGTCCAGGCTTGAAATTCCAGGCCACACGATCCATTTCGACGGCCTGCTGGACCAGGCCCGTGACAAGGAAAATACATGTGTCTTAGTTCCCCAGGAGACGAAGGCCAGCAGGTTCATGAATCCTAAAAACCGGGATGAAGGGCTGAAGGAAGTGCTTAATTTTCTTGACGGGGCGATGAGAGGAAAAGAGATGCTCGTATGTTTCTTCTGTCTCGGCCCGACAGGCTCCAGGTTCTCCCTGCCTGCCATGCAGATTACCGATTCTGCCTACGTCGCCCACAGCGAATCGATGCTGTATCGCCCAGGGTATGGCGAGTTCGGGCGCCTCAAAGGCTCAGAGGATTTCTTTTATTTTGTCCATGCTGCAGGGGAGCTTGATGGGCGCGGAAACTCAAAGAATATCGAAAAGAGAAGGATATATGTCGATCTCCAGGAAAAAAGAGTTTTTACCGTCAACAACCAGTATGCAGGCAACAGTGTTGGGCTGAAAAAGCTGGCTCTGCGGCTTGCCATCAGCAGAGCAAACTCAGAGGACTGGCTCTGCGAGCATATGTTTATAATGGGCATTCATCCGAAAGGAAAGCAAAGAGTGACCTATGTTACAGGAGCTTATCCCAGCGGCTGCGGAAAGACCTCAACAGCGATGGTAGAGGGAAATACTATCTTGGGGGATGACATCGCTTATATCAGGGCCGGCAGCGACGGACAGGGATACGCAGTCAATGTTGAGCAGGGAATTTTCGGCATCATTGCAGATATTAACACGAAAGATGATCCTCTAATTTTCAAAGCCCTCACAACCCCCAGAGAGCTTATCTTTTCAAATGTTCTGGTGCATGAAGGAAAGCCCCATTGGATCAATATGGGAACTCCGATGCTGAAAAAAGGCATCAACTGTTCGGGAGATTGGTTCGAAGGAAAAAAAGACGCAAAAGGAGACGTAATCCCTCCGACAACGGGGAACGCCAGGTTTACCATGCGGCTGAGTGAGCTGGAAAATGTTGACACAAATCTCCACAACCCGAAGGGTGTTCCCATCGGTGGCTTTATCTACGGCGGCAGGGATTCAGATACGACAGTTCCTGTCTTCGAGGCTCTGAGCTGGTCTCACGGAGTCTACATCGGTGCGATGGTGGAGTCAGAAACGACTGCAGCGGCCATCGGAAAGGTTGGCGTGCGGGCACATAACCCCATGGCAAATTTGGATTTTCTGGTAGTGCCTCTGGGAGTTTACATCAAAAACCATCTTGCTTTCGGAGAAAAGATTTCAAAGCCCCCAAGGATTTTCCACACAAACTATTTTCTCAAAAAGGAAGGAAAGTATCTAAACAGCAAGTTGGACAAGAGAGTCTGGCTCCGGTGGATGGACGGAAGGATCAACCATGAGTTTACCGCAGTCGAAACCCCGATAGGTTCCATCCCCCATTATCAGGACCTCAGGATGCTCTTCAGGGAAGAGTTTGGCAGGGATTACGCCCTGGAGGAATACCGGGAGCAGTTTTCCCTCAGGATTCCCCGGCTGTTGGATAAGCTGGAAAGGATAGAGAGTATCTACAGGAACGAAGAAGAGATCCCATCAGTTTTCTTCGAGCACCTGCATCAGGAGCGCCAGAGGCTTGAAGATGCAAAGAAACGGTCAGGAAAAGAGATCATCCCCCCGGAGTTCTTTGAAAGATAGCTCTCTAAGGGGCAGTAAGGTAACGCCCTAAAAGCGCAGCCAATACGGGCAAAAAGGCAATCTTTAAAAACCATCGCCAAACACAGGGATTCTATGGGAAGGATTAAGACCACGCCGGTAAAAAGGATTACCAAAAAGCTGTATGCCACTCACCGTGAGGAGTTCTCTGCAAGCTTTGAGGAGAACAAGAAGTCTATTGGAAAATTTATTGAGGGTTCTTCAAAGCCGATCCGCAACAAGATTGCAGGATATATGGCAAGGCTTGTCAAAAAAGAATCTGAGCCGAGAGAGCGAAGGGCGCCAAGGCTCCCGGACCAGGAGCGTTAAGATGGTCAGGAAGATCCATACCCGGTTTAAGAGGTATCACAAGATTTCAACTCATATCAATGCCTACAAATTGCTTCACTTCCAGAAGAAAAAAGGTGCGCGCACGTTCAGCACGGAAGCCAAAGCAGCGGAATATGCCAAAAGCAAAGGGATTGCCAGATATACCGTCGAAAAAGTGAAGAAAGGAAAAAGGGTTAAGATTATTCTTGGATAATTGGAGAAGCGGCAGAAGACAGTTCTAAGGATGGCTCTGGCAGAGAGGTTAGAGGTTATTACCTTATCAATTATTAAAATCTCATTTTCCACCAGTGTGTCTCACTGGTGGTCTGCCGCAAGAATACTATCTTGTGGAAAATGAGAACAAAAAATCCGACCCGAGCGACCGAAGGGAGCGAGCATACCGCCGGTCTATTGTGCTTATAAATTCCATTGGCGGAGGATAAAATATTTTAGGCTGGGCCAAAGCAGCTATCATTACGCTTCGCCAAGAAGTGATTGATCACTCTTTCTTTTTCCTGCCGTGGTAGCTCTCTGAGCATTCTTCGCAGCAGAACCTGAAGAGCTCGCCATCAACCTTCCTTTCGATAAAATCATCGCCGATGAGGACTTTTCCGCAGGTCCTGCATTTTGCCCCCTGCCCGTCACCCTCAGCGCCCTCGAGAAAGCCTTCTTCCTCAGGGCTGATCTCATCATCCTCTAAGGCGCTTTCCCTGCCCTCTTCAGACTCTACACTTTCATCAAATTCTTCGTCTGCCATACATCAACAAAAAACCTGGAAAAAACAAAGTTTATAAACTTTACGCCCCCGGTGATGCAGATGCAAGATGAAATTGAATATCTGCTGAGCAGGAAGAAGAATCTCCTCGAAAAATTCACCCCAGGAGCTGATAAGAAATCAGAAGGCAGCGAAGGCTGGCCGGAAGATGCTGAAGATTCAGACATCCCTGTGCACGAAAAGCGCGCCAAAGATAAGAAAGTCAGGGAAATCTGAAATAGTAGTTTCCCTCAGGGAGAAAAACAGAAAGAAGAAAGTATATAGAGAGGAGAAAGAGGATGGGATATAGGGGGAGATAAAAAGAAAATGGGACGCGATTAAGGGGAAAGAAATAGAAACAAAGGAAGAAGAAAAAGGAAAAATAAGAAGAGGCTCCCGAAGATTGGTTGTGGGGGGTTGGTAGAGAAAGAAGTTGACTACCTCTCCGGAAGCCCCTCTTAAGCGTGTTGTTTTTCTAGTTTGTAAGGATCTCTCCTGAGTTCCCTCAGCCAGAGAATCCCTATTTTGGTCATTTCCTTGGTGAACTTGTCAGTCAGGGAATACGTTTTCTTGTAAAGGTCATAATCGATGATGCCCATGCTCTTCATCGGCGTCAGTATCCTGTCATAAAATTGCCTTTTGTTATAGCTGATCTTGACTTTTTTGCCACGGTAGGGCTCTTCCTGGATTTTGTCGGTGACCAGCTTCCCTTCATGGAGCTGGGTCGCAAAAAAACTCATCTCGGTCTTGGTGATTTCGCTGTTCTTCTCCCGCATCATCTCGACAAGGAGCCTTGCGACAATGACCTGCTGCTTGGTCGCAAACACTACCTCGTAGATGTCTTCAGGCAGATTGAATCGATCAAACAGGACCACCATACATTGGAAAAAGAGAGATAAGCTAGTATATAAATGTTTCGTTTTTAGAAACTAGTATACTAAAGAGTATATCAGTTAATTGTCTCCCCTACAGAAGGTTTTCCCTGAAATATCCTCGCAAGAAAGAAGATTCCGACGGCAAGCATCGCAATATTAAGCCACTGCCCCATCGTCAGCCCAAAGATAAAGCCAAGCTGCTCATCGGGCATCCTGAAAAATTCGATGAAGAAGCGCAGGGTGCTGTACATGATCGCAAAAAGCCAGAAGAGAGTTCCCCGGGGGAATGGCTTTTTCCTGACACCCCATAATACTGAAAAGATCAAAAGATTTTTCATGCTTTCATAGAGCTGAGAAGGGTGCCTGCAGCCTTCATAATCCTTAAACTTGACGCACCAGGGAAGGTTTGTTGGCCTTCCCACAAGCTCCCCGTTGAGAAAATTGCCGATGCGGCCTAAAAATAATCCTAATGCGAGGGGAATGACGGTGATGTCGGCAAGGTCATAAAAATGAATTTTTGTTTTCCTGCAGAAAAGCCAGGACGCAAAGGCTGCCCCGATAAATCCCCCATGGAAGCTTAAGCCGCCATGCCACAATGCGAGCATATCGGCAGGGTTGCCGAGATAGTAATCCAAATTGTAGAAGAGGATGTAAAATACCCTTGCTCCGATTACCGTCCCAAGGATGAGGTAAATTAAAAGTCCTGAGGTGTCCTCTTTGGTCAGCTGAATTTTTCTCAGCTGCGCAAGCTTTGGGATCATGAAGTAAGCCAGCAAAAATCCAAGAGCATAGATGATTCCGTAATACCGAATTTCAAATGGCCCGAACTGCGCCAGCACCGGATTGATGGAATTATAGAACATTGTTATTCTTCCTCCGCCTTGCTGCCCCGCTCCAGGAAATATATCCGGTTAAATCCGATGATGAGATACATCAGGAAGAATGAGAGGAAAGACAGGAAAGCCATATAGCTTGGCCCGAACCGTGCGATTGCTTCCTGAGATCTGAACACCGTAAACCTAAAAAAAAGCTGGACTAAAAAATACAGCCCGTAGCATAATGCTCCCAGGATAAGGTCATACAGGATAAAGCCGATGTAGCTCCTGAATTTCCCAAAGGTAGCGGCAAAGCTGCTGGCAAACAGGGAAGGGGCCCCATAAAAAAAACGGGAATGCCCGTTGCTCAAAAAACTGTAAAGGATCGCCAGCAGGGGAATTCCCAGGATAACGGCAGCATACTTCAGGACTTCCCTCTGAAAAAGAAACGCAAGAACGCCGAAGATCAGCAGGCTGGAAAAAATGAATGCTGCGATCGCCCCGAGGTTGAAAAGATAAAATTTTCCGATCTGCTCGAACCTGAGAGAATCCCTCCCCCACATCCGCTCAAGCACCTTCAGGATCCAGAATTTAGAGAGAGAATACCAGAAAATTAGGATGGAATAATATATCAGCGGGTAGAGCAGAAGAGCCAGAAGGATGTTGGTTGTCGTGCCAAAGAGCGCAAGCAGCGCATCCTTGTCCGCAGGGACTATTCCGCCCAAGAGCTTCCCCGTAAGGAACAGCGCCCCAAGAAAAGCGCCGTCAAGAGCCAGCGTCAGCAGGAAAAGCCATGGATGATGCCGTATCCTAAGGAATGCGCGAAATCCTGAAAGCTTCCTGGCAAAATTGAAGATAGTTCCCCGCATACGCTTCTCAAAAATTTCGGTTTATTTAAATCATTCTATTTTCTTTTTTCAGTTAGTAAACAATGCCGTGGCAGCCGCCTTTATGTTTGCCTCGTAAAAAATGATCGAACCCCTTGGGCTTTACAGCCATCCTCACGCCATTGTTGAAAAGGTATATCCCTTTCTTCCGTGTTATTTCACCGATAAGAAATCCTTTTGCCAGCGGAAGATGCTGTTCGGGAAGAGTATACAGCAAAGCATATTCCTCGCCGCTGTGCAATGCATAATCAAGTGGATCGTGGTTCAGGCGGTGGGCAGCCTTTAATGCATCAGGGTCTATGGGAATGTTCCCGGTAAAGAGGGTCGCGCCAGCTTTGCTCGATTCGCACACATGGCCGAGATCCCCGAGCAGGCCGTCAGAGATGTCTATCATGCTCGTGACCGCAGCTAGGAGCCTGCCTGAAAAAGAGAAATCAGCTTTAGGGTTCCTGAACTTCTTTTTGGTTTCCTCAAAGCCTCTGATGCCGCGGGAAAACAGCCCTAATCCGGCTGCGCTCGCCCCGAGCGGCCTGCTCACAAAAATAAAATCTCCGGGCTTTGCGCCGGACCTGAGGCAGAGCTCATCCTTCTTTGCAGCGCCGATGAGCGTAAGCGTAATCTGGATTTCCTTGCCCCGGGAGATATTCCCCCCGATGATTTTGGTTTTGTATTGTTCCGACGCAAAGACTATCCCCCGGAAGATCCCGTCAAAAACATTTTTCTCGAGGGAAGAAGGCGCCGCCAGGCTCACAAGCGCATACAGGGGCTTCCCGCCCATTGCGGCAATATCCGAGGCATTTGCTTCGACAGCTTTCCTCCCTATCTCCTCAGGCAGCATCCAGCCTCTCCTGAAATGCACCCCCTCTGCCAGCGTATCGGTCGTGAAAAGTATAACCCTGTCCCCAATATGTTTGAGATTCAGGGCTGCCGCATCATCCCCTATTCCGGCAATGATCCCCTTGCGGGCATTTGCAGCATTTGAGCCGTGAGCCTCAGCAAGTTTCTTGATTCCCTCAATCAGTCCAAACTCCCCGATATCTGAAACGGTTCTCCTGCGGCTCATAAGAAGGGATAACTCAGCAGAACTTCTTAAAACTATTGATGTATTGCTGGCAAGCAGGCAAGATGGCAGGCCGCCGAAACGCTCAACGGTAATCCCATCTGTTGAAGGAAAGATAACTAAAACCAGAGATGCTGGTTATTCTCGAAATTCTTAAATAGCACCTGCCTCTCAGGAAGAGTATGGGCATGCAGGTTAGGCACAGGCTTGAAGAGCTGATGATCATCACGCTGATCGGGCTGCAGATCCTTGACTTTCTTGAGCTGCTCCCGGGAGACCTTGATTTCCTGAAAAAGATCCACTCCTGGATTGTGCTGGGCTACCTCTTCATGAGAGTTTCCCTCAGCATGGTTTTCTTCGGGATTAAGGTCGTATGGTTTGATATTTCCATCATCTTCAGTTATTTTCTCTTCTTTGCAAAAGACCTCGCTGCGATAGCTGGCGTCGGCCTGGAGGAAGCTGGATTTACAAGACCGCTTCTGGAATTTCTCAGCGTTAACGGCCCGTTTATCGAGCAATATGCTTTTACAGCTGCAGGAATCTCCCTCATCTTCCTTGCGCTCCTTGCTGCAAAAAAAATCCAGATATCCGGCATTTCATTCCTTGGCGTGCTTCATGAAGATATCCCCCATAAGTACCCTCACCGGGCAGCTGCAATTTTCCTCGCGCTTGTCGCATTCTTTATCCTGGTCTTCAACCTTGCGATGGAATGGCTTGCGGTTGCCGTCGATGCCCCCCTGACAGTTCTTGCCATCCTTGCTTACCTCTTTATCATCATCCGGTACCATAGGCACTTTGCCCCCGACACCCTGCTTCATAAGGTAGGGGATGTTGGCGAAAAATTTTACGAGAATTTTTTAAGGCTCCTTTCCACAAAAGAGCATCTCTCCATGAGCCTGCTCGGGCTGCTTGCGCTCCATGCGCTCACAGACATCGGAAATTTTATCATCCCGTATCTTTCCGGCTTTCAGGACAGCCTTTATTTTTCCCAGCTCGGCCCGGGCCATGATCCCCTGATAGCGCTCTTCCGCTCGGATATCCTGGGCGCTGGCTTCTTTGGGGCGATTGCTGCAGCAGCGGTTTACCTCGGAAATGCAGCTGCCATGCTCTTTCTGCTTGTCATGCCTTCAGTTATTGTCTATCAGCTTATGAAGCATAGGCAGCTGAAGGCCGCTAATTTTTTTCAGGCAGTCATCCTGTCTTCGCTTTTTATCCTTTTTACAGTTCCCCTGTTTACCATCTCAGAAATCAGCAGTAAAGGGCTGGTGGGAGTTGATATCAGCACCCAAAGCATCGCTGAAAGCCAGTCATGGATATCCCGGTTTATCCCGGACACGGCAGCAAAGGCAGATGCCGCGATGCTTCTCGCATTCGCGCTGCTCCTTGCGGTGTTTTTTATGGACTATGCCCGGTCGCTCAGGAAAGATTTCTTTGTCCTGATTGTGCTCATCGGGCTTGTATTCTTTGGGGAGTATGTTTACTATTTCCTGAAAGACACTGTTGAGTATTACAGTTCATCGGTTCAGATGCTGGTCTCCCAGGGAGAATTCTTTATCAGCTTCTATTTCCTTTTGTTCTTGGGGATGAATATCCTGCTGTATGTCGGAGGCTACCTGCTTTTTTGGTACGAAGTCCTGAAGCACCATTTTTTTGTTGGCGAAACACCACAATCTCCCGCGTCAGGGTGGAATGGATAAATTGTGTGCACATCCCGACGACAGCGAAGCCGGCTTCCGTGACAAGGGCTTCACCTTGGGCATAATGCGGAAAGATTACAGCTGCCTGATGGGCAAGATGCTTCTTGAGGTTTCGCAGGAATGAGCGGTAAAACCCCTGAAGCGCAGGGATATTATTTTTTCCCGTTCCCCTGATGGCTTTGCAGGGCTTTCCATCCTGAAGTGCCCAGAGAGATGCATTCTGCCCGTAAGGAACATCGCATGCGATATAGCCGAGGGGAGGCCTAAGGGTATTTGCATCAAGCTGTTTAACAGTAAAATCTTTGATGCGGTAATGGGCCAGATTTTTAATTGCCCTTTGGGCCATTTCTTGATACAGGTCAGATCCGTGCACAGGTATCCCCATCAGCCCGGCTTCGATCAGTATGCCTCCGCTGCCGCAGAACGGGTCAGTAAGTGTCCCTGAAATGCAGCCGGAAAGGTTCACCAGCGCCCTGGCCAGTTTTGGCTGAAGTGAAGTCGGATGAGGTGCAGGGCGTGCCGAAGGGTTTCTTTCGCTGAAGCGCTCTTCATTTTTCCAGAGCAGCCTCCCGCAGTAAACTCTCTTCCCTAAAAAAAAGAATTGTATCAGAAGGGAAGGGTTTTGAAGGTCAACGTTTGGGTTTTTGACTTTCTGCCAGATTTCTTTTGCCAGCTCCCGTTCCCCGGATTCCGGGCTTCCGCCGGAGGCGCAGGCTGCCCTGACGCAAAAGCTTCCATGGCAGATATCATTCCAGCAATAATCCCTTACCGCCCTCAAAATGTTTTCTCTGCTGCAGAAGAACAGCAGCTCATACGCCGATTTGGTAAAAGCAAGGCGCCTCCACAACCCTGCCCTCCCTCGAGGAATCTTTCCCAGAGCCAGGTTTCCGGTGGTAAAAAAATTTTCCGGCGCAAGAAGCTGCCTGATTTCCATCGAAGCCAGCGGAATATTTTCACCCGACAGCAGAAAAAGAGCGCGCATGGCCTGAATGGCTGCAGTCGGCAATATAAACGTTGGTTTTTTTCTTTTTCAGCAACCTTTATAAACGCCCCCATACTTTCTCGATTTCCTTCATAGGATTAATGTACAGTCAATGAGTACATTAGGAAGAGCCTGAAAAGAACCCTTTTTCAGTACATTCCCGCGAATGCTTTCTCTGTTAAAAAGGTTCAAGGAAAGGCTTCTTTACGCAGGCCAAAAAGATAAGAAGGTTTGCTGTTGCACTATGGGATCGACACACAGGCCAAGGAAAGGATCGATGCAGTTCTATCCTAGAAAGCGGGCTGGCCGCATGGCTGCAAAGATCAAGACATGGCCGGCGCAGCAGGAGCCAAAGCTGCTGGGCTTTGCCGCCTATAAAGCGGGGATGACCCATGCGATGATCACCGATAAGCGCCCTTTTTCTCTCACAAAATCTTCTTCGATTGCAGTCCCTTGCACCATTCTTGAATGCCCCCCTCTGAAAGCGGTAGCTGTGCGGTTTTACAGGAACACCGATAAGGGATTCCTTCCGATGAGCGAGGTTCCTGCAGGAAACCCTGACAAGGAGCTGGCGCGGATGATACGGCTCCCGAAGAAAGCAGGAAAAGAATTTGATAAGGTCGAAGGATTTGATGATGTCCGCATAGTCATGCAGGCGCAGCCGAAGCTCACGGGGATCGGAAAGAAAAAGCCGGAGCTCTTTGAGATTGCTCTTGGCGGGAAGAAAGACCAGAAAGCAGCTTATGCAAAAGAGCTTCTGGGAAAAGAGATTAACATTTCTGGCGTCTTTAAGGCAGGGATGATTGTCGACATTCACGGGATAACAAAGGGAAAGGGCCTCCAGGGGCCGGTGAAAAGGCACGGGATCAGCCTGAAGCACCACAAGTCGGAAAAATCAAGGCGCAACCCGGGAAGCCTGGGAAGCTGGAAAGGCCAGGTGAACCAGACCTGGCGTGTCGCCCATGCAGGCCAGACCGGATTCCATCAGCGCACGGAGTATAATAAATATATTATGAAGATCAGCGATAAGCCTGATTTGGAGAAAAAAGGCGGCTTCCACAGGTACGGAAAGATCAACAACCCATACATTTTGATAAAGGGTTCGGTGATGGGGCCGAAGAAACGCCTCATCAAGCTGACATTCCCGATCAGGCCAAATAAGTCATTCGCTTATGAACCTTCAGAGATAAGTTATCTTCATGTATAATCAGAATAGCAGGCGCACATTCAGAAGATCAGAATAATAAACAATGATAAACAATTAAAAAAGAAAATGGCGATGGAACTTAAGATACTCGATAAGGAAGGGAAGGAAAAAGGCATGAAGAAGATGCCTGAGCAGTTTGACGAAGAGATTAGGCCTGACCTCATAAGGAGGGCAGTGTTGGCGCTGCAGTCCCACGCAAGGCAGCGGTATGGTGTAGCTCCTGAAGCAGGCAAGCGTTCATCTCCAAAGCTCTCAAGGCAGCGGCGCGCTTACAAAGGCTCTTATGGGATGGGAATCTCCCGTGTCCCGAGAAAGATCCTTACAAAACGCGGAAGAAGGATGTTTTGGGTGGGAGCATTCGCTCCGGGCATGGTCGGCGGAAGAAAAGCGCATCCTCCGACGGCAGAAAAAATCTTCTGGCAGGACATCAATAAAAAAGAGCGCAGGAAAGCCATCCGCTCAGCCCTTGCTGCGACGGTGCAAAAGGCCGCAATTTTAGGCAGAGGCCATAAGGTTCCTCCGCAGTTTCCTTTTATCCTCGATAATGCTTTTGAAGATATGGAAAAGACAAATGAACTTGCCAAGATTCTCCTGAAGCTGGGTTTTGGTGAAGAAGTCATCAGGTCCCGGAAGAAAAAAGTGCGCCCGGGCAGGGGAAAGATGAGAGGAAGGAAATATGTTAAAAAGAAGAGTTTCCTCTTTGTAGTTGGCAAAGACTGCAAGCTGCTCCGCGCAGCGAAAAACTTAGCTGGCGCAGACTCGGTGATTGTCGACAGCATCAACACCCACACCCTCGCTCCGGGAGGGGCTCCGGGAAGGCTCACGCTGTATACGGTCGAAGCTATAGAAAAGATGGAAAAAAACAGGCTTTTTATGTAAGATGGCACACCCAACAGGCATACGGTATCCATTGGCGACGGAAAAATGCATCCGGCTGATGGAAAAGGAAAACAAGCTGATCTTCGTCGTAGACAAAAAAGCGACCAAGCGTGACGTACGAAAGGCGATTGAACAGCTCTTTGCTGCAAAAGTCAGGAAAGTGACAACCCTGAATGCCCATGACGGGCAGAAGCGCGCATATATAACCTTTGCAAAAGATACTCCTGCTATTGATATCGCAACAAAGCTTGGGCTGATGTAAGGCTGGCTGAACATGGGAAAAAACTTAACGGTGCAGAAAAGGGGAAAAGGCTCAACGAGCTATCGCTCGCCTAGCTTTAATTTCAAAGGCAATGCCCAGTATCCGCCGATGTCAGAGGAGACCTTTTCAGGAAAGATCATCGATATTATGGACTGTCCCGGGCATGCAGGGCCATTGTTAAAAGTGATGTGCCGGAATCAGGAAGCTATCGTGCAGGCTCCGGAAGGGGTGCGGGTGAACGACGATATCTTCATCGGCCCTGGCGCCCCGCCATTGAAAGGAAATATCCTTCCGCTGAGAAATATCCCTGAAGGCGCTTCCGTCTTTAACATCGAGTCATATCCAGGTGATGGCGGAAAGATGGTCAAGTCCTCAGGCACTGCCGCTAAGGTCATCGCAAAATTTCCTGACAGGATAACAGTCTTGCTTCCGTCAAAAAAAGAAAGAGATTTCAATCCGCAGTGCAGGGCTACCCTTGGGCAGGTTGCCGGGGCAGGCAGGCCTGAAAAGCCCTTCCTGAGAGCAGGATACCGCTACTTCGCGATGAAATCAAGAAATAAGTATTATCCTGTTGTCAGCGGAACTTCAAAGAACTCAGTTTCCCATCCCTTCGGCGGAAGAAGCACGAATGCTAAAGGGCATGCAACAACTGTATCAAGGGACGCTCCTCCGGGAAGAAAGGTGGGGAAGATTGCGGCCCGCAGGACGGGGTACGTCAGGTAACTAGGCTGAGACTATGGCAAAAAAAGAACAGACGTTCAAGGGAAAGACGATTGAAGAATTGAAAAATTTGAGCCTTCATGATTTCATGAGATTGGTTCCCTCAAGGCAGCGGCGGAGCCTGAAGCGCGGGTTTACTGAGGCTCAGAAAAAGCTGCTGAAGAGGATACGGGCAAAGAAGCCCAACATCGAGACCCACTGCCATGACCTTATCATCCTCCCGGAGGTTGTAGGCGCCATGATAAAAGTCCACAATGGCAGGGAGTTTATTCCCGTGGCAGTCACGATGGACATGGTCGGCCATTATCTGGGCGAATTTGTCCTCACAAGAAAAAAAGTTGAGCACTCAGCTCCTGGTGTCGGCGCGACAAAGAGCTCAGCGGCGCTGTCGGTGAAGTAAGATGGTAAAGCCTGCTGCTCCTGAGCCAAAAGAGAATTCAGCTAAAGCGATCGCCAAAGGATTGCCCATTTCGACGAAAGTTTCAGTGGAGATAGGAAATTGGATACGGTCAAGGACAGTAGCTGATGCAAAAAGGATGCTGCGGCAGGTCCTTGCAAAGTCCCATGCCGTCCCTTTCCGCGTGTTTAAGGCGGAGCTGAGCCATAAGCCGGGAGTTGGCCCTGGAAGATACCCTGCAAAAGCCGCAGCAGAATTTATCAAATTATTGGAGCAGGCAGAAGCAAATGCGCAGTTCAAGGGGCTGAACACCTCCAATCTTGTGATCATCAAGCTTATTGCAAATATGGATCGGAGGCCCTGGCGCTCCGGAAGAAGAAGGCGAAGGTCCAAGAGGACAATGATTGAGATTGCAGTTAAAGAATCTGTCCAGCAGCCAAAGCAAGTGAAGGAAGGTTCAGGCAGGAAAAAAGAAGAGAAAGGAAAACCATGATTGAAAGAAAATTTATCACCGAGCGGATGAAGGAGATGATGGTTGAAAATTTTGTGCGTGACAGCATGAAGAGTGTCGGTCTCAGCGATGTCAAAGTGCAGAAGACTCCGTTAGGGGAAAAGATCCTGGTCTATACCTCTAGGCCGGGCCTTGTTGTAGGGAGGAAAGGCCAGAACATCAAAGAGCTCACCAGGACATTAAAAAAAGAGTTTGCTCTGGAAAATCCTCAGATTGAGATTGGAGAAGTGGTTTCCCCTGAGATGAATGCCAGCATCATTGTCGAAAAGATTGTTGAATATCTTGAGAAGTTCGGCTCAACAAAGTTCAAAGGCATCGGCCACAAGGTGATGAGCGACGTGATGAATGCAGGCGCAGCAGGGATTGAGGTCGTCATCAGCGGGAAGATCCCGAGCGCAAGGGCAAAGTCATGGCGGTTTTATCAGGGATACCTTAAGAAGTGCGGAGATACCGCATTGACCAGCGTCCATGTCGCCCATGGCGCTGCAAAGCTGAAGAGCGGCATCGTCGGGATTAAAGTCTCTATCATGCCGTCAAAAGACCTGCTGAATACCCTTTCGCTCAAAGAAGCATCTCCGGAAACTCAAGTTCAGCAGCCTGTGGAAGAGAAAAAATCTGGTATAGATGAAGAAAAAAATGCTGGAAAGGAGCAGGAGAAAAAAGAGCATAGTCAGCCGGTGAAGAAGAGTGAGGTTGCTGCATCATGAAGATTAAGGAATTAAAGGGTTTGCAGGATGCCGACCTCCATGCTAAGCTGAGCGAGCTAAAGATGGAGCTGATCAGGCAGTATGGGCAGATAGCTAAGGGGACAATCCCCAAAAGCCCTGCGCTGGTGAGGAACACAAAAAAGACAGTTGCCCGGATCCACACGCTCCTGCATCAAAGAAAAAAGGGGAAGGAGGAAAAAACAACGCCATGAGTGACATTTGCATGACATGCGGCTTGCCTCAGGAGCTTTGTGTCTGTGAGACCATCGCAAAGGAAAGCCAAAAGATAATTGTCCGGCTTGAGAAAAAAAAGTTCAACAAGATGAGCACTATCGTCGAAGGCATCGAAAGCAAGGAGATTGACCTTAAAGAGCTCGCAAGCAGCCTGAAAAGCAAGCTGGCCTGCGGAGGCACTTCTAAGGAAGGGAGGATAGAGCTGCAGGGCAATCATCTGCAAAAAGTGAGGAAGGCCCTGCTGAATCTGGGCTTCAGCCCGGAAAGCATCGAAGTGCATTGACTATCATCAAAAAAACGAGAGGAATAAGAAAGCTGATTGATAGGAAAAATAAGAAGATTAATTGATATGAAAATCAATTGGTGATTGCGCAACAAACAACAAAAGAGAATTATTCAGCAAAAAAAGATAGAGAACAACATGGAACAGCAAAACAGGAAAAAAAACCGGAAAGAACAGCCGGAAGGAAAGAAGTGCCTGGACAGGAATTGCCCGCTGCATGGCCAGATTTCCCTCAGGGGAAGGGTCTTCACAGGAGTCGTTATCCGCGCAAAGATGCAGAAGACAGTGATTGTCGAATGGATTACCCAGAGGTATTCCCCCAAATTTGAGCGATTTGAGAAGTGGAGCTCCCATGTGAAAGCCCATAATCCGGATTGTCTTGGGGCCCAGGAAGGGGACATCGTAAAGATCGCAGAATGCAGGCCTTTGAGCAAGACCAAGAATTTTGTCGTCGCTGAGATCCTGGGAAAAGAGAAGGGATTTGCAGAGAGGATGGAATCGCTGAAAGAAGCAAAACAAAAGCACGAAGAGCAGGTGCCGGTCGAGGTGGAAAATGCAAGCAGTGAAAGCGCGGGTGACTAGGGGCCTCCAGGTCGGGAGCTTTGTGCCTACATGTGACAATTCCGGGGCTAAGGAAATCAAGATATTCACCGTCTATAACATCAAGACAACCAAAGGCCGCAGGCAGAGTGCCGCTATCGGCGACCTTGTCCTGGCCAGTGTTAAGAGAGGAAGGCCTGACATGAAGAACCAGGTGGTATATGCCACAATTGTCCGGCAAAGAAAAGAGTATCTCCGGCCCGATGGGATGAGGATCAAATTTGAGGATAATGCCGCAGTCGTCCTTAAGGACGAGAAGGGCAACCCGAAAGGGACTATATTCAAGGGCGCTATCGCAAAAGAAGCGGTAGACCGATGGCCGGGAGTTGCAAAAGTTGCAAGGATCGTGATATAAGATGAAAGCATTTTCAAGGAAGTGGCTGGGGAGCAAGAAGCCGGGCAAGCAGCGAAAATACAGAAGCGGGGCCTCCCTGCATAGGAAACAGAAGCTTTTGAACACCCACCTTGCAAAAGTATTGAGGGAAAAATACAACGCCCGCGCAGTTATCCTGAGGAAAGGGGACAAGGTAAAGATCATGAGGGGCCAATGGCAGAAGAAGGAAGGGACTGTTGACGATGTTATGGTAAAAAAAGGAAAAGTCATCGTGCAGGGCATTGAGCGCGCAAAAAAAGATGGGTCGAAGATTCCTGTATTATTGGATCCCTCAAACCTGCTGATCATTGAGCTTATCACAGACGACAAGAAGCGCATTGGCTCCTTGGAGAGGAAAGGAAAATGAGCAGACACTTGAAACGCCTCATGATGCCGGTGACATGGCCGTTGCCGAAGCGGGAGACTATGTATGTTGCAAAGCCTCTCCCCGGCCCCCATAAGGTTGAATTCAGCATTCCGCTAAAGCTGGTGCTCCAAAAGATGCTCAAGCTTGCCTCAACAGGCCGGGAAGCAAAAAAGCTGCTTGCATCCAATAATGTCCTTATCGACGGGATTAGGCGCTTTGATGCAAGGTTCCCTGTCGGGCTGATGGATGTGCTTACTATCAAAGAGATAGGAAAACATTGGCGTATGCTCATGAACTCCTTCGGAAAATTGCAGCTGTGCCCTATCCAGGAGAAAGAAGCCTCGGAGAAAGTCTGCAAAGTAGTCGGAAAGACCCAGATGAAAGGGAAGAAGCCCCAGATCCATCTTTTCGATGGAAAGAATCTGGCGGCTGCCCAGAGCCCATGCAAAGTTGGAGACAGCATGCTGATCAGCCTCCCTGATGTTCAGGTGAAGAAGCTTCTTCCGCTGAAAAAAGATGCTGTGGTTTTCCTGACTAGCGGTAAGCACAGGGGAGAGCAGGGAAGGATCGCAGATATCCTCGGAGATAAAGTCATATTCAGGGACCCGCAGGGAAAGATGGTAGAGACCCTCAAGTCCTATGTGTTTGTGATAGGAGATCACACTCCAGAGATTACCATGCCGGCGATGTAAGATGAACCCTATGAAATCGATAAAGGTAGAGAAGGTCACTCTGAATATAGGTGCAGGGAAAGACCAGACTATCCTCGACAAAGGAGTGCTGCTCCTGAAAGCTATCACCAGCCAGAATCCTATAAAGACAAAGACTGCCAAGAGGATTCCTGAATGGGGATTGCGCCCGGGGCTCCCCATCGGATGTAAAGTTACTATTCGTGGGAAGAAAGCATACGAGCTGCTGGCAAGGCTGCTTGATGCGAGAGAATTCAGGCTCATGGAAAAACAGTTCACTGATGAAGGAAACCTGTCCTTTGGCATCCCGGAATATATCGACATCCCGGGGATGAAATATGACCCGAAGATAGGAGTCATCGGCCTTGAGGTCTGCGTCACGCTCGAAAGGCCGGGATTCCGCATCAAGCGGAGATGGTACCTTCAAAGAAAGGTTCCCAAAGGGCACCGCATTGGTAAGGTAGAGGCTATGCAGTTTATGAAAGAGAGATTTAACGCTAAGATAGGTGAGGCCGCATGATTGCAAAAGATTATCGGAAGATGGCAGTGCAGTTGAGGGACAAGCCTGCGATATACAAGAAATTCCTCAAGTATAACACTCCCAAGCCAAGAAAATACGGGAAGATAACAAAAGTGTGCAGGGTTTGCGGAAATCACCGGGGCCACATCAGCAAATATGGCATCAATATCTGCCGGCGATGTTTCCGTGAGGTTGCGATAAGGCTGGGATTTAAGAAATTCAGTTAAGGTGAAACTATGGTGAACGACCCATTAGCTCAGGCATTGTCCGTTATCCTGAACAGCCAGAAGGCCGGCAAGGACCAGTGCATGATCAGGCCATCCTCAAAGATTGCTGAGAAAGTCCTTGAGATCATGAACCAGCATCACTATATCGGCGCTTTTGAGCAGATGAAGGGTAACAAAGGAAATATGGGCAAGGTAGCTCTGACAGGCAGCATCAACAGCTGCGGCGCCATCAAGCCAAGGTACAGCATCCGTAAGAGCGAGTTTGAAAAGTTCGAAAAGAGGTATCTGCCGGCAAAGGATTTCGGCCTGCTGATCATTTCAACTCCCAAAGGGATCATGACCCACAAAGAGGCAAAAATCAAGGGCCTTGGCGGAGTCTTGCTTGCCTTTTGTTACTGACAATAAAAATGTAAATATAGCAAACGACACAAATATTTAGACAAAAATATGTCGTTGGCTTATTACGAACGGACAACAATTGTATAATCATTTTTGTCCGTAAGTATAACAATAAAGAAATATAAGAGAAAAGAGAAGTGTATCAAGAAAAAAAATAGAGGAGATAAAATCGAATATAAGGGGAAATAATAGCCAATAATTATGAGAGAAAGTATAGCCAAAAAATAGGGATGGAAATGATTGATAAAAAGATGAGGAAATAAAATAATACGGTGGGGGAAATAAAAGAATGCTGGGGAGGAAATAAAATAATATAAGGAAGAAAGAAACTTAGGCTCACCATGGAAACAAAACAGGATCTTGCGGAGACAGTTCCCATCCCCGAAGGGGTGGAGGTCACTCTAGAGGAAAATCTCCTGAAGTTTAGCGGAAAAGCAGGAAACAACCAAAAGATGTTTTCTTATCCGAAGATTTCACTGCAGAAAGCTGAAAAGAATATTATCATCAGCGCAAAAAAAGCGACAAACCGGGAGAATAAGATCATGAAAAGCTGGAAGTCCCACATCAAGAATTGCATCCGGGGTGTCCAGAAGCCTTTTGTTTACAAGCTGAAGATCTGCTCGGGGCATTTCCCTATGACTGTAAGCATCAAAGGGGATGAGTTCCAGGTGAAAAATTTTTTTGGTGAGAAGATTCCCCGTACCCTGAAGATCAAGGGCAGGGTAAAAGCTAAAGTTGAGGGCGATTTTGTCACTGTTGAGTCTGTGGACAAGGAGCTTGGCTCCCAGGTTGCAGCAGACATTGAGCAGCTGACCCGCAGGACGGGATTTGACTCCCGAATTTTTCAGGACGGCATCTGGATTATTGAAAAAGACGGCGAGGCTGTGCAATGACGCTGTTAGGAAGAAAAAAGCGGGGGCCTTCAAAGAAGCCATTCATCAGGCAGGATTTGCACAAGGTAAAAGTCAAGCCCGCATGGAGAAAGCCTAAGGGGATCCATTCAAAGCTGAAGATGAAAAAAAGAGGCTACCAGCGTGTTGTATCAATCGGATATGGGACAAAAAAGCAGTATGCGATGGAAGTCGCAGGCCGCCTCCAGGTGAGGAAAATCTCCAATGTGCAGCAGCTCAGCTCCTGTGACCCGAAGCATGACGCAGTCGAAGTTGCTCATGGGGTAGGCGCAAGAAAAAAGCTGGCTATCCTCAAAGAGGCCCAGCAAAAGCAGTTCACAGTCATCAACATCGAGCCTCAGGCCGCAATAGCGCTTATTGAAGGCTCAATCAGATCCAGAAAGGAGCATCAGAAAGAATCAAAAGAAAAGGCTCAGCAGAAAGAAAAGGAAGCGTCAGATAAGAAAAAGGAAGAGCTGGAAAAGAAGATAACTGAAGAAGAGAAGCGGGAAAAAGATATCAAAGAAGCTGAAAAAGTTTTGATCAAGAGGCAATGACTATGAAACTCCTGAGAATGCATCGCAGAGTGAGCGCCAAGCTGATGAAGTGCGCAAGAACCAGAGTCTGGCTGGATCCTGAAAAAGTTGAAGATATCAAAGAAGCTATCACTAAAGAAGACATCCGTGACCTCATCAGCGAAGGCGTTATTGTAAGGCTTCCTAAACGGGGAAATTCCCGGGGAAGGATTCGGCATGCATACCAGCAGAAGGCAAAAGGGAGAAGGGCAGGAACTGGCTCAAGGAAAGGCTCTGCCAATGCCAGGAGTTCAAAAAAGACCGAATGGATAAACACGATAAGGAAACAAAGGGCATTGCTTGCTGCATTGCGGGAAAAAGGAGTGCTGGACCAGGTTTTGTTTAGAGAGCTTTACCGCAAGGCAAAAGGCGGATTTTTCAGGAGCAGAAGGCATATCCTCGTCTATCTTGCTGAAAGAGGGATTAAACAATGAAGCGTTCCTACACAGTCGGGATGAGAAGGAAGCGGGAAGGAAAGACCAATTACAAGAAAAGGCTGAAGCTTCTTAAGTGCGTCCTTCCCAGGCTTGTTGTGAGAAAGAGCCTCAACAACATGCAGCTCCAGATCGCAGTATTTGAGGAAAAAGGGGATAAGATTCTTGCTGCTGCCCATTCAAGAGAGCTGGAGCAGTTCGGATGGCATGCGAACAACGGCAATGTTGCTGCTGCATATCTTGCCGGCGTGCTGATGGGCGCAAAAGCAGTCCAGCAGGGAATCAAGGAAGCAGTCCTCGATATCGGCCTGCAAAAATCAGTCAGAGGCTCAAGGATTTATGCCGCCCTCAAAGGCTGCATAGACGGAGGCCTTAAGGTGCCTGTCAATCCTGAGATATTCCCAAGTGAAGACAGGATAAAAGGCGCCCATATCGGAAAATTTGCTCAGGAGATGCTCTCGAAGGACTCATCTTCCTATCATTTCGCGCTCTACAAAAAGAAGAATATTGATATGAAGAGTCTGCCGCAGATGGCAGAAGAAACAAAAAAGAAGATCCTAGGTGCAACCCATGGAAGAACCAAAGCAAAGTAACCCTATCGGCGCAAAAAAGAGCGCTGCAGCTGAAACGAAGAGCAGCCATGCTGCAGATACAGGCAGGAAAAAAGGTAAAGGGCCTAATCCTGTCCAAAGTGATTCAGGAGCAGATGCCCCGGACAATGCCCTGGAATCTGTCCAGATTATATCTTTAGAAAAAGGTAAATCCATAGAAAAAAGTAAATCAATGGAAACAATCCCCCATAACAATGGAGTTCCTGCAGTAGCAGGAACGGCGGCAGGAGCAGGGCCAGCAACAGTAGCAGGAACGGCGGGAGTAGCAGCAGTTGCAGCCGTCAAAGAGGTTGTTGAAGTGGCTGAGCCGGAAACACAGGCAGTTCCTGAGATTCCTGCGTTTGACAGGGAGAAATGGAAGCCGAAGACTGGCATCGGGAAAAAGATTAAAGCTGGAGAGATAACTTCCCTCGACCAGATTCTTGACCAGGGGCACAAGATCCTTGAAGCTGAGATTGTTGATGCGCTTATCCCTCATCTGGAAACAGAGCTGCTCTTCATCGGCCAGTCAAAAGGGAAATTTGGAGGCGGCCAGAGAAGGGTCTTTAAGCAGACGCAAAAAAAGACTGCTGAAGGGAACAAGCCGCACTTTGCAGCATCCTGTATCGTCGGCAATAAAGATGGGTTTATAGGCATCGGATACGGCAAAAGCAAAGAGACTGTGCCGGGCAGGGAAAAGGCAATCCGCAATGCAAAGCTCCATATCATGAAGATCAGGAGAGGCTGCGGCTCTTGGCAATGCGGCTGCAGGCAGCCCCACTCGATTCCTTTTGAGATTGAAGGGCGGTGCGGTTCATGCAGGATCAAGCTTATGCCTGCTCCAAGAGGGACAGGACTGAAAGTAGAGAGAGAATGCGGAAAAGTCCTTGGTATCGCTGGGATCAAAGATATTTGGTCTATCACTAAAGGCCAGACAAGGACAAAGACCAATCTGGTGATGGCATGCATCGAAGCCCTGAAAAAATTGATTTCAACAAAGACTCAGCCAGATATGGAGCGCGAACTTGGCATGGTTGAAGGTAAAAGCAAAGAAGCTGCAGAGGTATCCCATGAGTAAGCTTGCAGCTATCAGGATCCGGGGAGAAATCGGTGTGCGGAGCACAATTGACGATACGATGCGCCTTTTGCTGCTGAAAAAGAAAAACACCTGCAGGATTTTAGAGGATACTCCCAGCAACAGGGGCATGCTCAACAAGGCCAAGGATTTTATTACCTTCGGTGAGATTGATGAAAACACTTTAGCAGAATTGATCAATAAGAGGTCTCTTGCTCAGTCAGCCGGCAAAAAGTTCCAGAAAAACGGCGCTGGGAAGCAGCAGGGGGAGGGATTGTCAGAGAGTTTATCTATCAAAAAGGGCTCAAAATCCAAAGGAGATATAGGGAAAGCATCAATCAAAGATCCAAAGGCTGCGAAACGCTCCATAGATGCGAACAGTCTTGAAGCCTACGGTAAAGATGACAGCATTTTCCACCTGAACAACCCCCTTGGAGGATTTGAGCGCAAAGGAATTAAAGTCGGATTCAACGCCGGAGGGGTGCTGGGATACAGAGGAAAAGAGATCAATGGATTGATAAGGAAAATGTTGTAAAGGAAAGTATTGTAAAATAGTCAGCAGAGTAAGGAAGCGAGATAAAGGGAAAGATATAGAGAGGATAAAGGAGAAGAGATAGAGAGGAAGGAAGAGACATAAAAAGAAAAGAGATTAAAAAGTCATGCAGGAAACTAAAAAAGAAATTTTGAAGGGGAACTGATCACATGGTCGTCAACAAAAGAAGAAAATTCAGCAGGATGCGTGGCTCTCACACCCATGGCTGGGGCTCAAAGAAAAAGCACCGAGGCTCTGGAAACAGGGGAGGCTTCGGGATGGCTGGAACGGGGAAGAAAGCTGACCAGCGCAAGACGCAGATCTGGAAAGACCTTCAGTATTTTGGCAAGCATGGTTTTACCTCAGTAAAAAAGCTCCGGCTGAAAGGAGACCCTATCAATCTTGATGATCTTATGATTCTTGCCGACAAAAAGTTTCCTATAAAAGATAAAGGGAGTTTAGAGAATAAGGAAAGTAAAAAGGGTATTGACAGTAAGAAGGATAATGAAGGCAGGAAGAATATTGAAAGTAAGAAGGATAATGAAAGTAAAAAGAATATTGGCGGTAAGAATGATGATGAAGGTAAAAATAACATTGAAAGCAGAGAATCCAAAGATTTATTTGAGATAGACCTCGCTGCAGAAGGCTACCGCAAGCTGCTCGGCCGTGGAAAGGTCACAAGGAAGCTCCGTATCAAAGTCGCTCAGGCATCCGCTCAGGCCATTGAAAAAGCAAAGGCATCCGGCTGTGAGATTGTCCTTACTAATAAAAAGTCAGAAAAAAATAACGATAAAAAAAATGTCCCTGTTTAACTCGCTGATCAACAATCTGCCTGAAGTAGCTCCTCCTACTCAGCGAAGGCTTTCTTTCAGGGAAAAACTGAAATGGACCTCAATCGCCCTGGTGATTTATTTTGTCATGGGGCTCATGCCCCTGTTCGGCCTCGGGCAGAATGCCCTGCAGCGGTTTGAATTTCTCTCAATCATCCTTGCAGCCCAGTTCGGCTCAATCATTTCTTTAGGCATCGGGCCGATTGTGACTGCTTCAATCGTCCTGCAGCTCGTCAACGGCTCAGGGCTGTATAAATTTGACCTGACAACTCCTGAGGGGAAGAAAAAATTCCAGGGGTGGCAGAAGCTGTTGGCTATCTTCTTTATCATCTTTGAGGCATTTATCTATGTCTTTATGGGGGGCTTGTCTCCCGCAGAGTCTTTGCAGGGCACTCCGCTGTATTTCCAGATGCAGCTTATCCTGGTCTTCCAGCTCTTCTTAGGAGGCATGCTGATTTTATTTCTCGACGAAGTAGTGAGCAAATGGGGATTTGGGTCAGGCATTTCGCTGTTCATCGCAGCAGGAGTTTCGCAGGAAATATTCACGCAGGCATTCAACTGGCTTCCCGGTCCCGGCGGCCTGAGCGGGGTGACCTATTCTATTGGGGCAGTCCCTGCGCTTTTCCAGGCATTGGCAGCAGGCGATCCCACGACTGCTCTTATTAAAATAACGACCATCATCGCCACCATCGCAGTCTTTGTTGTTGCCGTCTATGCCCAGGCGATGAAAGTAGAGATCCCGCTAAGCTTTGGCCGCATCAGGGGCCACGGGATTAGGTGGCCGCTGGCATTTATCTATACATCAAATATTCCTGTCATCCTTGTCGCTGCGCTTATGGCAAACTTCCAGCTGTGGGGAAGACTGCTGCAGAACCTTCTCGGCCCGAATTTTTTTGCCAGATTCAGCGAATCCACCGGCCAGCTTGTTGGAGGCTTTGTCTTTTGGATCCAGCCCCCGAGCATCATCAGCAATCTTGTCACCGGAACATTTATCGGCTCCCAGCTGATGCAGGCAGCGCTGTATATGGTTTTTATGATTGCAGGCTCGATCCTTTTCAGCATCTTCTGGGTCCAGACGGCAGGGATGGATGCGCAGTCCCAGGCAAAACAGATGATGGCTTCCGGCCTGCAGATCCCGGGTTTCAGGCGTGACGAAAGAGTGCTGGAACGGCTTTTGGACAGGTATATCTGGCCGTTGACGGTAATGGGCGCTATCACCGTAGGTGCGCTCTCTGCGATTGCTGATGTCACAGGCGCCCTTTCCCGGGGAACAGGCATCTTGCTTGCAGTCATGATTGTTTACAAGCTGTATGAGGACATCGCAAAGCAGCACATGATGGATATGTATCCGGGATTAAGAAAATTCATGGGAGGATGATTAGAGGCTTGATTGCAGCGTTATTCCGATGGTGTTTGAAAACCTTTTAAATCCGGTATTGAACCCTTTGCTGAAGTTCCCCCTGATTGCAGTAGTGCTCTTCCTTTCTTTTTTCATCACGCTTTTGGTAACCCTTATCTACAAATTTACGACCAATCAGGACCTGATGAAGCAGCTGAAGCAGGAGACAAAAGAGCTGCAGAAAGAGATGAAGGAGCTGAGAAACGACCCTAAGAAGATGATGGAAGTCCAGAAAAAAGCGATGGGGACAAACATGAAATATATGAGGCAGTCTCTCCGCTCAACACTTTACACCTTTATACCCATCATCCTCCTTTTTGGGTGGATGAACGCCCACCTGCAGTTTGAGCCGATAAGGCCGGGCACCGAATTTTCAACCACGATGAGCCTTCAAGCCGGCGTAAAGGGAAATGCAGAGATTGAAGCCCCAAAAGGGCTGGAAATTATAGGGCCTAAGAACAAGACCGTCGAGGCAGTGGGAGGTAATGAAAATAAAGGAAGTAAAGGCGCTGAGGTGTCCTGGCAGCTGAAAGGAAAAGAAGGCCCTTACCTTTTAGGGTATAAGCTCAATGATCTTGAATACAGCAAAGATGTGATAATAACCATGGGAAACGAATACGCCGTTCCGATAAAGCAGGTGAAGGATGCTCAGGTCGCAGCTATAACAGTCAATAATCAGGAGCTTCTGCTTTTGAACCTTTTCGGATGGAAGCTCGGATGGCTGGGGACATACATCCTCTCTTCGATCATTTTCAGCATGGCCTTAAGAAAGCTTTTTAAAGTGTATTGAAACTTCTTTAGATGGAAAAATCAGAGGGAAAAATGCCGGAGCCAAAAAACAGGACACATTCAGTGCGGGAGATCAAAGTTAAGACTCCCGGAGGGAAGGTTGTTCTCCAGTTCAGAAGGAGGAAGCCTAAGCTTGCCCACTGCAGCTCATGCAGAGCAAAGCTTCCGGGCATCCCGAGCGTAGTCGGAAGGATGAGCTCACTGTCAAGATCGCAGCGCAGGCCTGAACGGCCATTTGCAGGGAAACTCTGCAGCGCATGCGCAAGGAAGGTATTTATGCAAAAGGCAAGAAGCATAGGGGCTTCTTCTTAACTCACTATGGTGCTTGAAATCGGAAGGGTCTGTATAAAGATAGCCGGAAGGGACGCCGGCAGGCATTGCGCAGTAGTTGACATCCTCGACAGTAATTACGTTCTTATTGACGGCGCAACAAGGCGCAGAAAATGCAGCATCCTCCATCTGGAGCCCACTGCGCAGAAGGTTGAGCTTAAGAAAGGCGCTTCCCATGAGGAAGTGAAGGCCGCATTTGCAGGCATCCAGCTCGAAGTCCTTGCCACAAAGCCAAAACATGCAGCCCCAATGCCAAAGAAAATCAGAAAATCCGAAGCCAAATCAGCGCAGGCTGCCCCGGAAAAGAAGGGAGCAGAGGAGTTAATTAAAAAGAAGGATTCCGTAAAGAAAGAAGCCGCTAAGAAAAACGAGATTGATGCTGAGATTGTCTCCGAAGAAAAGTCAGAAAGCTCCAGGGAAGCGGTGCAGGGCAGCCAGAAAGAAAAGCCAGCAGCTAAGAAAAAATCAGCCGGCAAAGAATAAGAAAATTTCAAAAATCATAATCAACAAAAAAAATAAGGCAGATTCCCTCCGGGACCCACGAACCTATGGCATTCGACAAAAACCTCGACAAATGCTTGTTCTCTGAAGTTGCCGAATTTGAGACCTCAAGAATAACTGTCGGAGTCTTCCAATATAATGAAGGCGAGAAGAAGCTCCAGATATCCCGTGAGAACAGGACTCAGGACAACGAATGGAACTTCGCAAAGCTCGGTAGGATGTTCAAAGACGAAGCTGAGGCTGTCCTCCCTTTGATTGGAAAGGCGCTGAAAGTGATGTAACATCCCGGCGCATCAGCCCTTATAGGCCACTTTTATCTCTTATTATCTGTTGCCATCCCCGCTATAAGTATCTCCCCCACGTTTATCTCCACCGCAGCAACCGGAACAATAATCCCCCATCGGGTTAAGACTTTCGGATGTATCTCCCCCAACAATGCGATTGTCTTCCCGTGAGCGATCACTGCTCCTGCCCTGCCGGGAATGAAAGAGCCATGCTCAATTTCCTCGACTGTAAAAGGGATGTTCAGCATCCGCATGATATAATCCAGTATCTGCCTCACCTCGGTGTAACCTGCTTTCTCATGGGCGGCAGCAAAAGCGATCTTTTCGTGGTCGATAGCTTTTCCGGATTGCTGCACGGATGCAGTCCCAATCTCAAATATTTTCTGGGGATATCCAACATGATTGTTCTTGGAAAGGAATTCCATCAGTATCGGAGTCAGCCAGCTTCGCACGCTGCTGTAAGTTTCAGACATGAAGTTTTCTATCTCTATCGTTGAGAACCCTCCCGGCCATGCCTCCGCATCATTCCCCAAGCTCATATTGGTGTGCAAAATGCCTTTATTGCTCAGCACCGGGCTCATTACCTCCTGAAATCCCAGGCCGATGGCAAGCTCCCTTAAAAGATTGGAGAGCTTCGCCTTAGGAGAAGTTCCCCCTGCAGTGTAAGATATCAGCGCCTTCTCTCCGATAGATTCATAGCCGTGCATGATGCCGATGTCTTCAACAACATCATAAGCATGCAGGATATCCCTGCGGTAAGGGGGGACGATGACTGTTCCTGAGCTGTTCACTTCAAAGCCGGCTTTCTCCAAAAGAGTTTTTATCTCGCCCTTTCCAAGCTCCAGCCCAAAAAGCTGTTTGACATGCTCCGGGGGAACTTTTATTTTTTCTTCCTGAAGTGAAGGCGTAATTGTTTTTTTGTTCCCTTGCACCACGATAACACCATACACCTCAAACCCCCTCTCAGAAAGCGCATAGGCAGCGATATTCAGGCACAGCTCAGCAGCTTCTCTGTCAGTTCCTGTGACCTCAACAAAAAATCGCTCTTCCCCGATATTGATCTTCCCCGTCTCGGCAGAGTTGATGATAGGTGGAAAGCTCAGCGCCTTTCCCTTGCTGTCAGCAAGCAGAGGATACAGCTGCTTCCCCTTGAGGATAAAGGCATATTCCTTCCCTTTGGGATGCTCCTCTAAAATCTCCCCAAGGCTCATCTCTTTTGAAAAATCCAGCGGGACAAACCTTGCCGATTCCGGCTTTACCGCCCTGTAGTGCACCGGAAAAGTTATTTTGTCGAAGGGGTAGATTCCCATGGCAACCTTGCTCCTGCGCTTCCCGTATGATTCGCATAATTTTTCCTGCAGCTGGATGAGCTGCTTGAGCAGGCGCTCATCGATCTTCTTTCCTTTGACGACCATCCCCGCTACAAAAGGCCTTACTGATTCGACAGACTCATCAACGATGATGGAGTATTCCCCTTTCTTCAGAGTAACCCGTGAAAACCCTTTCTGCATTCCGAGCACACCACGGAACAGCCTTGCAACTCCCTCAACCGACCAAAGATAAGGCAGATTAGTATCATCAAAATCAACAGTAACCTCATCAGTCTCTTTGGTAAACTGCTTCATCTCCCCCTTGCCGAATTCAACAAGCCTGCCAACTTCATCCGGCGTCAGCTTTTTGCCGACAAGCTCCTGCAGGTCCTTGAGTGAGAATGTTATCGTTGGCATGTTAGTGCACCTCGAACATCTTTTTAGGGGATAATATAAACATTTTTTTAAAATATTTTATACCTGTCTTTTCTTCAATCCCCTGCCAAAAATTGAGTATAGCATCCCTGCATTTATCGCATAAAGCCAATGTTGAAGACCGATGGAATGCAAGGCAGTCATTTACCTCGGAGTAAGCATTGCAAAGCATAGCATTTTCATCGTGGTGCTCAATCCCTAAGAGGTGTGTGCATTCGTGCTTTGCGACATTCATGATAAAAGGAAGGTTATCTTGCCGGCTGTCTTTGACAAGGATTGTGGAAACCCCATTTGCAAACTGGCCTTCCCCCCACCAGCCTCTGTCCCTCTTTGAGTAAAGATTGGCTGCTACAACAGTCCCATGAGGCTTATTGCTTAAAAGTGTTGAAGTTTTGCTGTTCTCCGTTAAATGATTGTGAAAACCAAGCACGTCTAAAACCTCCCCTTCTGTAAATTTTTTAACAGCTGAAACCAACCATGCATCAGTTCCCCCGTCTATTATTTGTAAGTCAAGGCCAATTTCTTTGATGAGCATGTTGAACCCCTGTATTGCTGCAAGGGTAACCTCTTCTTTCACCTGAGGCATCCTAAAAAATAAGATTGTTTTTTCCCGATACCATGCAGAGGCATTGTTGCCTGACTTAAAACCTTCCGCCCGCCAAAAGGCCTTCCACTCCTCAAGAGAAAGGTGTTTTCGCTTTCCCAATGCTTCAGCCCTGAAGCTATCAATTTCCTCATAAGTTAAATTCTCGCCCCTAAGGTCATCTTGAAGTCGGAGGATATTATCAAGGAACCTTTCGACTGAAATCTTGCCGTTAAGATAATCTTTGACAAAGGGGCATGAAAAGAAAATGTTGTGGTGCTTTTTAAAATCCCCGAGAATAGTAAATTTTCCTGCCATCTATACCGCCTTCGCATTTCTTAAATATTCCAGGTCATGGGAAAACAGCTGCCTGATGTCCTTGATTCCGAGATTGAACATCGCAATCCGGTCAATGCCTATTCCCCACGCTAATACGGAGATCTCTTTTCCCAGCAGAGGCTTGACAAGCTCAGGCCTGAAGATACCGCTGCCCCCAAGCTCTATCCACCCGAGTTCAGGATGTTTTGCCATGATCTCAGCAGAAGGCTCAGTGAAAGGAAAGTATCCTGGCTTTATCTTGATCTCCTTCGCCTGCGCAAACTCCTCAGCAAACATCCTCAGCATCCCCTTGAGGTGCTGAAACGTCAGCCCTTCTTCAATGATGATTCCCTCGACCTGGTTGAAGTCCGGCAGATGGGTGGCATCGATTACATCCGGCCTGAAGCACCGTGAGATGGAAAAATACTTTCCCGGAATCTTGAGCTCCGGTGATGCGAGCATCCTCGCCGAAAGCGCAGTCCCCTGTGTCCTTAAGATGTTTCTCTTCGTCCTCTGCGCATCAAAAGCATACCTCCATCCCCTGCTGGTTGTCCCTTTGCCGATCTCGTGGGATGCTTTCACCCTTGCCATGAGCTCCTCAGGAACGCTGCCATACTTCGGCTCCTTGACAAAATACGCCCCATGGATGTCTCGGGCAGAATGGAACTGGGGCATAAATAATGCATCCATATCCCAGAACTCTGTCTCGACGATAGGCCCGAACATCTCTGTAAACCCGAGCCCGATAAGCCTGCTCCGGATCTCATCTAAAAATCTTGCGTAGGGATGCTTTCTTGCTGCGGTGATCGCAGGGACATTGATTGCTACATCAAAGCTCCTGAAAGAGGTATGTTCCCACGCCCCCGATTTCAGCATTGCTGGGGTCAGCCTGTCTGAAGTTGATTCCTTGCCGATGCCGTAGGCAAGCGCTTCCTTTCCGAGAGGGGTCAGCGAGGCATATTTCAGTTTTTTTGTTTCCAGCCTGATGATGGATTTCCTCCTCCGCAGCTGCTCGAATGCAAAGAGTTCTTCCTCCCTGAGATCTTTTCTCTCGCAGGGAAAAGTTCTTCTGAGAAATTGTTCTTCCAAACTTTCTTTTTTTGCCAGCTCTGCCCCATGGGAAGTCATGAGCGCAAGGAGCTCCTTTCCCGGCTTGATGGTGATCGCAGCCTTTTGCCGCAATGCTCCCAGGCAGATCTGGATTTCCTCCTGCCCGATTTTTGCTGCCTTTGCTATTTCCTGCAGCGATGCTTCCCTGCCGATGCCGCTCATCGCCCGCAGAAATCTCGTTTCAGGCAGCCCTTGAGCCTTATAAGCCTCTCCGTTCTTGTCAAGGCTGATGATCTCCTTTTGCTCTTCCCGCAGCGCAATAAGATTCTTGTTCCCCATCCACTGCAGTGCCCGCATCACCTCGACTTCCTGAAGATGGGAATGCTCAGCAAGCTCCGGAACAGAGCTGAACCTCTCTAGAAGAGGAAGAACCTTTCGCTCATAAGTGTGCAGTCCTGAGATGAGTTTCTTGATGTCCATTGCCTTTCCCGACGATACGGAGGATTATTAGGGGATTATTACGGCAGTTAATAAGCCCGTGGATAGCTGCCGAGGATCTTGACATCCATGCCCGATTCGATCTCGGCCAGCGCCTCTTTCACCCTCTGCTCAGTTTGGTTTCCTTCAATGTCGATAAAAAAGACATAATCCCCAAGCTTTCCCTTTGACGGACGGGATTCTATTTTTGACATATTAATATTCCTTGAAGCAAGGCTCCCTAAGAGGCCGTAAAGCACTCCGGGCTTGTCAGCGCCATTCCCCGGATGAGGGTGCACTGCAAGGGAAGTCCTGTCGTTGGCTGTCATCCCAGTCGGTTTCTTGCTGATGACGATGAATCGTGTGGTGTTAAAAGGATTGTCCTGTATCTCTGCCTTGATCTCTTTGAGCCCATAGGCTTTGATTGCCGGCTCGGGGACTATTGCTGCAACTGTAGTATCATCAATCCCAGATATAGATTTTGCGGAATCAGCATTAGAGCCCGTAGTCTTTATCTCTGCATGGGATAAAAATTTCCGGATGAATTTCTCGCACTGTTCATAAGTATGCTGCTGGGTGTAAAGTGTTGTGATTGTCTTGATGTTTCCCGTTCCGGCAAGAAAATGTTTTACAGGAAGAAGGATCTCGCCTATGATCGCCAGATTGAACTCCATCAGCGCATCAAGCGTCAGCCCGACGCTCCCGGAGACAGAATTTTCAAGAGGAACGACGCCTGCATCGCTCATGCCTTGGTTTACAGACTCAAAAACATCCCAGACAGTTTTCCGGAAAAGAAGCGTCGGGCTGCTTTTGTAGCGCAGCGCTGCTTCATGGCTGAATGTCCCTTCCGGCCCAAGGGTTGCAATCCTCAGGCGCACCGGAGAGTCCGCAGTTTTCAGGGATCCTGCCTCATCCCGGGATTTCAGAGAAGTCGTAGCGTTCAGAGAGTTCAGTGGAGGCATAGCGTTCAGAGAGTTCATAGAATTTATAACATTTAAAGGAGCCATAGGATTCTGCGAATTTGTAGGTTTCATCAAGGCTTCTCCCCCCTGCGTTTCCCCCTGTCAACAAGGTAATGGATGAGCATAGTCGAATAATACTCTGCCTCAAATTTAAAGTCGCCGAGATAGTCTGATGCTTCCCTGAAATAATTGTTGAATGCCCCTTTGTCTTTTGATTCGATGATGTGGAGGAGCTGCTGGGCGTTGCTAATAAACTTCCTCAGCGCTTCCGGATTGAGAGGATTAAGCATCTCGATGTCAGCATAAAGATTGGAGTCATGGCTCATGATCCTCCCGACCATATCCATAAACACCCTATACATAGGGCTGCTGTAATCTTCCGTCTCATTGATCGGCACCCCTAATTCCCTGAGGCTGTGGCACATCGCAATCGAGCTGAAATGGGTGATGCCCTGCACGATGGTCATAGCCTTGTCATGCTGCTCAGGCGTTGCGATCTTGATCAGGGCTTTATGTTTCCCAAGGATGCCTGAAAGCCAGGGAAGAAAATTCCCCGGCCTGGCAGGGCAGAGCACGATGGTCTGGTTCTTGAAGCTCCTGATCTTTGGCCCAAACATGGGGTGTGTTCCGATGACGGCGCAGCGTGAGCTCTCAAGCATCGCCTGAACGGGCGCCTGCTTGATTGAAGTGAGGTCCATAAGAAGCCCTTCTTCTTTGATAAGCGGGCCTATGCGCTTGATCATGGCAACAGTCTGGTCAATCGGGATAGTGATGATGACCACATCGCTTTTCTTTGCGCAGTCTTCACAGCTTAACGCAGTCGTTCTGCTCGCAGCTAGCACCTCATACCCTTCTTTCTCAAAAAAGCGCTTGAACCACTGCCCCATCTGCCCCATCCCCCCGATAATACCGATGACCTTGGGGGCTGCCGCTGAGTTGCTGCTCTGATTCTCATGGGTTGCATTCTGATGGGCTGAATTAGGATTCTGATGCCTTAGGCTATGATTCTGATTTCCCACGTTTAAATTTTGATGTTTTTCCATTCCCGTCATCTCAGCCTTTCAAGCTCATTCATACAAATTCATATATTCAGGTTCATTCCTTTAGGTTCATTCTTTCAAGTTCATACAAACTTAGTTATACAAGATTAGTCATGCAGGCTTAGTCATGCAACCGACTCATACAATCATTTTCACACAAGCTCAAACTTCGCTCCAAGGGATTTCATAAGCTCAACATATCCTGGAAAAGTCACATTGATTGCTTCCGCATTCGTAATCTCTGTTCTCCCCTCTGCGATCAGCCCTGCAAGGCTCAACGCCATCACGATGCGGTGATCTCCGTGCCCCCTCACTTTATTTCCGGTAAGCCTGCTCTTATGTATTATCAGCCCTTCATCACGTTCCTTGATATCTGCGCCCAATTTGCTCAGCTCTTCTGCCATGACCGTTATCCTGTCAGTCTCTTTGATCCGGGCTTGAGGCACATTGACCAAGGTTGTTGTCCCTTCAGCAAAACACCCGAGGACTGCTAATGCGGGCAATGCGTCAGGGGTGCTGTTGATATCTAAGGTCACTCCCTGCAGCCCTTTGCCTCTGATCCGGATTTCCCCCTTTTCCGCCGTTACCGAGGCGCCCATCTTCTTCAGGTATTCGATGATTGCCCTGTCTCCCTGAACGTCAGAGATATCAAGATTTTGAAGTGTTACATCCGAAGAGGTGATGGCAGCTCCAACAAGGGGGAAAGCTGCGCTTGACCAGTCTGCAGGGATGTTTTTTTCAAAAGGCCTGAACTGCTGGTTCCCGAAAACCCGAAACGAAGTGGAATCTGCCGAAGCTTCAGCTCTGATGCCCTGCTCCCTGAGCCAATGCAAAGTCATCTGGATATAGGGGATTTCGTTGGGCTTCGCAACAGTTATTGCTGTATCCTCCGGAAGCAAAGGCGCAGCAAGGAGCAATGAAGACGCAAACTGAGAGGTTATCCCATTGACCTGTGTTTTTCCACCGGCCATCTTCCCTTTGATCCTGACAGGGCAGCACCCGTTATTTTTAAGTGACATAGCTTCTGCGCCCAGCTCATTCAGCGATTTCAGAAGAGGCTGCATGGGCCGTGTCCGCAGGGATTCATCTCCGTCAAGCTCAACTTCAAAATCGCATAGCGCAGCGACAATTCCCGAAAGCAGCCGCAAAGATGTCCCTGAATTTTTTAGGTCGATAGGCCCTTCCGGCTTTTTTGGGTTTCTCCCAAATCCGCTTATGAGCCACTTCTTTGGATCATCAGTATTGATGATTGCCCCAAGCGCCCTGCATCCATGGACAGAAGCAAGAGTGTCTTCAGAGGCAAGAGGATTGAGCAGGACAGACTCTTCCTCAGTCAAAGATGCGATTATCACTGCCCGGATAGTATGCGATTTAGATCCCGGAATTTGTATTGTTCCTTTCAATGATTCAGTTTTCCCGACAACAAGTTTCATGTTTTACCACCGCCCCCGTTAGGAGATATACGCTATATACTATTTATTTTGGATACTATTTATTTTGGATACTATTTGTTGATGGGAATAATTCTAGAGCCGGTTTACCCAGGCACAGCTCCCCCATGGTAGTTGTTATTTCCCTTGATTCTTTCTCGTCCAGAGGAAAAACTGCTCGTAGGCCTGGAACCGAAACATAGACACCCCAGATACAGCTGTCAAGCCAAGGCTTCTGGCATGATTTAAGAATGTTGTGTATTCCGGATTGTAGACTGTGTCAAAGGCAACTGTTCCGGAATTGCTTAATTTCCGCAGCGAGTTCAGGGATAGCGGGCTTTGCTTGATTTTAGGAAACATTCCAAGAGAAGTGCAGTTGATGATTATATCATAAGGTTTCCCGGCTGAAATCTGCATGAGCGGCAGGGGAATTCCGCCTATGTCTGCTGCAAGCTGCCTGGCTTTGGAAAATGTCCGGTTGGTGATATAGGCATGCCCGCCATGCCTGATAATCCCGTAGCATACCGCTCGTGCAGCGCCTCCTGCACCGATGATTAATGCTCTTTTTCCACGGACGGAGATGGATTCCTCCAATGCCCTTATCGCTCCGCTCCAATCAGTATTATACCCCCGGAGTTTCCCGTCCTTCCTGACGACGGTGTTTACTGCGCCGATAGACTTTGCATGAGAGTCTATTCCGTCAAGATAGCTGATGATTTCCTCTTTGTAAGGGATAGTCACGCTCAATCCTGAAATCTTATTCCCCAGCTTGCCCATAAACTCAAAAAGATTATCAACAAGAAAGTTCACATAGATTGCATTGAGATGATGCTTCCTAAAAAGCCCGTTATGGAGCAGATACCCTTTGCTCTGCTTGACGGGATTTCCGACAAGGCCGTAGATCTTCGGGGTTGTATGCCTATGCTGATTCACACAGTAGACATCCCTAAGCAGCTTTGCTTCAATCTGCCCGGGAGCGGTTGATTTTTCTATGCTTAATGCCCCATAAGTCAGCCAGGAACCAAAAGAACAGCATAAAGCCCTGCTCGCTTCGCCAAAAGGCCCCATGCAAAATGCGATGATCCTCACATGCTCCTTCTTTGCCCTCTCAAGAAGCTCAAGGATGACAGAGATGTCCCCAATGCTCCGGGCATAGCTGATAATCTTCAGTGCATATGCTTTTTTCTTCCCCGCCATAAACTGCCGCTTCATCGCTGCATAAGCAGAAAAGAGCTTCTCCCGGCCAGTTCCGGAAAAGTCATGGAAAGAGACGATGAGTTTTGTTTGGCTTTGTTCCAAAGAAGGCCTGAGCGTTTCCAAAAGTCCTGGTGAAGAAAGCTCGATATCCACAAAATCCGCATGATGGAGGATCGCTCCCCGGTAGATCTCAAGCCTTTCCTGGAAAGAGAGTTTCCTGAACCCCCCTTCAGAAAATTTCCTGGCAGTCACAATGGCCATCTTTTTTTTCCTTTCAAGCAGCCAGGCCAATTTTCTTGAGTCCGGATTTTTCATACTGTCCAGCCTCAGCTCAATGATGTCTGCAGCAGCATCTGCCTTCTCCATATCATGAAGGGCATCTGCTGCTGTTTTTCCGATGATAGGGACGCAGATCATGTTAATCTCCGTGCTGCGCTTCTGCAAGGCACGCCAGAATGAGCTGCTCAGGGACATTAACCCCATAGTTCCCCCGCCCAATGCCCTCAAGAATGACAAAATTGATCTTTCCGTTGGCTGACTTTTTGTCTTTCCTCATGATAGCCAAAAGTTTCTCCAAAGGGACATCAGGCAGGATTGAAGGCAGCCCGATTTTTTCCAGAAGTTCCTGCTGGGCATCCAGATCTTTTTTCTCCAAACACCCCATCCTGTGGGAGATGATCGCTGCAGCATGCATCCCGATGCTGACAGCCTGCCCGTGAGAATATTTTTTGTAATGGGTGATTGCCTCAAGAGCATGCCCTACCGTATGGCCGTAGTTTACCAATGCCCGTTTCCCATGCTCTTTCTCATCTTCCTGGATGATTGATGCTTTAAGCGCGCAGTTCCTTGCGACTAGCTCGGTAAGGACTGCCGGCCCCTTCCCAAAAATTCCTGAAAGGTTTTTTTTGATAAAATCAAAAATCCCCTTGTCAGCAACAAGCCCGTGCTTGGCGCATTCCGCCAACCCATTTTGCATCTCTGTCTTCGGGAGGTCTGCCAAGAGCAGAGGGTCAATGAATACCTTTTTGGGATGATGAAACGCCCCCAGGATGTTTTTCCCCTGCCTGAGGTCAATCCCTACTTTCCCGCCGATGGAAGAATCTGCCATCGCAAGCAGGGTTGTTGGTATGTGCGCATAGTTTATTCCTCTCATGTAGGTTGCAGCCAAAAATCCGGCAAGATCGCCGATGACTCCTCCCCCTAAAGACAGGATGCACGATTTCCTGTCGTGCCCCAGCGCAAACAACTTTTCCGCAACTTCCCCATAGGTTGTGAGCCGCTTATTGTGCTCTCCCGGCTTAAGAGATATCATATCTGCCAAAATATTGAGTTTCTGGAGCTCTTCAATGAGATTACTCCCAAAAAGCTTTTCGACAAATTGGTCAGTGATGACGGCGTATCGTGCTCCCAAAGGCTCACGCTCAAGCATCGCCGGCAGCTGCTCAAGGATTCCGCAGCCGATGATGATAGGATAAGAGCTGTCAACCGTTCTTTTAAATGCGACAGTTATTTTTTCCATAGTGCTCATCTCCCCCCATGCAGATGGGCAGTTGAATTGAATGATTCAACCTTAGGCTTTCCCTTCATGTAAATGATTGTTATTGACGCCGGGCTGAAAGTATCCCCCTCAACGGATTTGTCACCATCATTCATTATCGATCCCTTAAGTGCCCGCAGCGTTCCATTGTGGGCGACAATCGCAACTGCATCAGCATTTCCCTTCATGGCACTTGCTCCGCCGATCTTTCCTGATGCACTTTCTGAATCTTTCATGCTATGCCGATTCACCAGGCGCTCCGCAAAATGTTTCAGCCGTTGTTTGACATCCGCTAAGCTCTCTCCTCCTGGAGGTCGGGTGTTAATCCTGTCTTTGCAATAGCGGGAATAATCTTCTGAAAATTTCTGCTTTACCTCTGCAAGGGCCAGCCCTTCCCATTTCCCATAATCTCTCTCGCACAGGCAGGGTTCTTGAATAAGTGGAATGGGGGGAAGGATGGGGGAGGGGATAGGGGGGAGGGTAGAAGGAAGTGTTGAGATTTTCTCTGTAGTTTTATGGGCCTTGGCAATGATCTGCGCAGTCTGCAGCGCTCGCTTGAGAGGGCTGGAGTATATTACTTTTAACGGCTCCAGAGCCAGTGCTTTCCCGGCTTTTTCCGCCTGCTCAATTCCCTCAGGAGAAAGAGGAATATCAGACCTTCCCTGATAGAGCCCCTGCTGATTCCATTGGGTTTCTCCATGCCTGATGAGAAAAAGCTTCATAATCTCCTTCCGACTGCTTTTGCAACAGGCTCAAGATCATGCATCAGCTTTGCAAAATTCTTTGGTGTCAAAGACTGGTCGCCGTCAGATGATGCCTCTTCGGGGTTGTTATGCACCTCAATGATAAGGCCGTCAGCCCCGCAGGCGACTGCCGCTTTAGCCATAGGGCAGACAAGATCGTATTTCCCCGTCCCATGCGAGGGATCGCAGAAAATCGGCAGATGGGTTTCTTTTTTTGCCGCCGGGACAATGTTCAGGTCAAGAGTGTTTCTCGAAAACTCGCAGAACGTCCTTATCCCCCTTTCGCAGAGGATGACATGATGGTTTCCTTCAGACATGATATATTCTGCAGACATAAGGAGCTCCTGGAGCGTAGCAGACAAACCCCGTTTGAGAAGCACTGGCTTGTGGATTTTCCCAACTGCCTTGAGCAGAGGGTAGTTTTGCATGTTCCTTGCCCCGATCTGAAGCACATCAGCATAGCGCGCAACTAACGCAACTTGCCCTGGCTCCATCACTTCAGTGACGATAGGCAGGCCTGTCGCATCACGGGCCTCTGCCAAAAGCTTCAGCCCCTCTTCTCCCAATCCCTGGAAACTGTAAGGCGATGTCCTTGGCTTGAAAGCCCCGCCGCGCAGCAGCGTTGCCCCTGCTTTTTTCACTTCCCTTGCAGTTGCCATCAGCTGCTCTCTGCTTTCGACGGAGCATGGCCCTGCGATGACCGCAACCTTATCCCCCCCTACAGAAACATTTCCTATCTGGATGATTGTGTTTTCCGGCCTGAATTCCCGTGAAACGAGCTTGTATGGCTTCATGACAGGAATTACTTTGTCAACTGCCCTGATTGCCTCTAGCTGCTCAATATTCAAAAGAGATTCATCTCCTATTGCGCCGATGACCGTGCGCTCGATGCCCCTTGAGATATGGGGCTTTAATCCCATCTTCCGTATCTTTTCTGCAACATGCTCAATATCCTCCTCAGAGCTCTTCGCCTTCATAATCACTACCATAGTCTCCACCGCCGGACGTTTTTTATCGATATTTTTCTGCTCCATATTTTTGTTCGTGTGCTGTTCTGTGGCTTTTAGCCCAAAACAACCCACCCATCATGGATTCACTCCAGTATTGATTCACCTGAGCATAAATGCCCCCAAAAGGTAAACGACGAATGGTCTAAAGGAAAAATTCCTTTAGACATAAGTAAAGCCGTAAAAGAACTGAAAAGCCCTGAAAGTGCTGGAGAAAAAATTCCAAATGCCTAAGTCAAAGGAAAGTTGAACCATTGCTCACCTGAATTATGCCGGCTTTATAAACATTTCGTCAAAATAGGAAGAGGCACACCTTTTGAACCATAATCTAATGTCGCTTACTATCTTAGAAAAGGACGCTATTTGCCTGATAGTTTACGTCCTTTTCTAAGAAAAGCGAAAATGCCAGTCATCGGACTGGCTTCATGCTCTTCCACGCAGTCTCAAAGAGCTCTTCCAAAGCTTTTGCGAAGAACGGGGTATTCACCCAGACTCCGACATCGTAGGTAGGATGCACATCAGAGTCGTTGAGGACCATGAAGATGAGCTCCTTCCCGTCGATGATGCAGAACCTTGCGCGCTGGTCGGTATGCCTCACTTCAGCGACGCTGCTGATGTCTTTCACCGCAGCCATACACTCTTTAGTTATCGGCGCAGCAATCCTGACTTTGACACCCCGCTTCTTCACTTTCTCGAATGCGGGCTTTAGGCCTTCTATTTTCCTGACAAAGCCCTGCGAGGTGGTCATCAGTGTGACAGTGTTTTCAGCATTCCTGATCATCAGCTCAAGATGGTTGTAGAGATTGTGCCTGCCCCTGAGGCTTCCGCTAAGGTCCGAAGGCTCGACAAGCTCAACGCCCTGCGAATGCAGCGAATTAAGCTCATTCAATACTTCTGTTGCCTTCAGCTCTTCAAGGCGCTTGATCTGGTCCTTGGCATCTTCGGTGACATTTTTCTTGACTCGCTCCAGAACTTCATTTGGTGGAACAGCCAGATATTTAATCGGCTTGCCAAGTTTCATCACGACAAATCCTTTCTTCTCTAATGTTTCAAGAACGTCATAACTCCTTGACCTCGGAACATCTGCGATATCGCTCAGCTCGCCTGCAGTTGAAACTCCCCTGGACAGCAGCGCAGCCCAAATCTTAACCTCATAGAGGTTCAGCGAGAAATACCTTCTCAGCTTGCTTAAAAATTCTTCTTTTACAATCATCTACGTTCACCCCCTTTTTTGAGAGAACAAATGTTGCCTCTCAAAGGGGTAACCTGAAACTACTACTATTAAAATGTTACGATTTTATACCTAGTGGTAGTAATTAATCCGCACTTTGCCAGCAGTGTATAAACTAAAAAGTGGGAACAATAAACAGCATGATGGATAACTGGTATTTAAAGATTGTGTAACAATAAGCTATAGGTTGGAGAAGGAGGCTGGAAAAGTAAGGAATCGAAACGATTAAATAATAGTTCCATTAATCAAAGAATATGACAAGTGACGCAAGGATTTTGCAATATCTCCAAGTGTACTTTAAAACTATGCCGGCAAGGCTGGAAAAAGTTTTTGGATTGTTAACCAGAAAAAAAGTTATAGATGAAACAATCAAGCGAAGCGGCGTTTGGGATGAAAATACAAAGAGGCAGCTTACCTCTTTGCTCGGAACCGATGGAATCATCAAAAGTGCTGAGAAAAAGAGAGAGGAAACGCTCAGGCACAACTTATTTAAGGTTATTCGTGGGCTGGAAAACTTCCAAAAGTATGCATCCAACGAAGAATTCCGGCCATTAATAGTCCAGTTTGAGCGGGAATGTAAACCCTGCCTGAGATTTATTTTTGGTACTGGTATGATGATAGATTACCTTAATAAGATAGATGAGATATTTTCAGAAGAAGCTGCTGTTCTTGAAAAAAATAGGTTTGGCACTGCTCCCGAATACATTGGGTTATTAGAGGAGGAAAAAAATGCAAGCGGAAAATGGGAAGAAATCGTTGCCGAACTTGAAGAATCAATGGAGAGCTATGGGTCCCTTGTAAAAAAATTAGGCCTGATGGTAAGAGGCATAAAGCAAAGTCTCTCTGTGGATGCCTTTGGCGCAATTAAGGATGTCGTGATGGGTTCTGGCATGATGGGTATCGGATTAGCCATTCTTGGCACAGGCGTCATGTTTATGATTTTTGGTGTTAAGTCTGTGCCTGAGCTCCAATCTGCAGGATACACAATCGTAAAAGGATTAGGGGGCCAAACTATCGTAGGAACCATGGTTGCAGTGATTGGTGCATTGGGTGCAGGCATTGGTGCTTATCAATTTAAACAATCTTCAGTAGTTATTGCTTTGGAAAGAGTAATGGCCGGAAAATATTTTTCACCTGGTTCTTGATACCCCCTGTATAGATTTCTGGAAAAGCGAAAACTGATGAAAGGTGCAAACTATTAAATAGTAAGAGTTGGAAAGGTTTAAGTAGTCTCAATGAAATACAAAAACGGCCAGGGATTGCCCCTCAATGTTATTGTAGTAGCATTGATTGTCCTTGTGGTTCTCGTTGTTATTTGGCTTATTTTCACTGGAAAGATTGGAGCATTTAGTAAAGAAGTCTCAAGGTGTGAACCTAGAGCCAAATGCATGCCCCGCAGCCAATGCTCACCAAATGGAGCAGAATGGCCTGAAGGGACAGATTCCTGCAGGGGAGCCCAGCCAACAGCAACGGGGGGCATAGTGATAAGTGCAGGTGACCCAATATGCTGTATAAAAATTTAAGATTGGTTCTTCGGATAGTTCTGATGGTCACTGTAGCGTCATTGCTTTCAATAACTCTTATTGCTGGAATAAGTATCAAAGAAAATAGGTTTTTTGAAAGTACTCCTAGCCTGACTGTTGACCCATATAGATTAAACCTGCAGCTTGCCCAGTTCTTTGAGGAAACGGGAGATGCCATTTTTATCCTTGCCCGGGAGCAAACTATGGGGGATCAGGAAGTGCAATCAATGATTGCCGGCCTCGAAGGAGAGATGGGCGGAAAATGCGGCATCATCGCAATCCACACTTTAGGGCAGCAGCTTAGGATAGAGGGAACGGAAAACTGCAAAGAGGAAGTAAGAGGCATGCAAGTTGAAGGTATCCGCAGTGAATTTACCTCCCTTCTTGATAGGGCAGTTACACATCAAAAATTCTATGAAAACTTAATTGGGATTCTCAAAACTCAATTGGGCGTAAAGGGGGAGATAATCAAGGATTTCAAAGTCGTATTAGAAAAAAATGCAGAGGGTAATGTGTTTAAAGAGGTTACAGCAAACGAGAAAAATACGCTCTCTATTGAAATCTTTGTCCCGACAAAAAAAACTAGCAGGACGGTGCAATACGGCCACAAAGAAAAGGAAGGGTCGGTCTTCTTCAAGGAAACGGACTGTATGGTGAAATACCAAATTAGGCAGGCTCAAAATCTTCCCTCAGCAGGCTCTCTTGAATTAGAAGAAGAATCCTTAAAAAGGTCCAGCAGGATTGTTTTGTACTACCATCCCCCTAAAGAAATCCCTGCCCATACGAACCAAGCAGAAAGTGAACTTGAAATTGATTTTTCGTGCGGGAGTAAAGATGAAAAGGTGTATAAGGCGAACATCCTTATCGCTCGGCCGATTGTAATCGTTGTCCCCGGATTATGGCATGGATCCGAAGAGTCTTATTCCCTTACTTTAAATGGCCTAGAAAATGAGGGCTTTGAGGTAAAACCATTTTGGTTTGATGACGTTGCTGGAGATATTAAAGAAAACGCCCAATTGATTAATGAATTCGTCAAAAAGATCCAGCAGGAGAAAGAAGCCCGGGGGATAAAGGCCGGAAAGCTCTATTATGTCGGCCATAGCATGGGTGGTTTGATTGGCGCGTATTACATTGCCAATCTTGGAGGTTCTCAGCATATCAGCAAGGTTGCCACCCTTGGAACGCCTTACAAAGGGGCGCCAGTTGTTGAATCATTCCATGACGCCTGCCCAATTGATCCCTATTCCGAACAAGATGCGAGACCGATGTGCCCCGGTTTAAGGGAGATGGTTTCAGGAATGAGGAAAAAGTTTAGGATGGAAAAAAGTGCGATGCTGACTCTTGGCCAAGGCCTCTTCCAGATGCTGCCGGGAGGAAATTTCTTGGAAAGGGAAATGAGAATGATTCCTCCGGAAACAACATTTATTGCGATTGCCGGCACAAAAGCATTTATTCCTGATTGGTTGGAAGATGCTGTAAAAGGAGTTCCAAACGTGGTAGAACCTTATGTTTCAGCGGCCAAGAATTCAGTTAGTTGGTTGGCAGGGTATGATATCACTCCGATTATTAAGCTGGGGGGAATAGTTATCATGAACAAAGCAAAAAGTTTTGCTGAATCAGAAGGTATCGGGATAAGCCCAGAAATGACTCCAACATTCGAAAAGTTAATCCAATCATTCTTTGCAGAAGGCACCGATGGAAGTGTTCCGAGGCTGAGCGCCCTATCCCTGGGTCAGGGCAGAGACTTCTTTGTTATTCCTCCTAGGCGATTGCAGGTTGCATTGAACCATGGCTCTATTTTCCGTTCCGAAGCGGCAGTAGAGATTATAGCCAGCGAGCTCTATGGAAAAGAATATACCTTCGTCTCCAAGGGTAGCCCGGGAAAACTTTCAGTAGTTGATAAAAAAGGAATTCCCTTGCCTGATTCGGTTCCAGTTATTGGTGAGGGTAATTCTCAAATCATCATTCTTGATGGAGAGGTAGAAGGAGATGTTATAGTGAAAGGCACAGAACAGGGAATTGTAACGCTCTCAATCAACAAAGTAGGAAAAGAAAAGAGCTGGACTGCCTCATTCGATAATTTCATCATGTCAGAAAATACTCAGGCAAGATACTCTGTTGCGGACAAGCCTGGCCCCTTAGAGATAGATAATGATGGAGACGGCATTACGGACACTCTGCTCAGCCCAGATTTTAGTGAGGAAACATCCAATGCTCCTGAAGCCGCCTTCGCAAAGTCAGGCACATTGATTATTGAAAGAAAAAATCAAACCCCCCTCATCATCAGCCCTATCACGTGGCTCATTGTATCAATCGCCATCATCCTTGCAGCAGTTTTTTATCTGAGAAAAAGAAAAAACTGAAAACAGTAACCGGCTCCGTTCAAAATCTCATAAGAATTAAATACCACAGGCGCTTGGAAGCGACCTGTGGGGGAAATCGTGAGGCGATTTCCCATGAAAAACGAAGC
>JACPBV010000001.1 GCA_016180135.1 Candidatus Woesearchaeota archaeon
GCTTACCAGAACCATCAATTCCTATATCGAAAAGAACAGGCCAAACTCACTGAAGCTTACCAGCGACGATGTGCGTGAGGGCCTTGCTGCGGTGATCTCGATCAAGATTCCGGAGCCGCAGTTTGAAGGGCAGACAAAAGGAAAGCTTGGCAACAGCGAGGTGAAAGGGCTTGTTGAATCTGTCGTCAATACAGAGCTTGGGCATTTCCTTGAAGAGCATCCGCCTATCGCAAGAGCCATCATCGACAAGTGCGTCAATGCAGCAGAGGCAAGGGAAGCTGCAAGAAAAGCAAGAGAGCTCACACGCAGGAAAGGCGCATTGAACCACGGCTCTTTGCCGGGGAAATTGGCTGACTGCAGCAACAGGGATCCTGCAAAGACTGAGATTTACATCGTCGAGGGCGATTCTGCCGGGGGCTCGGCAAAGCAGGGAAGGAACCGTGAGTTCCAGGCAATCCTCCCCCTCAAAGGCAAGATTCTCAACGTCGAAAAGGCAAGGCTTGACAAAATCTTCCAGAACAACGAGATAACTGCCTTGATCACCGCTATCGGGACATCCATCGGCGAGGAATTTAAGATTGAAAAAGCAAGATACCACAAGATCATCCTTATGACCGATGCGGATGTGGACGGCGCGCATATCAGGACATTGCTGCTGACTTTCCTCTATCGCTACATGCAGCCGCTGATCGCTGCAGGTTATGTCTATATTGCCCAGCCGCCCCTCTACAAAGTGAAAAAAGGCAGGGATGAGATCTATCTCTACAGCGACGATGAGCTGGATGCCAGGCTGAAAGAGATCGGTAAAGACAATGTTGACATCCAGCGGTATAAAGGCCTTGGCGAGATGAATCCCCAGCAGTTATGGGACACGACGATGGACCCCAAAAGCAGGACATTGCATCAGGTTGCTGTTGAAGATGCGGTAAAAGCAGATGAGATATTCTCGATATTGATGGGCGAGGAAGTCGAGCCGAGAAGGAAGTTCATCGAAGAGCATGCTGCAGATGTTGTGAATCTGGATGTTTAGGCTTCTCTAAGACGATAAGGTATTTGCAGGGGTAAAATGGAGATACTGCTCCGTCTAGCGTAACCATATCTTTTTCATAAAGCGAGTAATCTTTTGCAATCTGGTCATCCAAGGGGTATTTATCAATAAGGTTCCTTACTTGGGATACCTTAAACCCAGTTTCTTGGGCTTGACCTAACATTGATTCTTCATTGAGCTTCCCGAAACATTGATAGAAAAGGAGGGCTTTTCCTCCTTCCTTGAGCAGCCTGAAATAGTTTTTGATTACATCAGACAGTGATCTTAATGACCATCCCGTAACCCATGATAAAGTGTTATGTTCTGTGATAACATCAAAAGACGAATCACTCATAGGGGGAAGGAGTATATCACCTTCCACAAAAAAATAGCTGCCTAATGCAGACTGCATTCCCCAAACATCCATCTGGTTCTTAACCCCTCTAGGGCATCTTAGCCCATGCCCACCGTATGAGCCGGGAAGGTCTAGAACAGTAATTCTTCCATTTCCAGAAGAAAGATAATGCGCAAGAAAGGGTAATCCTGGATCCATAGGCAATGATGCCCAGACTTTTCCATTTGGCCCTTCTTTTTCTGCTCTCGTTAATGCCCCGGGCCCGACAAGGAGAACTGAATCATCGATTGAAGTATGATTTTGCAGGCATCGGTAAGTTGCTAATTCCCCTGCTTGGCTATCGCTCAATAAATGAGTTAAGTTTCTTAGCCCGCCTTTGGGATTTAAAGCCGCAATCATTGTAATCAGGATTAGAGAGTTCTTTAAAAAACAGTAGTTCGCAACCTATCTTATGCATCATAGAAATACATTTAAATGGCATCAAGTTTTTAATGCCAGTATCAAACCGGGGTGAGGGTATATGCCAGACTTAACCTACAAAGACGATAAGGGAAATAAGCTGTATGGGTTCTCTCAGGTGGATTTAGAGAGGAACACACGGGCGACTATCACCCATACGAGGATGCTTGAAAAAGCAGTGCGGTGGGGGATTGCTATGGCCCTTCTCGGCTTTGGGTATCTGCTGTTCATGACTATTTACATCATCAGGAATAATGTCCTGGGAAACATCATTGAGCGGTGCCTTTGACGAACTGAAAAATCCCATTCCTTGAAGATTTTGGGGCAGAAATACGGCGCCCATAAGCAACATTTATAAACAGAATGGGGATTCTTGAGCTGTTCTTATGGCAGATGAAAAAGTATTGAAGGTCAAAAAGAAGACGTGGGTCAGCATCCTTGCTCCAAAATCACTTGGCAGCGCCTTTGTCGGCGAAGTGCCGTGCACAGAGCCCGGGACGCTTGTTGGCAGGAACATCAGGGCAAACCTGATGGTCATCACCAATGATATGAAAAAACAGCATATCAACGTCAAGATCAAGATAACTGCCATCGCAGACAATAAGGCTTCAACTGAGCTTCTTGGGTTCCTTGTGCTGCCCTCTTACCTGAGAAGGCTTGTGAAACGTGGCAAGAAAAGAGTTGATTTCTCAATCATTGTTCTCTCGAAGGACGGAAAAAGAGTCAGGGTCAAAACGATGATCATCCCTATCACCTCAGTCAGAGGCACCGTCGGAAGGACGGTCTATGTCAAGGCAAAAGAGTTTTTGGTAAATTACTTCGCCAATGCTGAGTTTGAGCCGGCAGTCCATGAAGCGTTCCAGGGAAACCTGCAGAAATTGCTGAGGGACAGCCTCCATAAGGTGTATCCTATCAAGGTCGTTGAGTTTCCTGCCGTCTATCTTGAAGTTGAAAGAAAGAAAGGCCAGAAGGCCGAGAAACAGCCTGTTCCCTCGGAAGAAGGGCATGAGGAAGGGGCTGAGGAAAATGCTGATGATCAGCAGGCTCAGGGCCAGGATGATGCAGTGCAGCAGCAGGAAGATCCAGAACAGCAGGAAGTTTCCGGGGAGATTCAGGGAGATGCTGAACAGCCTCAGGGTGATTCTGAACATTCCCAGGATGATACTGAACAGCCTCAGGGCGATGCGGAACAGGTTCAAAATGATTCTGAACAGCCCAATGGTGATGATGCTGAACAGGTTCAAAATGATTCTGAACAGCAGGATAACACAGAGCAGCAGAAGAAAACTGCTGAAGAAGCTTCTCTGCAGTAATCAGAAACGTTTTTATAGCAACCGCTTATTCTCCGATAGCACAGCCCCGTAGTCTAGCGGTCAAGGATAGGGCCCTCTGGCAGCGCCGGGATCGGAAAAAAATCCGATATTTCCCTGCTCTGAAGAAAGGCTCTGACGGCAGTTCGAATTGAGGCCGGGAAAAGAATATCCAAAAAGGATTTATCCGGCCCCATCGGAAGTCTGCCCGGGGCTATTTTTTTCTATGTGAAATAGATTACCCGATCGCCCCAGGGGGCGGGGTAAACAGAAAATCTATTTCTCCCTGAAGGCTTCATGCCTGTCATTCAGGTCAATGAAGTGGAGACTAAATCCATCATCATGCTTAGCTGGCTGATTGTTAAATATCATTTTTTTCACCTCGTGATTAATGCTTTGTTATGCTGGGTCAAATGCTGTATGAGACTGAACTCCTATTGTATTGGTTTTCAACTCAAAACATTGAAACAGCGTATCTGGAATAATACCTCTCAAACACCTAGAAATCAACACCAACAGCTAGTGCCCGTCGGCTTATTATTTCTATTTTGATCCATATTAACCATAGTCATTGAGGATAGGCGCTGGTTTATTAAACTATCGTTTTTATGGCCTATCATTGAGGTAGGTTGTTGTTTAGCCGTAAAGACTGAAAATTTCTTCTCCTTGAAGTTATCTAAATGACTTTTTCCTAAACAATAAAAGCGCCCTTTGTTAGGCTGCAAAGCGTGAAAATTTCAACAACAAAGGGCTCGACGGTCAAAATTCCTCTGAGGAATTTTGCCCTGCCCGGGCACCCCGTAAGGGACAAACCCCCGCCCTCGCCTCGCCGATGTTGTTGAAATTTTCTTTCAAAAAAAATCCGACCACCCCCCGTCACAGACGGTTCATAAATTATGAAATAGTTTACTGAACTAAGAAAATCCGCAGATTTTCTGTTGGGGGATTGCTCGCCCTCCGTCCGCAGACCGGAACGCTGGATTATCCCTCGGTCGCTCGGGTCGGATTTGGAAATGCTCTGCTGGCGCATTTTTTCAAGAATAGCCTTTCTTCGGAAAGGTATTCTTTCTAAATGCTCCTGCTGGCGCATTTTTTCAAGAATAGCCTTTCTTCGGAAAGGTATTCTTTCTGAGAAGGCAAAAATTCCCATTGTCTGATCGAGCGTCAACCACCAGTCAGAGAAGTGGAAAATTTTCATTTAAGAAAAATCAACTTCCTGGCTTTTGTCCATCTTTATCCAATACCCAAAACCAGAGGAGAATGCACGCAATGACTGGTTTCCCTCATCACGCCCCCGGATATACGATCTCCATGCGCCCTGCTGGAAAGCATATACTGCGCTTGCATTTGCCTGCGAAAAGAATTCAGCGAGGGAAAATTGGCCAAAAATGGGAAAGCTTGCAAGATTCCAGCCCTCCTGGAGCCTTATTGGTTTGGGCTTCCTTTCCTCGCCGATGAAGGTTGCGTTTGTGGTCCTGTTGATGTAAATCCAGATTCCGCCCTCTGAAGAAGAGGTGAGACTGCCCGCAAAAGATCCGGAAGCATTTGAGCCGTTGGGAATGTGCAGGCTCCAGGATTTTCCTGAATTGTTAAAAGACGCAGCCCGGGAATATTCGCCGTCGATAAAAGAGAGTATCCTCGAGAGATTGCCTTCAGCCGTTTCTGATGGAAAGGAGATAAGGTTCCATCCTTCTTCGAGAAAAAGCGTGAAGTTTCTTGCAAGGATCACAGCCAGTGCGCCGGAGACATTTATCCTTGAAAAGCTCACTCCCGTCAAAGGGTCAAGAATCTTTTTGCCGGTATCATTCAGGATTTTTTTTATCTCATCCGGCGCCAGGGAAGGGCCTGCTTCTTTGAGGATCGCGATCGCCCCGGAAACATGGGGGACTGCCATTGACGTGCCGGTTTTTGCCGTGAAGTTTCCGTTCCCGCTCCTGGCGGAGATGATGCCGTTGCCCGGAGCCAAAAAATCAAGGATCGGAGCGCGGAACGTCATGTAACTAATAGATTCGTCGTTGGGGTCGATGCTCCCGACAGACGTTGCATTGGGAAGGCAGGCTGGCGCAGAGATCCCACCGCTGGCATTCTCGAATGTAAATTTCCTATTTCCCGTGGCTGCAACAACCGATATGTTTGCAGCAGCTGCAGCATCAATCGCCTGGGCCATAAGGCCGTTGCCATTCCGGCAGTCATCTTTTGCAAGGTATTGGCCATCGCCGATGCTTATTGAGATAACTGAGATATTGAACTCACCCTTATCAGCAGTGCATGAGTCTATAGCTGCGATCATATCCCCGTCAGGGCACGAGCCCGAACTGTCGCATACTTTCATGGCAACAATCTTCGATCCGGGCGCAGCGCCTTCATACTCCCTACAGCTCGTCCCGCAAAATGTCATGTTGGTTCCTGCTGCAATTCCCGCAACATGGGTCCCATGGCCGTTATCGTCCATAGGGTCATCATCCCCGTTGATAAAATCATGCCCTGCGATCACTTTAGAGCAATTTCCGGAAAGAAACCCCTGCTCGGTGCAGCTGCCGAGCGCAGGATGGGTGTAATCGATCCCTGTGTCCAGTATGCATATTGTCTGGCCCTCTCCCCGATACCCCTTCGCATGGGCAGAGCCTGCGCCGATCTGGGGGACGCTGTCTGCAAGGGAAATCTTCATTATCTTCTGCTTCCTGACATTTTTTACCGAGGGATTTCCCAAAAGTTTTTGAAGCCCCTCTTCGGTAACAGACGCAGCCACAACAGGGATATTCCTGAGGCTGTGCTTGATGCGGATTCCCTGCCCAAGTCCGCTCCCGCTGATCCCAAGAGCGCGAAAAAACTTCCTCCGGGAGCTGCCGATGATCTCCTGCCGTGCAGGTTCCGCCCCAAAAAGAGAGCCTATCGTCAACGGCCGCTGTTCACGGAACTCAACAAGAACCTTTACCTCCTGGCCGCTGAAGACAATTTTTTCCAGCTCAGGGTCAGTGATGGGAACCTGCCCAGTATTTGCGCCAAAAGCATCTGCTAAAGCGATAGGGACAATAACTGCCAAAAGAAAAAAGATGATCCGAAAAATCAACGCTCCTGAAAGGCCTGCGGCAGCCCTTCCCCCCAAGAATTGCGCCATAATGAGGGGATGCCGGCATTTCTTATAAAGATTACTTAAAAGCTGGCTACATCCACAGAGTTCAAGGGTGGAGTGAACCCATCGTTGTTATAGGCAAAGCGTTGGCGGCCATAAAACGGCTACGTTCAAAATATAGGTTAGCAGCCTAAAGTAAAAATCATTTGCCCCCTGAATCAAGCTGACAGGGGGGTCGCCCCATCGGGGGATGTCAGCAAACTGAAAAAATATTTACGATTTTTAAGCTGCTAACCCGAGCGAAGCGAGATTTTGAACGGAGCCCCCATAAAACCAAAGTTATTTAAAAGGCTCCGCTTAATTCCCCCCAATGAAAAATAAACAAGTTCAGGAAATCCTGAGAGAGGCATTAGGCCGCATCAACCCGGCTCCTGCCTTCAAGAAAGAGATTATGGCAAGGATAATCTCAGTCATCGCTCTCCTCAACAGAAACCTGAAAGGGGCAAAAGCAGTCCTTGGGGGCAGCGGGGTGAAAGACACCTGGCTGAAAGATGCTTATGATGCTGACATCTTTGTGAAATTTGACCTGGGAAAGTTCAGGGAAAAATCCGGGGAGCTTTCTGATATTCTGGAAAAGGCTGTCAAAAAATGCTTTCCGAAATATGCGAGAATCCACGGCTCAAGGGATTATTTCTCCATCAGGGAGGATGGCCTGACAATCGAGATTATTCCCATCATTTCTATCCGGAGGGCATCCCAGGCGCTGAATATCACCGACGTCTCGCCGCTCCATTCGGTGTGGGTCAATAAGATGGGAAAGCGGTGGAAGGATGATATCAGGCTCACCAAGCAGTTCTGCAAGGCTGCAAGGGCCTACGGCGCAGAAAGCTTCATCCAGGGCTTTTCTGGCTATGTGTGCGAGATCCTTGCAATCTCCAACAAGGGATTTTTCAATCTCCTGAAGCATGCGGCGAACTGGAAAGAAAAAACAATCCTTGATCCGGCAGGGCTCTGGAAGGGAAAGGATATCCTCATGGAGCTGAACAGCTCAAAGACAGTCTCCCCGTTAGTCATTATTGACCCTGTCCAGGCAGGCAGGAATGCTGCTGCTGCCGTCAGCAGGGAAAATTATGAAAGATTCAAGGATGCGTGCAGGGCATTTCTTTTAAACCCGTCATTGCGGTTCTTTGACACTTCTCCTGTGGCCAAAGGATCCCTCCTCAAAAAGGCCGGGAAAAACCACCTGATTATCCTCAGGCTTGAAGAATTTGAAGGGAAAAGAGATGTAGTGGGATGCCAGATGGCCAAGGCATTCGAGCATATGAAGTCTGCATTCAGGAAAAATGAGTTTGAGGTTCTGGAAGCCGATATCGAGCACAGAGACTCAACCGTTTTTTTTATCATCAGGAAAAAGACATTAAGCCCGGCAATAATTAGGGAAGGCCCTCCAATCGCTTCTAGGCAGCACGCAGATAATTTCAGGAAGGCCCACAGGAAGGTTTTTGAGAAAGGCGGAAGGCTGTTTGCCGAGCTCCCGAGAAAATTCAGGGAATATGGCGATGTTGTCAGGGCATTCCATGCAGACAGTTACCTGAAGCAAAAAATAAAGGGGTTTTCTGTCGAATGGCAGCAGTGATGGATGCATTGAATTTAGTCTGGATTACTTTACTCCCCTTCCTTGAGTTAAGAGCCTCCATCCCTTTTGGAATCTTAAAGACCGAGCTGCATTGGCTCTGGGTCTTTGTGATCTGCGTCATCGCAAATATTGTGATAGGCATAATCTTGTTCTTTATTATCGGCTTTATGGTAAGGCTGCTGACTAGAATAAAATTTATAGACCGGCTTTATCAGGCCCGCATCATGCGCCTCCAGAAGAAGCTCCATCCGCTCATCGAGAAATACGGCGATTGGGCTCTTGCAATATTCATCGGCATCCCCGCCCCCGGGACTGGAGTATATTCCGGAGCGCTTGCAGCCTATCTCTTAGGGATGGATTTCAGGAAATTCATCTGGGCGAATGCTGTCGGAGTGCTGATTGCCGGCGTCATCGTTACAGCCGTGACGCTGAGCGGAGTCGGAATATTCCAGTTTTTTGTGAAGGCGGTTTAGGCCAGGCAATGGGAGAAGATTATATAATTTCGCTGTGAATTTATAATTTCTTCTGAGGTTGTTTAATCCATTCAAAAACCTTAAGGATGATTAAATATTCACCTTTAATCTATGTTTATATAATATATATAAAAAGGAAAGGTTTAAATATGATTATTTCTTCCACATGATAACGGAGATAAGGTTTTGGCTAAAGTGTTCAAGTTGTTCCATTTTTTAGGTGGGCCAAATTACTTATCAAATCTTAAGACTATCAATAACAAGAGCAACCTTAATACAAAACAATCCAATGGTAGACAAATACTTGATGCATGTTGTTTCCACCTACCGACCTGATTCCCAATTAGGCGGGTCAATTTCTGTCGACCCTTCTACTATCGACAGAATCTTCGCGCCGAATCATAGTTGGAAATCAAAAGTTCCTTCTGCCTTGCATAAAGATAGGTTTGATTTGACATTTCCTAATGCCAAGACACCCGAGCAGGCAGCAATTGCCCAGCTATCCTGTTATCAAACAAAAACTATGCAGAGAGTTGAAGAATTGCCGGAAAATCCAGGTGGACTCTTAAATTTAATTTCTTCAGCTTATGCCGCTCCGACCTCAATCTCTATTGATGGGAAAGAGGTATCACTACCCTCCTATAGCATTCTTGTAATTGTCCAAAATTCACGTGAGGCCTGGTTATTGAATCCCTTCCAAAAGGAAGTATGGGATGCTCATCCCATCAACGTTGGGGACTCTGTCTATATTTTTGTTGAACCCCTTGGAAAATTTTCTGCATCAGTAAGATCCCAAGCTTTTGCAGATAAGGCTGCAGATGCCTTCCGCAGCAATAAGAAATTTGAAGGGGTTTTCCCTCAGGTAGTAATCCCTCGTATCAGGGAAGGTTTAATGGGTGCACACGCTAAAAATATCTGTGCAATAATTGATCAGGAGGGATTGGCCGGAGGGGTTTACATAAAGAACCATGGTTTCGAGTATTTGCGCAATAGTTTCCAATTAGAACCTTTTTCAGAGCCTAACTACCGCCTTGTTTCAACATATAAGGATATAGAACGGATTCAGGCTCATCAAAACCAAAGAGTTGTTCTTATGTTTAAACCTCAAAAAACTAAAGAAGATGGTCCCACTTTGAAAAACATCCATGACGCCACTGGCCGAATAATAAGTATTGTTCGTAATCAGTCTTCCATTCCCTCCGAGGGAAAACCACCTACCACCGAAGTGGCAGCTGTTCAAAGAGCCATTCAAACAAAAAGGGGACTCTGTAAAGGAGTTGCAGAAAAATTTTTTGCTAAGAAGGGCCGGGGGGGAAAGTAAAACTCTGGTTCAGGTATCTTTCCACATCAAATCATATGGCCCCTTCGTCTTGGAAAAAATCATATTTCACGGTTCAATCACCTTTAAATACCCTTCTGAATTATTAGCCGGGAAATAAAATTAACAACTGCCCTCAAGGGCAGGGCAATAAGGATAAACAAAACAAACAACACCGAGGCAAAACTATGCTGTCCAAAGAACTCAAAGAAGCCCTATTGGGCCAGAAAGAATCATTTCCTGATATTCTTGGCAATGACGCCGCAAAAAAGCAGCTTAAATCCGCCCTGCTTGCTGAAAGGCACGTCATCATTGTCGGTCCTCCTGGAATCGGCAAGACTACGCTGGCAAAGAATGTTGCCAAGCTTACGCTGGCAAAGAATGTTGCCAAGCTGCTTCCGCCTGCCGAAGTTATCGAGGGCTGTGAATACCACTGTTCGCCAAAAAACCCCATCTGCCCGGTGTGCAGGCAGGGAAAGAGCAAAAAGTCAAAAACAATTTCCGGAGCGGAAAGATTCATCAGGATCCAGGGCAGCCCTGACCTCACAGCAGAGGATTTGCTGGGAGACATTGATCCGGTCAAAGCGCTTACATTTGGCAGCCTCAGCGTGGAAGCATTCACCCCGGGAAAGATCTTCAAAGCCAACAACGGCATTTTATTTTTTGATGAGCTGAACAGGTGCCCGGAAAAGCTGCAGAATGCGCTGCTTCAGGCGCTTGAGGAGCACCATGCCACCTTAGGCAGCTATGATATCTCCGTCCCCACAAACTTCATCTTCATCGGGACGATGAACCCGGATGATTCTTCGACGGAAAAGCTCTCTGATGTATTCGTTGACCGGTTTGATTTTGTCTATATGGATTTTCCGGAATCGCTGGCTGTGGAAAAAGAGATTGTCAGGGAAAAAGGAGTTAAGGAAGATGCTGTTTTTTCAGATGAGCTGCTTACTCTTGCAGTTGGCTTTGTCCGTTCGATACGGGATGATGAGAAAGTTGAGAAAAAGCCATCCGTCAGGGCTTCTCTCGGCATCTTCGAGAGGGCGCAGGCAAACTGCCTTCTGGGAAAAAGAAAAACTGTCTCTTACGGCGATGTTGAAGAATCCATCATCTCTGTCCTTGCCCACAGGATCAGGCTGAAGCCTTCAGTCAAATACCTGAAGCCGATAAAAGAGTTCCTTCGTGAATCCTTCAAAAAATTTGCAGAGTCATTCCGTGAAACCGGGCAGGACGGTGGTTCACGGTAGCGTGCCCGATGCGCACGTTTCCGTCGATGAATTTTCTGAAGCGCAGGAAGCTGAAGGCAAGCTCAGCAAACAGGACGAAGAAGACAAGCTGATGAATTCGCTCCTTGAAAACGACAAGGAGGCCATTGCAGAGGGAAAAACAATTTCTGAGGCGCTGAACCAGGGCATCGGCGCATTTACGCCCGATTCGCTTTTTGAGAAGATCGTAAAAAATTATTCCATTGCCGAGCAGGCATATGGGCCGGCCTTATTGCGATTCCTGACAACCTACAATCCCAATTATCTCCAGCGGAATGCCAGGATTCCCGAGTTCCAGAAGGAGCTTAAGCAAAAGATTACCGGAGTCATTGAGAGCTTAAAGGAAAAAGGGATCCTCACCGAGGAAGGAGCCATTGCCGATAAAGGGGTGAAGCTTGCCTCCGTCCTTTTACTGGCGGAAGAGCTTGATGCCCTGGCGCCAAGGGGCATTTTGGGAGAGAGATTCTTCAAAAAAACATTTACCTACGGAGACCGGGAGAATGTCAAGGCTTATGCAAAAGGCGACAGATACAAAGATATTGCGCTCAAGAGATCCATAACCCTTGCAGTCCATCGTGGGCATGGAACTGTCCAAAAACATGACCTGAGGACATACGAAAGGCAGGCAAAAGGGCAGATCCACCTTGTCTATGCGATAGATGCCTCTGCATCGATGCGTGGCAGGAAAATCGAGCAGTGCAAAAAGGCAGGCATAGCTTTAGCGTATAAGGCAATTGAGGAGAAAGACAAAGTCGGCCTTATCATCTTCGGCGATGAGATCAGGGAAGCCATACAGCCGACGGATGATTTCAAAAGGCTGCTGTTTGAGATAACGAAGATCAGCGCAAGGAAGCAGACCAATATTGCGCTGACGATCTCCAAAGCCATCGAGGTTTTCCCGCAGCATGCCGTGACCAGGCACCTCATCCTGATAACGGATGCCATGCCGACTGCAGGCGAGGAGCCTGAGCAGGAAACTTTGGATGCTGTCGAGCTTGCTGCCAGGAATAATATCACTATCTCGCTCATCGGGATCCAGCTCAGCGCAGAGGGAAAGAAGCTTGCCGAAAAGATTGTCGCCTTAGGAAGAGGAAAGCTCTTTAACGCCAGAGACACTGAGAATATTGATGTGATGGTGCTTGAAGATTATTTTCAGGTGGGTTAGTGATAGTGTCCTGGCACATTAGTTTTCATACATCATTGCTGACGATAGAAATACTGCATAAGAAAGTTGCCAGAGTGCTAGTGGCCCATGCTTTTGGGTGAATAATTTTTTGGCAATTCTACTGAGACCGTGCCATTGAATAATTCTTTATGGGACCCATAGGGAACTATAGCTATATGATCCCCGAATCCATGGGTTACAGCCCTCATAGGACTTACGGAGTCTTTATTAGACGTCTCCTGTGAATCTCTCTTGAAGTGAATACGATGATACCAGGGGATTCTAATTCCGCCATCAGGAGTTGCCACACTGGGTGTCTGGAGCGCAGGGGACCCTATTCCATCAGCCCACTGCCTTTGATCATCATACAGGCCGATGTAAGGAAAAACTCCAACAACACCCCTCATATGTGCAGTTATCGACTCCAAGACTGGAAAGAATTGTAAATCCTCGACATTGTTTACCCTTTGCCTTGCCATAGCAGTTTCAAGCAAAGGTTTTGGAAGCCCAGGATAAAGTATCCCCTCATCACAAATTTGATAGATTTCTCCGGCACTGCCCCATATGCCCCGATAGGGATTCTCAATCGTAATTTCAAGGCCGGGAATGCCAGTTTGCAATTTAAGGGGTTTACCAGTCTTTTGAGGGTTATTCGGCTCAGCCGGTTTCTTAGCCAAATCAGGGGAGGCCCAGGGAGAATAATCTAACAAATTGCCTAATGAGCTGCCCTGTCGGTTTAACGCTTCTCTTTTGGTGGGGCCATGACTGCTAAACTGAGTTTTCCACCTGTCGAGAGCAGACAGGAATCTAAGCATATCCTGTTTAGATCCACCCACCCCCACACTTTCCCCATCCATACCAAGGCCGGGTTTTAGCTCTTTTTAAAAACCTATCTTTTTCTTAGGAATTTTATCCCGTATCGGTAGTCACATTTCATTCAAAAAAAATCCGACCACCCCCCGTCACAGACCGGGGGGATTGCTCGCTCCCTTCGGTCGCTCGGGTCGGATTTTTAAGTATGCAACCATTCTCGAAGTGGAAACTGCTTCCAACCACCAACGGAAAATCTGCAGATTTTCCTAGTTGCGCTCGCTTCGCTCGGCAACGGTCAAAGACCAGATGGAATGGTTGCATTTAAATATGACCTTCTCAATCTGAGAGTGGTATGAACCTTTTATGTTTCGTTGACCTGCATGAAAGCAATAAGGCGTTTGAGAAGCTCGCAAAGAAGGCAGAGAAATCAGACGCTTTGATCTGCGCAGGCGACTTCACCAACTTTGAGCGCAGGCTTAAGCTTATGGCCAGAAAGCTTGAGTCCCTGAAAAAGAAGATTTTTCTGATACCCGGAAACCATGAGACGGTAAACAGTGTAAAGAGCATCTGCGAAGATTCAGGGCATATGTTCAGCATCCACCGTAAAGTCCTGTTAGCCCCTCCCCTGCTGATTGTCGGGCATGGCGGCGGCGGGTTTGCAGAAGTGGACGAGGAGTTTGAGCTCTTTATCGAGCGCGAAAAAGCCAGCATCCTAAAGCTGAGAAAACAGATGCCTTTCCTGAAGCTTGTCTTAGTGACCCATGCTCCCCCGTTCAGGACTATCCTTGACACCGTCCGTGGAAACCCCATCGGCTGCAGGTCATACCGGAGGTTTATCGATATGTTCAAGCCGGACTTCGCCATCGCAGGCCACATCCACGAAAATGCCGGAAAGGAAGGGGTGCTTGGAAAGACCAAGCTGCTGAATCCTGGAGCGGAAGGGAAGATGATAATAATTTGAAATATAACGGGAGGCCCATTGTGGGGAAATGGTGTAGCATTAAAGGCAGGGCGCGGGACAGAAAGAAGAGATGGGGGCTGGAGCAGAACAATCAACAATGCTCTCAACCAAAACAAAAAAACAATAATGTTTATAAATTCTCAAATACACTGAATGCCTATGCTCAAGCCAAATAAAAAGGCAGCCACCTTCGGCACTATCGTGGCAGTCTTCGGCACTGTCCTGATAGCTTTGGGCTTCGCCTGGCTTATCGCCCAGAACTGGCATCAGATAAATAAGTGGGTGAAGATTTTTATTCTGATTTCTGTGACGGGAATCTCGTTCTTTTTCGGAACTTTTTTCAGGAGCCGGAAGCACAACGGCATAGGCAGATCGCTTCATGCGCTTGGCGCCATTTTTTACACGCTTGCCATATTCCTCATCGCTCAGATCTTTTCGACAGAAGCGACCCTGCAGGGAACAGCATGGCTCTTGCTGATGTCATGGGCAGGGGTTTTGCTCTCTGCCTATCTCCTGGATAACTCCATAAGCCTCATCCTGTCCTTGCTCCAGTTCCTTGCGTGGCTCACTGCCCAGTATTTTGCGTTTGCTGAAGAGCCGCTTCATGCGTTTCATCCTGCGGTCCTTGCCTTCTGCCTCCTTTCTGTCGGAATCATCCTCTTCGGGCTTTATCTTTGGCATAAGGCCAAAAACCTGATGTTCGCAGAAGTTTACCGGTTCTGGACGATAGTTTATCTTCTCCTGTTCACCTATCTTCTGAGCTTCCAGACGTTCCTGCCGATGATGTGGCCTCAGGAAGCTCTGCTCCAATCTTCACAGGTTGTTTTGCTCATCGCACTTTCCTTTATCGCGGTTATCTCTGCATCGCTGGGGATTGTATCGTCCATACGCAGGAAAACTTTTTCAAAAAAAGAGATTCTCAGCTTTTTGGGCATTGTCGCAATCCTCGCTGGCCTCATCGCGCTCACTTCACTGGCATCAGAAGTTGTTGGCTTCTGCTCAACAAAAACGTGCTACCAATATCAGGACGCAGAGAATTGCAGCAGCGCCCCGGGGGATGTCGGCGGGAGGGGATGCATATGGGATAATGAAAAATGCATAGACAAGAATGAGATCTGCTGGCGCGCAAGCAAGAGCAGGGAAGCCTGTGTTTCGGGGGAAAAACTTGACGCCTGCCAGTGGAATGAAGGAAAATGCCTGCCAAAAGGATGCGTGAATCACTTTACAAAGGATGCATGCGAAAAATCAGAGCAGAATTGCAGATGGGGAGATTTCGGGATGGGTGTCCAGGCCTGCAGCGAACAGTATTGTTATCAATACGGCACTGAAGGAGGCTGCCTCTCCGAAGATGACAGTTTAGATTGTGAATGGAATTTAGGCTCCTGCATGGAAAGGGATCCCTGCAATGCATTTACCAATAACTATGGGGCCTGCCGAAGCGGAGCAGACTGCGCATGGTCAACAGGGTATAACCGATGGCAGAGCCAAAGCGCAAAGTTTCCTGTAGTCTTATGGGCAGTCTGGATCATTATCAATATCGCTTTTATCGGAATCATCCTGGCTGTCATCGGCTATGGGACATTGGAGCATCTGCCAAAAATAATCAACTTAGGGATTATCTTTTTTGCACTTGATGTGATTACAAGATACATAGGATTTATCATGGACCTGTGGGGCTACACAAGCCTTGCAGTCATCTTCATCACTGGTGGAATAATTTTAGTTTTTGGAGGTTGGGGTATAGAAAAATGGCGCAGAAAGCTAGTGGGAAAGACCCGAACGTCAGCTACAAAAGAGTAGCCCTTGTGTTCGGTATTTTGGCTGTGTTCCTCATAGCTTTGTCTTTTTTCCTCAATATCCCCCTGGCGACAGGAAAAGCCGTCATCCTGAAAACCCTTCCGGTTGATCCTTTTGATCCCCTCAGGGGGCAGTATATGGCGATACGCTACGAGATAAACACCATCCCTCCCATCAAGGGCGCCAATGAAGGAACCACAGTCTATGTGCTTCTGAGAGAAAACGAAAACAAGACGTGGGATTATGCCACTGCATCAACAGAAAGGCCAAAAGAAGGCATCTTTATCAAAGGAAATATCGAAGCAGTTAAGAAGAAAGAGATGACAGTAAAATACGGCATCGAGCAGTATTTCTTTGAAAGGGGCGGTCAGATCCCTGTGCAGAACATCACTGTTGAAGCGAAAGTTGACCGCAAAGGCAATGCAAGGATTGTCCAATTGCTGCATAATATGGAGCCTGTGGAGATTGAATTCCGGAAAGTGCCGGTTATGATAAGATAGGATATGGGCATTCTTCCTCAGTTAACATTTTGCATATGGGTTTAAAAATACATCCTCATTCTTCTTTGAGTAGAGGAAATCAGTAACGAGGTTTTTATTATGCAAGTGCTCGAACAAAAAGTTCTGGATGACGGAAGTTCCTTAAGATTTGAAAGGTATTTTTTAAGCGAAGAGTCAGCTAATGCACTAGGCAGGCCGGTTGGTTCCCCAGAAATGCAATTATGCCTTGAATTTCCCCAGGGCGGTCTTGCCACACCTCCAAGAGCAAGCTGGTATTTGCCAGAGTCCTTTTATTGGGGGGCTTATGAAAGAATAAAGGCCAAAAAAGATTTTATAGAATTCATTGATTTCTGTTTGGAGATCAATTCCCCAGAAGATGCTCGGAAGGCAGAAAGTTTTCTGAATACTCTTAAATGATTATGGAAAAGGAATTTTCTGCCTTGTTTAATTACAGTAGCCAAAATCTCCTAGAATTTATCTCCCATACACCTGCGCCTCAGCAGTAAACCCGTTAACTTCAGAAGCAGCCTTCCCGGGAAACACCTCCACTTTCAGCTTCCTGTCTTCGATCAGCTGAACGAGAGCAACTCCCTGGACATTGTCTCCATTCCTCATCTTCAGCCCTTTCACAAGCTTCCTGAAGTCCCATTGAGCATCCCCATCATACAGGCGGGATTCAACAAGCTCGTATTTTACCAAACCTGTGGCAGATGTTACCTCAGCAGGGTCTGGCATATTGTCTTTCACTCCAAACTGCCTTGCTTTTCCTTCATAAGTTCCGACGGAAAAAAGAATCTGCTCAGGATCGATGCTGTCATAGACGATGGCAAGATGGTCTGCCCAGTATCTCTCAAGCCTCAGTCCCTGCCAGCCGTTTGTCCCTTCCCTGAACCATGTGCCCAGGAGCGTGCCGTCTTTGTCGTAGTCAATAAACCCGCCTTCGGGCTTTGCTGTCCTCAGGCTTTTGGCAATCAGCTTTTTTCTCACCGGCTCAGAAAAATAATCAAACGGGTCTTTGATGTGGAGCCTGTTTTCATCCCAGGCATAGCTCTTTGGCTCGATGAGGTTTATGGTGACTGCCTTATCAACGACGTTATAGTCAACGTTTGAATCAAACCATCCGATGACTTCCCCTGCTTTCACAGGAATATTGGGGAATTTTTGCTGGCCAAACTCAGGGGCGCCTTCCATAAGTTTTTGGGAGAGCTTGTCAATATGGATAAAAATCGAGGACATCGTGCATGTATGCTTGATGATAATCCTGTAGTCATCAAAAGGCTCCCTCTGATCATCGCCCCTGAATGAGCCCATATGCCCAATATCAGTGACAATGCCGTCGCCGGGAGCATACACTTCAATATTCGCCTCATCGTTGTTGAAGTTCTGGTAGTATTGGTGGTCAATGGGAGCGACATGCTCGCCATGCAGGCTGCCCATCGGCCCGATGTGGGTAATTTTTTCAAGGTTGGCGGGAGGGTATTGAAAAATTGCGGCGCAATCCCCTGCCTTTTCTTCCTGCCCTTGAGGCGATGGCTGTGGTGAAAAATCTTCCGTTGAGCGTTCCTGAAATTCCTTTCCGGTTTCCTCTTCAGACTGATGCCCAACCTGGTTTTCCATCTCCTGATTCTTACCGCCCATTTGCTGGGCATTACTTTCCATCTGCTCACCATCGCTGCCCATCTGCCCAATTTTATTTTCATCCGCCCTAAAACCATCAGGTGCAGTCCTGGATAAAGAATTAGCCGAGGCCTCAGGATTTGCCTGAGGAACACAGCCTGCAAGAATTGCCATTAAAATAAATCCAACGATAACTGTCTCATTTTTTTTCAACATCAGGCAACAGGGAAGCCTTTAGCGCTCCTGATATTTAAGAGTTGCACTTTTCAGTAGGGATTATGCTCAATCAAAATAAAATTTAGGCAATAAACGGAAAATCCCAACAACATCGGCGAGGCGAGGGCGGGGGTCGCCCCATCGGGGTGACCGAGCAGGGCAAATTTTTCCAGAGAAAAATTTGACCGTCGAGCCCTTTGATGTTGGGATTTTCCAATGCTGCTGATTTGGTTCACTTTTCAAATGATTAATCAGCTGTTTTACAATAACCAATTGTATATCATTTAAGGTATATTCTTTGCCATTGTAAACTATCCGGACAGAAATATTTATATAATCCTCTAAAAAGTGATTATAATATTAAAGGTGTGGAGGCTGGTGAAGATGGTTGGAAATTATGATAGGGTTGCTCGAGGAGTTCAGGCTCTTGAAACTTATGTTGGCGAGAGTGCTGGAAGGATTGTAGCAGGAATGGAGGATAGGGCTATAAACACAATAGAGTGGTTGATGCCCAACCTGCCTCAAACAAAAGAAAATAGGTATATCTCCCGAGGACTTCAGGGATGGAGAGTCTTATTAAGCACCTTGGCTGTGAGAAAGGTTCTCAACCATTTTCCTTATGGAACATTCGCAAATTGCCCCGATGCAATTGAGCAGGTCTTATATCAAGAGACTGCAACTTTCATAAACGAACAGCTTCCGAAGTTCCTTGCAACTGTAGGCGACAATAATCCTCTTTGGGTGGTTGAAAGATTTTCTGACCAGTGGGGTTATTCCCCGGGAGTTCATTTAGCGCATGAAGTGCCTCTGCCCTCTCGCCCGGAAGTGATTCTGCCTTCGTTGGAATCAGTTCCTGGAATGAGTAATCTGAAGGTTAACCTCCCCGCCTTTGAAAAATTTTATACTGGCAGAGAACCATTGATTCATGCAAACCTGCGCCCCCAGGAAAGGTTTAGAAGGGGGGATGGAGAATCAAAAAAGAATCGCCGTCAAGCTAAAAAAAGGCTTCACGATCTTGAGCGTGACTTAAGGTAACAACCTTTAAATACAAACTTCTTTTCTTTTTCTATCATTCATTACATTTATTACTTGTTTATTAAACATGGAGCCTTGAGGAAATGCCACAATCAGACCAAAACAGGAAAGAAACCAATGAATCCATGCACTGGGCGGACCAGGCTGCAAGGGACATCATCGAGCGGGTTGAAAACAATCCCCTCCTTAAGAAGAATGTAAAAGAGCATGGCTATATCATTTACGACGAAAAGACACCTTCCGGAAATATCCATATCGGCTCAGGCAGAGGATGGGTGATCCATGATGCGATAGCGAAATCGCTGAGAGACAAAGGCGTTAAAGGGAAGTTTATCCTCAGTTCTGATGATATTGACCCTTTTGACAGGGTTACTGCCGGGCTGCCGGAGGAGTTTGACAAATACCTGGGAGTTCCTCTGCGGGACATCCCATCTCCGGTAAAAGGTTATGAGAGCTTTGCGGAATGCTATTTCATGCAGTGTGTCGAGAAGTTTGAAGAGTTTGGCATCGAGGCGGAGATTGAGAGCACCGGGGAGCTTTACGATACAGGAAAATTCAACCCCTACATCAAGATTGTTCTCAACAATCTGGATAAGATCAAGGCTGCGTATGAAAGCCTGAGCAGCAAAGCGTATGATAAGTTTCCCTTCAACCCTATCTGCGGCAAGTGCGGAAAGATCGGAACGACCAAAGTCATCTCCTGGGATGCCGAAAGAGAGGTTGTGAAGTATAAGTGCGAGCCCGAAATGGTGGAATGGGCAAAAGGCTGCGAGCATGAAGGGGAGGTCTCACCTTACGACGGAAACGGCAAGTTTCCCTGGAAAGTCGAATGGGCTGCAAAATGGCCGGTAAAAAAAGTCGTTTATGAGGTTGCCGGCAAGGATC
>JACPBV010000043.1 GCA_016180135.1 Candidatus Woesearchaeota archaeon
GATCGTGAGGCACAACGGCCAGTCCATCTACAGGATCAACGACAAGGCAAGGACAAGGCAGGAGATCATTGACCTTTTAAGCCTCGCAAAGATCGAGCCCGACGGCTATAATATCATCCTTCAGGGAGATATCACCCATTTTGTTGAGATGCCGCCGATGGAGCGGAGGCTGCTCATCGAGGAGATCGCAGGCATCTCCGTCTATGAGGACAAGAAGCAGAAAGCGATGGCGCAGCTGGAGAAAGTCGAAGAGCGCCTTAAGGAAGCGGAAATAATCCTCGCAGAAAGGAACACCTATCTCAAAGTGCTGAAGAAAGACCGTGATGAGGCTGCAAAATTCAAGGACCTCGCAGACAAAGTCACCCAGAATAAGGCAACCCTGCTGCACATCCAGATCAAAAAGGTCGAAAAAAAGAAATCTGCCTTTCAGGAAGATCTAGAAAAAGCCAAGAAAGAGCTTCAGAAAAAAAATGATGATGTAAAAAACTTGCGTGGGCTGATCGCAAAGGGAAAAGATGACATCGCATTCATCTCGAAGGAGATCGAGGAAAAAGGCGAGGTTGAGCAGGTTTCCTTAAACCGGGAGATTGAGTCATTGAAGATCTCACTGGCAAAGAACACCACAAGGCTTGAGACCCTGCACACCGAGATTGCCAGGATCGCAAAGCGCCGGCAGGACCTCAAAGAGAGCCAGCAGGAGCTTGATGAAAAGATCAGAACTCTGCGTGTTGAGATCACTGAGCAGCAGAAAAAAAAGAAAACACTTGACGATGAAAAGGAGATGTGGGCATCTAAGGTCGCTGTCTTCAAAGACAGGAACAGGATGGACGGCCTTGCTGACATCGAGAAGAAGATCGAAGACCTTGACAGGGCTGCTGATGAGCTGCAGAAAGAAGCCCATGCGCTGAAGGAGAGCCAGCACAACCTGATCAGGCAGAAGGAAGAAGGAGATTGATGAGATAAAAGGCAGGCGGGAGTCGTTCAAGCAGTCAACATTATCGCTCAACAAATACCTCAATGAGGATTCCTCATTGGCTGTCCAGATAGACAAGGTGAGGGAAAGGCTCCAGAAACAGAGGGAGGAGCTCGGCAAGCTCCAGGCGCGGCAGGCAAATATGCAGGAGCACGCCAAGGCAGAAGGCGCTCTCCAGAAAGTCCTCGAGCAGAGGGAAAGAAAGCCGGGCATCTTTGGGACGATCGCTGAGCTCGGCAAGGTTGACGCAAAATACGCCCTTGCGATGGAGATTGCGGCCGGCCCAAGGCTGAAGACCATCGTGGTTGAGGATGAGAAAGTGGCTGCTGACATGATCAAATTTCTCAAGGCAGGAAGATACGGCCATGCAACTTTCCTTCCGCTTTCAAAGATCAGGGAGCCTGAGCCCGGAGAGGCAAAAAAGCTTGCAAAGTCGAAAGGCGTTGTCGGGCTTGCCCTTGACCTTATTGATTTCGATCCGAGATTTAAGAAAGCGTTTGAGTATGTCTATGCCAATACTATCGTCATCGACGACATTGATGTTGCGAGAAGACTGGGCATCGGAAAGGCTAAGATGGTCACCCTTGACGGGGATATCGTTGAGACATCCGGGCTGATGACAGGGGGCTTTCGAAAAGCAAGGCCGAGCATGGGCTTCTCCCAGAAAGAGCTTGACAGCAGCATGGAGTCGATCGGGGAAGAGATGGAGGAGCTTGGGCAGTCCTTATCAGCGCTCGAAAACAGGAGAAAAGAGGTGGAAGAAAATATCACAAAGCTCAGGCAGGAAAAGGCTGAGCTCGAAGGGGAGATCATCAGGACAGAGAAATCCCTGCATCTTGGCCCTACTGACCTTGAGCAGACACTCTCGAAGAAAGAGGCGCTGCAGGGAGAAATAACAAAGCTTGACAAGGAGATAGAAAAGCTCGGCAATACTGTTGCCGAGAAGAACAGGCTGCTTGCCCAGAACCGGATAGAGAAGCAGAGCCTAAGGGCAAAGACTGCCCAGCTCCGTGACCCGAAGCTGCTTGCGGAACTCGCAACCTTTGAGGAGAAACGGAACCAGATGCTGCAGGACCTGGCAACTGCAGAGAACGAGATAAAGAACAAGGAGCTGCAGGTGCATGACATCCATGTGCCTGAAAGCGAGAAAATTTCCAAGATCCTGAAGCAGATTTCCAAAGAGGAGGATGATTTCAGGACAGAGATCGAATATCTGGAGAAAGAAAAGAAGGAAAAAGAAGAGCAGCTGAAAAAGAAAGAGGCTGCCGCAAAAGACTTCCAGGCAAAGTGGCGCGCATTGTTTGAGAAGAGGAACAGGCTGGGCGATGAGATAAACGCCCTTGAGCTTCAGGCTTCAAGGAAGGCCGATGAGAGCAGGAAATTCGAGATCCAGGAAAACACCCTTACGCTGCAGCACGCAGAGATCGCCGGAGAATTGGCCGGGCTGCAGCAGGAATTCTCCCAGTATGAAGGCGTCCAGCTGTTTGAGAGCAAATCGGAAGAGCAGCTGAGATCGGACATCGCAAAGTTCGAGAAGCTCAAAGCCGACATCGGCAGCGTGAATATGCGGGCATTGGAAGTCTATGATCAGGTTGAAAAAGAATACACCTCGCTGCTCGGCAAGAAAGACACCCTGTTCAGGGAGAAAGAAGACGTCATCGGGCTGATGAACGAGATAGAAGGGAAGAAAAAAGAATTGTTCATGAACCAGTTCAACATCGTCAACAGGAATTTCAAGCATATCTTCACGAGCCTCTCAACAAAAGGCGAGGCAAGGCTTGAGCTCGAAGTTCCCCAAAGCCCCTTTGAAGGCGGCGTTGATGTGCAGGTAAATATAGAAGCTGGCAAGATTAGTGCAGAAGTATTCCGCCAAAGCCCAGTATATCATCATCTCCCACAATGACGGCATCGTCGGCCAGGCTGACATCCTCTACGGCGTCTCGATGGACCAGGACGGGATGAGCAAAGTGGTGAGCTTGAAGGTGTAAATGTTATTCTTTGTAATATATGTTGCACCCCATAAATGCTTTTATACATAATTCCCAAACCCCGGATTACCATGCCAAATGATGAATCCAATCCCCCCATACAAGAAAAAGGGAGAAACGCAGAAGATAGTTTGGCCACAGTGCCAAAGCCCGAATTACGTCAGCTATTGAGATTTTTGAATGGATATGACCATTCGGCGGGGGTTTCAGAGGATGAACCCTATCAATTGCTGCTAAGAAGTATCAAAGAGGGGCATAAGCCTCCTTATGCAGCAAGCATTGCTTCCTTTTTGGCTCATTCGCCCGATGTTGCTTTTGCAGGTTGGCTTGAGCGAAAGCTGGATGATTCCAGACCAGATAACCCAACGGAGTATCTACTTATTGAAACTGGCGAAGGGACTTATAGGACTCCTCGACCAGATCAATTATTGTATAATCTGCTTTTATTTTCCGCTTGTCTTCGCCAGCCAGAGAATTTAGCGGAGCCATTATATCAAATGTTTGGAAGAAAAAAATTGAAAGGGGACTGGAGAGGTCCGTCTTTGGTAGGTGCACTTTGCGATGCACTGATTTGGAACCAAGTTGATTCGAGGCTTCTCCCTGAATGGAAGTTGATGATGGACAATGGGATTCATCCCTACCTCGGTGGGTCGCCTTTTGAGGGTTTTTCTGCTATTGATCATATGCCCATTGGGCCGGAAAAGCCTTACCAGCCAAATGTTCAAGCAGTATATGCTGCTCTGGTTAAGATGTATGAACATTTTAGAAAAACCAATAACCCTGGAGGGTTTATTACAGTTCTTGCAGATATTAGGGACCATCATCCAGGTGTTGCTTGGATGCAAGAGTTTAGGAAGCTCAGCCAATGGAACGATACCACGTGGCGAGTCAACACTCCAATAGAAAGATTTTTCGAACATAAATAGGAAAAGTTTGCCGATGGAAGATATTTCTTGCGAAGGTAATAATCCGATAGGGTTTTTGATAGCCAACATGGAAGATTTATATTAGTGCTTTCTCAGAAGAAATAATGAATGCGTCGGCCGGGACTTTCTGAGCATGAACTGAATCCCAATTCTATGCTGTTCGAACCCGGATAAATGACTGTCATCATGCGGCTGATGCCCTTTCAGGGATTATGCAGCCCGCAGTGGAAGGCCATTGTCTTAGCCATTGGACCACCGACGCATCAAAGGGTGAAGAAAAAGAAACTCTATTTAAAGATATTGCAAAATCCCAATCCATATCTGGAAAAGGTTCACAAGCCTAAAGCGCTCTTCAGATTCCCAAGAAATCTCTCAAAATCGGCTTTCTTCACATTTGCCCCGCAGGCATGCTCATGGCCTCCGCCATAGCCTTCAACGCCGATCAATGCCTTTGCGACTGCCTGGTCAAGCTGCCTGAACTCGCACCTGAGGCTCATCCTGACCTCATCCCCTTTCTGCCTGCCGACGATGATTACCTTTGTGGGAAAGAGATGCTTAAGCTCATTGGAAAGGTCGCTGGTGAAGCTCGTCTCATCTTCCTGATAGAGAAAGACAAGAAAATTATCTTTGGGCGCTGTCTTTGCAGCCTTGGCAAGAAGCGCCTTGTATTCCTCGTTCACAAGCTCAAACTTCCTGTATAAAAATTTCCCCTGCGCAGTCTCATGCAGCA
>JACPBV010000002.1 GCA_016180135.1 Candidatus Woesearchaeota archaeon
CGCTGCCTGCGGATGCTCGCACAGCTTTGCGATGAGGGGATTGGCAAAGTATCTTATCAAGAACCACGCCAGCGAGTTTACTGACGATGAGATATTGGGAGAGATGGGGAAGTGGAAAGTGCTTTTCTTTCCTGGAATCCATGCCCAAAAGGCTGCTGTCCTGAAAAGCAAGGGCGTGGAGCTGAGCTTCATCAATCTTGCGTCTAACAAATACCGGGGAGCAGAAAATGAGGCTCCTGCTTCAGGCGCAGCCATGGTTGGAGGATGCTAAGGCAAGTTGTTAGGAGTTGATGGCGGAGTGCGCCGATGGTTGCCATGCGCCAACAGTTCGAGAGTGTCAAAAGGTGATAGGTGTTAAACAGAAATGTGTTCGACAGAAAGGTGCTAAACAGAAATGTGTTAAAGAGAATAAGATGAAAAAAAGGAGGTTGTCAAGATGGTGAAGACTATACAACATCAGCATCAAATCGCAATGAAGCCGGCAGTCATCGCAACGAGCGGAACTTTCGGGGCGCTGAATATACTTTGCGCAATACTCGTCGGATTATTTCCAAGGCAGGCAACAGTATTGTTCAACAACCTTTTCCATGGCTTTGAGTTTTCCGGAACGATGATGAGGAAAGGTTTTTCTCTTGGAACAACCATCACCGGACTGATTGAAGTTATAATTTTGGGAGCAATTATCGCATGGTTGTTTGTCAAGGTATACAATAATGCAATAAAACAATAAAGCCAAAGTGGCCTGTTCAGCTGAGAAGATATGAAAGCATACAACCTCAGAAACTATGGAGGAATATAACCTCAGCGAATATGAAGGCGTATTATCTCAGAAAATATGAAGGCGTATTATCTCAGAAAATATGAAGGCATACAATCTGAGATGATGTGAGAAAATATAACGACAAAAGGTGAAAAGAAATGAAGACAAAAAATCTGACTTTAGGATTAGCATTCATCCTTGTCATCATGGCAGTCATCCAGACTGTCCAGATTGCAGGGATGAAGAATAGTTTCAACAGCGGGGCTGCTAACGGCGGGCCTGCCGACGGAAATGCGATAACCGGAAATGCGGTTGCAGCAGGCGGCAAGATCGATATGTCCGGCTGGACTGAGAACGAGAAAATGATGTATGACCATCATGGGACGCTGCCTGCACGGCTCAATGGAAACTCTGCGGCTTCAGGTTCTTCGGGAACTGGCGGCAAGATCGATATGTCGGGCTGGACTGAGAATGAGAAGATGATGTATGACCATTATGGAACAATGCCAGCACGCCTACAGGGCCAGCAAAATTCACAGAACACACAGAGCGCACCGACAATGGTGGGGGGGTGCTAAGATGATATTCGGACTTTTCAAAAAGACTGATCCTATGTGCGGGATGAAAGAAGAGAAAGGGAAGGGCATCTCAGAAGATGGGCATTGGTTCTGTTCGGAGAAATGCCTTAAGGATTTCAGGAGCTCAGAAAAGAAGCATGCCAGGAAGGACAGCCACGGCGGGCATGGCGGGCATGGGTGCTGCCCTTAACCTCCATCCATAGAAAGATGATTAACAAACTTACGAAGGCGGCAACAATGAAAACTTCAGGCGTATTTTCAGGATGGGCCTTTGCTGCCCTGTTTATTGCTGTCCCTTTTGGGGCGAGCGGCTGTTCAGAAGATAATGCTTTTGGGGGAGGGGATTTTGGCAAGAAGGATTTTGGCGAGGAGGATAATCCCCTTGATGCTTTTGCGCAATGCCTGACTGATAAAGGGGCAGTGATGTATGGCGCTTCATGGTGCCCGCACTGCCAGAACCAGAAGGAAATGTTCGGAGGAAGCTGGAAATCTATTGATTACAAGGAATGCGCAGTGCCCAACAGCAGGATGCAGTCAGCAGCCTGCAGCGATGCAGGAGTGAATGCATATCCGACGTGGGATTTTGGCAAGGGGAACAGGATGACGGGTGAATTAAAGAGCAGGATAACAGGTGAATTAAATTTCCAGGAGCTGAGCCAGATAACGGGCTGCGCAATGCCATCAGAGATCTGAACTGGCCAAGATACGAACATTATGAATCGATTGGGAAGTTGGGATGAGGACATATTTGTTGGAGGGGACATATTCGTTAGTATGGATGGTTAGGAATAATGTCAAAAAGGTGAATGGGGGGAAATCAATGAAGCTTACAAACAGGTTAAAGAAAATCATCGGGATGGGCCTTGGGATACCCGGCTTTTTTGCTGCGCAGAGCTCAATCGTGCATGCGCACTGCCCTTTATGCACTGTTGCTGTCGGAGGCGCTGCTGTCGCTGCCCAGTATTTGGGGGTTGATGAAAGCATCATCGGGCTTCTTATCGGGGCATTTGGCATCTCGACCGGGCTGTGGATCGGGCAGAGGATTAAGAAACAATTTTTTCCCCTGCAGCTTTGGGCTGTTGCGCTCCTGTCATTTCTCCTTACAGTCATACCTCTCCTTCCCATCGTGAAAAGCGATGCTATGTATATGCCGATGCTGTATTTCGGGGCTGCAGGAACTCTGTTCAACAAAGTCTATTGGGTGGATAAAGTCTTGTTTGGATCCATAATTGGAGGCATCATCACTTCGGCGGCATTTTTGCTGCATACGCACATCAAAAATACCCGGGGAAAGGTGTTATTTCCCTATCAGGGCATCGCATTTACGACTGGGATGCTTTTCATCACAGGGGTAGCGCTTTATTTTATCATTTCCCCTTAAAACTGAAGAGAGCGATTTTATCGGTGTCCAGAATAATAGATTAAAATATCTGGCTCATCCCACCGATATGATTGCTTCGAAACAAGTTGAGCTGAAGAAGATTTATAGGAAAAATGATTTAATATGGAAAATGGTGAATCAGATAATGGAAAACGGCAGTAAAAGCGGAAATATCAAGGGCGGACAGATCAAAGACGGGCAGTTTAGAGCCAGCCAGATTAAAAACGGCCAAATCAAAGAATGGATGCAGAAAATCCAGGATGCGAAGAACGGCTCAGTTGACCTTTCAAGGGATGAGGATCTGAGCATCGCATTGATGCACCTTATCTCGCTTGAGGAGCATTTCTATTATACTGCGATGAAGACATCAGGAAAGCAGTATCTCAAGATGCTGAACGATGTCAGGAATTTGCGGACGCTTTATATGAAGAAGATTGTCAAAGACCCCCAGGGAGAGGAATGGTGCATCAGCAAGCATCTGCTTGGGTGCAGCATGCGGCTGCTTGAAGTCGGCACCAAAGAAATGGCAAAAGGAAACGAAGCGGAAGCAAACGGATTCTTCAAGTCTGCGTTTGACCTGTATTCATTGTTTTTTGCCATCAACCTAAAGATGGTGGATGCAGAGAAGATCGCTGAACCTTTTGCTGAGAAAAATGCCGAGCACGCTGTTGAGCATGCTGTTGAGCAGATTGCTGAGCTTCCGGTTGAGGAGACTGCTGGGGAAAATAATTCCGATGGGAAGAACAGCGGCGGTGTCCTTAGCACTTTTTCGAAGATTATCAAGAAGATTGTGGATTGCTGCAAGGAATAATACCCAAATTTCAGGATATGAATGGGTTGTTAGGGGGAAGGAGTTAGGTTGTTAGGGGGAAGGAGTTAGGTTGTTAGGGGGAAGGAGTTAGGTTGTTAGGAGAAAATAGATGAAAAGAAAAAGGTGATTGAAACCATGAAAAAAGAAAGTTTGATTCTCATCGGGATCCTGATATTTGCTATCCTGGCTTTTGGCTATGCGGTATGGAGCATGTTTGGTGCGGATAATCCTGCCCTTGCCCAACAGGCTTCTTTTGGGAACGCTTTCTCCGGGAATCCAGGGGGAGCTGCTCCGGGCAATTCACAGAAAACAATAACGACCGGAACAACCGGCCAAGGCGATGTTGAGATTGGGCTCACGCCCCAGGGGATTGCCCGGGGAAAACTCCGTGTCCAGATGTCTGTCAATACCCACACCGTCGACCTCAGCCAATTTGACCTGAAGAAACTCACTGTCCTGGAGCATGGTGGCAGGCTTATTGCCCCTGAAGACACACCAGACTTAAGCGGCCATCATGCCTCGGGCACTTTGTCTTTTCCTATTGAAGGAGAAGCCACCAGTTTTAAAATAACCATCAAGGGCATCCCCCTACCTCAAGAGAGAGTTTTTTCCTGGCCATGATAATTAAGGAAATGTTTATAAAACAGCGGATGCGGTAAAGGCTTATGGGAAAGATTGATGTCAGGAATCTTGATTCAACCACGAAGCTGGCTGTCCTGGCATTTTTCATCGCAGCAGCGTATGGGATTTTCTTTTTCGCCCTTAAACCAATATTTTCCCCTACTGTAAGGCCATTCTCAGGCGGGATGGGCTCGGGGATGATGAGCTTCTCAACAAATTCATCCTCTGCGGTTAACATTATCTCAATTATCCTTGCGCTGGGGGGAGCGGCCGGGTTTTCCTACTATCTTTTCCATTCACACCGGAAAAAGACCGGTGAAGAAGAATACCTTGTGATGCGCAGGGCATTATCTGATGACGAGAGGAAGCTGATGGACGAGATCCAAAAATCCGGGGAGATAACTCAGGATTCACTCCGGTTCAGGCTCAACTGGAGCAAAGCAAAAGTCTCGACTCACCTTACAAATCTCGATAAGTCAGGGATTATACAAAGGGAAAGGACGGGCAAGACCTACAATGTCTTTTTGCAGAAAGGCAAGCTTTGACGGTTTCAAACGGTTTCAAGGGCAAGAAAGATATACCTGCCTGACATCCTGCCCTATGAGGTGAAAATCATGGGGACAAGAAATGCAGGTGATAAATATAAGCTGGAGGAAAAAACTATGATTGAAAAGAAAACAGGATCTTTTAGAAAATATGGAGATTTTGTCAATTCGGGCAAAATGGTGAAGAAGCCGATTTGGATATTGGCCGGTGTCCTTGGGATACTCCTGTTGCTGGCTTCCGGATTTACAATCGCACATGGTGAGGAAGATTTTGATGAAGGGAAAAAACTCGTTGACGCAAACACGCCGTGCAGCAACCTTTCCGAAGAGCAGCTCGAAGAGGTCGGAGAATATATTATGGAGCAGATGCACCCAGGGGAAGCGCATGAGCAGATGCACGAGCTGATGGGCCTTAAAGAAGGGACCCCTGAAGAAGAGCAAAGGCATATCCTCATGGCAAAGCATATGTATTGCAATGATAGGGAAACTGCCGGGAATGGCAGTGCAGGAATGTTTACCGGCTGCATGATGGGAGGAAGTTCAGGCATGATGGGCCTTGGGTCCGGCGGGATGATGGGCGGCGGAAGGATTGGAAACATGATGATGGGCGGAGGGATGATGGGAAATAATATGATGGCCGGCATGATGAGTATGATGTCCGGCGGGATGATGGGCTCTGGCGGAATGATGGGCCAGGGATGGAATGGCAATAAAAACTTCAGCAATACAGCAACAAAATTTGGAGGGAAAAACATGATGAATGCAGGCGGAATGATGGGTTTTGGAAGCGGCTATGGCGGCATGATGGGCTACGGAGGAAGCCTGTGGGGCATTTTGGGAATTTTGCTCTACATCGGAATAATTGTCCTTGTCTATCTAGCAATCGCCAAGCTCTGGAAAGATGTTACCGGAAAGAGGAAGTGAAGCCGAAACAGGCATGGATTGAACAGGCGTTTAAGAAAAGGTTCCCCTGAATACATAGATTTTTTCCTTTTTTTTGCGAAAACAACATCGGCGAGGCGAGGGGGAGGGTTGGCTCCCTCGGAGTCCCCGAGCAGGGCAAAATTCCTGAAAGGAATTTTGACCGTCGAGCCCTTTGTTGTTGTTTTCTTTTGCATTTTCGATTTGTCTTCAATCGCATAGGGCATGCCAAATTTTCCTTTCTACTGAGGAGAATAGAATGCGCACAAATGAGATATACCTGGGCAATTCCCTGAAATTTCCATTGGGCAACAACATTTTTAAACATCCTGCTTCTCCAGAGCTGCAATGGCAGAGAAATTCCAGCCTCTGGAAATTGAAAAAGAAATTTTCTCCTATTGGAAAACAAACAAAATCTATGAGAAGGCAAAGAAGAGGAACTCCGGCGGAAAGAAGTTCTATTTTCTCGACGGGCCGCCTTATACCTCAGGGAAGATCCATCTCGGGACTGCATGGAACAAGGCGCTCAAAGATGCAGTGCTGCGATACAAGCGGATGCGGGGATTTGATGTCTGGGACAGGGCAGGCTATGACATGCACGGCATGCCGACAGAGCACAAGGCGATGGACAGGCTCAAATTGAAGGATAAGGAGGACATCAAGAAGCTGGGCATCAGGGAATTTGTCGAGGCGTGCAAAAGCCTTTCTCTGGAAAATTTGCGGACGATGAACGAGGACTTCAAGCGCCTCGGCGTGTGGATGGACTTTGACAATGCCTACCAGTCTATAACAAACGAATTCATGGAAGGAGGATGGTGGCTTGCGAAGAAGGCATACGAGCAGGGAAGATTGTATGAAGGGCTGAAATCCATGCAATGGTGCGCTGACTGCGCAACTGCGCTGGCAAAGCATGAGCTCGAATACCAGAATAAGAGAGATGATTCTATTTTCCTAAAATTCAGGGTCAGGCGAAATGGGAGTGAGGTGGCAGGCGGGAAGTTGATTGGGGGGGCGGAGGGGAAGTTAGATTATGGTGGGAATGGGAATGTAGTTGGGGGGGCGAATGGGAATGTAGTTGGGGGGGCAGATGAGGGCCGGAACGGGAAGACAGATGGAGAGAATAATACATATCTGCTTGTCTGGACGACAACGCCATGGACTATCGCATTCAATCTTGGCATTATGGTTCACCCTGATATAGATTACCTCAAAGTTAAGGTTGGAGATGAATACTGGTATATCGCAAAAGCGCTGGCAAATGTCTTTATCGCAGGAGTCCTTGGAAAAAAATATGAAGTGGTTGAGGAATTGAAAGGGCAGAAGCTTGATGGTATGGAATATATCCATCCTTTTGAGGATGAGCTGCATGAGTTTTATTCCGGAATTAAAAAAGCTTCGCCACGGGCATTTACCGTCGTCCTTTCAGAGCAGTATGTGGATACGTCTGCTGGGACCGGGCTTGTCCATATGGCTCCCGGATGCGGCCCGGAGGATTTTGAGGTCGGGCAGAAGTATAAGATTCCCCCTGTCAATGCGCTTGATGAGTATGGGTTCTATGACGGCAGCATGGGCAGTTTCAAAGGGCTGCACGCCCTGAAAGACACCAAAAAGTTCATCGATGCCCTTGAGAAGAGAGGGGCGCTGCTTGCTGTTTCGCCTGTTGACCACGAGTATGCGCACTGCTGGCGCTGCAAGAATCCTGTCGTCTTCAAATCAACCAAGCAGTGGTTCTTCAGGGTTGAGGACCTGAAAGAAAAGATGAGGTCTGAGAACAGGGGAGTGCACTGGGTGCCTGACTGGGCAGGAAGCAAATGGTTTGATTCCTGGCTTGAGAACCTGAGAGACAACGGGATCACACGGCAGCGCTACTGGGGGACTCCGCTTCCTGTCTGGCGGTGCGGGGCGTGCAGCGATATAACCGTCATCGGCTCAGCCAAGGAGCTGAAGAAATATTCAAAAACGATCCCTAAGGATCTCCATAAGCCTTACATTGATGAAGTAAGATGGAAGTGCAGATGCGGAGGAGAAAAAACCAGGATCCCCGATATCCTTGATGTCTGGATCGATGCAGGAACTGCCTCGTGGACGAGCCTGAATTTTCCGCAGGATGAAAAGCTTTTCAAGAAGCTCTGGCCGGCTGATTTCATCCTTGAAGGCAAAGACCAGATCAGGGGATGGTTCAACCTGCTCTCGGTGACCTCCATCCTTGCGATGGGGAAAAATTCCTATAAGTCCGTCTATATGCACGGCTTTGTCCAGGATGCCAAAGGGAGGAAGATGTCAAAGTCACTGGGAAATGTCATTTCACCGTCTGAAGTTGTCGATACATACGGGGCGGACACCTTCCGGCTGTATATGATCGGGGGGACAAGCGCAGGCGTGGACATCAACTACAATGACGAAGATGTGGCGGTGAAATACAGGAACCTTGATGTGCTCTGGAACCTTCACAATTATCTCCTTGACCTTGTCAGGACAAATGGAATCTCTCCCGGGGAGATGAAGCTCGATCCTAAAACATTTGGCGACGAAGAAAGGTTTATCCTCTCACGCCTGAACTCGGCCATCAGGGCTGCGACGGAGTTATTTGAGGCTTACCGCATCGACGAAATTTCTCCCAACGTTGAGAGCCTGTTCCTTGAGATGAGCAGGACGTATATCCAGCTTGTCAGGGAGAAAGCCAGCAGCGGTTCCCATGAGGAGAAGAGTATGGTGGCTTCTGTGATTTATTATTCCCTGTTTGAGACGCTTAAGCTCATAGCGCCATTTGCCCCTTTCATTGCGGAAAAGATCTACCTTGGGCTGAAGGAACGCTTCAGCCTTAAAGAAGAGAGCATCCATCTCTTTTCCTGGCCGAAAGTTATGGATGAATTTATCAATGCTCCCCTGGAGAAAGATGTTGCGCTTGCGTCGGAAATCATCCAGTCAATCCTTGCGGGGAGGGAGAAGATGCAGTATGGGATCAGATGGCCGCTGCAGGAAGCAATCCTTGTTATCAAGGACAATGGGCTTATTTCGGCAGCGGAAAAGCTCCTGGAGATGATACGCCGGCAGGCAAACATCAGGAACATCCACATCCAGCAGACACTTCCGGGGATAACGGAGACGGTGAAGCCTGACTTCAACCAGATAGGGCCGGATTTTGGGAAGCTTGCGCCAAAGGTTGTTGCGAAACTTGCCCTCGAAAGCCCCCAATCGATCCTTGGGCACATCCAGAAAGAAGGGAAATTTATTGTTGACATTGACGGCGATAAGAAAACTGTCGTAAAAGAGCACCTCATTGTTGAAAGGAAAGTCCCTGAGCAGTATATTGAAGTTCCTGTGAAGTCCGGCTTTGTGTATCTTAACAAAAATGTTACAAAAGAATTGGAGGCAGAAGGGTATGCCCGTGAGCTGGTGAGGAGAATCCAGAATTTAAGGAAGACTGCAGGACTGGAGAAAAGGGACCGGATTGAATTAGGGATTTCCCTGCCGAAGGAGATGATCGGGCTGCTCAGCGGATTTGAAGATTCCATCATGGAAAAAGTAGGGGCTGGATCCATCGATTTTGAGGCTGATGCGATGAAGATCAACGGGGCATTTTCTGCGAAGGAAAAGATTAAAGGAAAAGAGTTCGGGATATGGGTGAAGAAGTGCTGATGAGCATTCTGGGGCAGGTTGGCCTTCTTTTGCATTTATCAAGTTCTTGTTTTTCCTCGGCGCCGTTTCTTTCGGCTCCGTTCAAAATCTCGCTTCGCTCGGGTTAGCAGCTTAAAAATCGTAAATATCTTTTCCGTTTGCTGACATTCCCCGTTGGGGGCAACCCCCTTGTGTATAAAAAGATTGGGTGATTTATCCGGGCTATGGGAAAGCAATTTACTATTATTGTTGAGCAGGGGGAGGACGGCTATCTTATCTCCGAGGTTGTTGAGCTTCCTGGCTGCCATACCCAAGCCAAGACTTATGATGAGCTTTTATTGCGGACGAAGGAAGCAATTAAGCTTTTTCTTCACGCAAAGGGGGAATCGGAGCATCAGACAAAATTCTTAAGCCTGCAGCAAGTCGAGGTCTAGATGCCCAAACTTCCTTTGTTGACTGCAAAGGAGCTGCATCCTATCCTTAGGAAATTAGGTTTTGAGTTCAAGAGGCAGGAAGGCAGCCATATGTTCTTTGAGCGTATCTGCTAACGGCTTCAAAACTCTCGACGTGCTCTTGGAAGGTTCTGCGTCCCCGAGGGGGCTTCCCCCCGCAACGAACCCAACATTTAACCAATTGAGTTTTGACCTTAGGCCGTTAGCAGTTTGAACATGGTGATGGCAGAACAACGGTTATCCCGAATCATGCGGGAGAAGAAATCGACAGGGGGCTCCTGAACAAAATCGTCAAGCATGATCTCCAGATGAGCCGAGATGAATTCTTGATATACTGCTGATTTTTGGAAAGGTTGGGATTTTTTGTTTTATCTCTTTAGGGGTTTTTTCCCCTAGGTTTTACCCTCAGAGTTTACCCCGCAAGGACCCGATACGCCAACCCCAATCCGGCGGATGCTGTGACCTGTTCCTGCACTCCTTTGATATAGTTTGTCGTCAGGTAATGAAACGGGCTTATCCTGCTGAACGTCTTCCAGTTAAGATTTGACCATTCTCCTGCCTGAATCCTCCTGCCCTGCATCTTTTCTGTCATCTGGAGATAAAGCGGGTTATAAATGCCGCTGATAAAGCCAGGGTTGTAAGCCCATGTTCTTCCAACTTTTCCAAGGATGGTTTTGTTCGGGATATTCTGGATGATATATTGATACATCAATTTTGCAAGCATCCCCAGCCCAATCCCCTTTAATCCTTCAAGATAGAGCTTATCCCAACTGGTTTTTTCTCCTTCCTTCCAGTCAACAATGACTCTGCCAAGCATCATGGCTGCTCCAGTGACCGGGCCGGCTGCTCCCGTTAGGAGATAACTTGCCATCCCTGTGGCAGAGAGCATGCTGTAGTTGAAAGCGTGCCTGGAAAAGGCTATTGCCTGTTTTGCTGCCGTAAAAATATCATCTGGAACTTTGATAAGGCTGGTGATTATATCTTCAAGCGGGCTTCCTGCCTGATTCTTCGGAATCGCTGGGTTTGATGCGGAGTTTTCTTCGGGCATATTGACTATCTTATGGTAGTTACATATATTTAAAATATTCTCTTGAATTTTTTGTCAAAAACGCTATATTTTTATATTTAAATTGGTAAAGTATGATAAAATGATGAAAAATGACAAAAAACCAGTGGCGGTTCTAAAAGAGAGGCATCAAAGAAAAGGGTCACCAAGAAAGGGGTCTCCAAAAGATGGGTTTCCAAGAGATGGGTTTCCAAGAGGGGGGTCACCAAGAGAGGGGTCTCCAAAAGACAGATTTCCAAAAATTGACCTTAAGGACAGAAAGATCCTTTACGAGCTCGATGTCAATGCAAGGGCCCCTGCATCAGAGATCGGTAAAAGGGTCGGATTAAGCAAGCAGGTTGTTTCCTATCGGATTGTGCGCCTGCTTTCTACCGGGGTTATCCACAAGTTCAATGCCATCCTGAACAATGCAAGATTGGGGTTTACCCTGTTCAAGATATTCCTCCGCCTGCAGAATGTCAATGTCGAAAAGCAGGAAGAGATTATCCATTATCTGACAGCCCATGAGAGGACGCAATATGTGATCACCTGCGACGGCCTCTTTGACCTTATCATCAACGTGTATGCCCAGAATGCGCTTGAGCTTTACGGCATCATCAAGGAGATTGAAGCGAAGTTTGGCCATTATTTTGCTGAGCGTGAGATGATAACGATGGTATACACCTCGTTTTTCTTCAGGGATTATCTGCTGGGAAGGGAGAGGAAAGAGGAGCGGAAGCAGGTCTATTTCGGGTCAACTCCCGGAAAAGTGGAAATAGACGCCCTTGAGCGGGGGATACTTTCCTTTCTTGGGAATGATGCAAGGACTCCCATTGCAACGATGGCAAAAGCATTGAAAGCCAGCAGCGACAGGATATCGTCCAGGATCAAAAAGCTTGAAAAGGCAAACATCATCCAGCATTATCCCCTGCAGCCCGATTTCACAAGGCTGAACCAGAGCTCCTATAAGGTGCTGTTCACGCTGCATAATCTTTCTGAACGGCGGGAAAAGGCGCTTTTCACCTACTGCGCAATGCAGCCAAACATCTGGTTCCATTCAAAATCATTGGGAAGATGGGACCTGGAGATCAATATCGATGTTGACCACGTTGACCAGTTCAGGAAGATCATGATGGAGCTTAAGCTCAGGTTCTCTGACATAATCAGAGACTACCTGCCGCTGGAAGTCTCGAAGATCTACAAGTTCAATTTTTTTCCTTTTGGGGGAAAGAGCATCTCCGGTTAAAATTTTCAATTCAGCATTAAAAAATCCATTAGACAATCTCACTTTAAATAGGCAAACGTTAGCGTTATCTCTTAGCAGCATAATCCCCGAAAAGAATCCCCCCAAACACCTTAATCAGTTCCTGAGGAGCCATATCAAAAGAATCAAAAGCAGGCAGGGTTGGGATTGCATCTGTAATCCTCTCAAGGCTGGGGAATCTTGAGTATCTCTCCATTGCACTTTCTCTCCTCTCCTTTTCATCTGGGTGCCTGTCCCGGGCTTCTTTTTCTTTGGAGAGGGTTTTTGATAAAAACCAATGCACTGGAACTCCCTGCGCCTCCAATGATTCCATGTCTCTCAGGTTAACTGCACACCTTTCCAGGGCTAAATCTTGGTATCGAAAGGCGCCGCTGCCGCTTCCCAATCCAACTTTAAATTCAGAGGCATCTGGGTCAACAAGATAGATGACAGCATCCGGGTAATCCAACTTTGGCAAAGAGCGGTTTATGTTAACCTTGTTTAAGCTTAAATGGCCAGGCAATGCAATGACCTGCCTCGCTTCCTCCTGAAAAGGATAAAAAAGCCTGTCGGGAAAAGCTGATTTTCCACCAGTTCTTATGTGCGATTTTGCTTCCCTATACGCATCTAATGCAGCTGCCCTTTCTTCAAGCGCATCGGGGCCCGCCCTGAAAGGCCGGCCTATAGCTCCCCAGTCCAACTTGTTCCCATCACAATACCTTAATCCGTCGATAAAAGGCAGCCGGCATCCACGATCAAGATGGCCATGCCGATGATAATAATCAAGAAACCGAGCCACAAACCAGTTCTCAACGCCGGACTCTTTAGCGAGCCTGGCGCCATTAATCGCCCCTTCCAACATTTCCAGCAGGCAGGTCTTTCCAGCTCCAAGCGAGCCCATCACATAAATTGTCACATCAAGAGGCCGGCTTCCGAAAGGGCTTATATCAGATAAATCTATCAGGTGGAATTTTGCCAGCGTTCCACTTTCCAGGACAGAGTATCCTTGGCTAAGCCTTTTCCTAAGACTCATTTTTTCTCTTCTTTTTGCCTGTATCTCTGATCTGGCCTTGTCTCTATCCGCCAATTTTTTGCCCATACTCAAGAAGAACAGTATTATTTTTAAAAACATAACTATTAAATAACAGCTTTATTGAGGGGTATCCATGCCCCCGCAAACTATCGCAAAGGACACTCCCCTTGCCGAGATCACTCTCAGGAAATATGAGCATCCCAAGAATCTTTCCGGCAGGGAGCTTGCCAGGAAAGCCTGCCTCTCTCTTGGATTGCTGCAGCCCGGGGACTCAAGGGATGTGATTGTTGATGTCCTCGGCGTGCTCCTGGAAGCGAAAAAAAGCGGAGAGGCATTAAGCCTTGAAAATATCCAGAAAAGAGCCATCGAAGAAAGAAAGGCGCATAAGCTTCCTCTGGCAGGTGTTGCGCAGTCCAATCTTGCGAGGCAGCTGCGGAGGCTGAGGTCCCTGTCGCTTGTTGAGAAAGCAGCCAACACTTACCGGATTGCTGAATTTGCTGCCCTCAAAGAGATTTTTCATGAAAAAATACGGAATTTTCTTTTACCCTCGGTAATAACAAGAGTTGAGGAATATCTGGAGCTTTTGGAGAGGTAAATCAAAACATTTATATAGTTCCTGCCACTGCAGAAAGATGTTCTTATACAAGAGGAGTGACCATCAATGGGATTTTTATCAAAGCTGAAGGAAAGCTTTTCTCGTGCTGATGCAGATTTGCTGCGTGAAACCGAGGAAAATGAATATGTCCAGCTGGATTCTGAAGGGGGCGACAAAGACACCAAGATAACGGTGAGGCCTTTTATCCTCAGCGATTTTGATTCTATCAAACCTATTCTCGATTCTCTCCGTGAAGGCAATACTATTGCGCTTGTAAACATCAAGCCGCTGAAAGACAAGGATATTGTTGAACTTAAACGGGCTGTCACCAAGCTGAAAAAGACCTGCGATGCCATTGAAGGCGATGTTGCAGGATTTGGCGAGGACTGGATAGCTGCTGTCCCTTCGATAGCAAAGATTCAGCGGGTTGCTAAGGCAGAAGCAAGGCAGCAGTCACAGCAGCCAGAAGTTTCTGAATACAGCTCCAGAAAGGTTATATCTTCTTCACAGCATGAATCAGGGAATGATGAAGACGAAAACCTGAAGATTGAGCCTTACTAACACTCTGGCAGCTTGCTGATGCAACATTTCTATTGTCTAGCAGCGTAGAAAACTATTTTTTTCAGGGCACTAACGCTAGAGCAGCGTCCTCTGGCTTTCTCTGTTTGATTCTAAGATGAGTTTTAATTTCTTAAAATCTTCTTCCAGCAGCGGCCTTAATTGGGGATTGTGGAGCATGGCTGCAGGATGGAATAAGGGGACAACAAGGTGGTTTTGGCCATCCAAGGCGACGGTGAATTCTTTTCCGTGCAGTTTGGTGATGCCGTCAACTGCGCCCATCTTATCGGGGTCAAATCCGCCTAACACAAATTTGGTTGAGAAATTCCCTAACGTGATGATGATCCTGGGAGATAAGATTTTTATCTGCTCGACAAGAAATGGAGTGTGGGCTTTTATCTCTTCGGGGTTCGGGCTCCTGTTCATCGGGGGCCTGTATTTCAGGATGTTTGCGATGTAGGCTGCATCGATAGATAATCCAATGCTCCTGAGCAGCTTGTCCAGTTCCTTTCCTGCAGCGCCGACAAACGGGAGGCCCTGAATGTCCTCCTGCTCTCCGGGAGCTTCGCCGATGAACATCAGCTTTGCATCAGGGTTCCCTTTGCCGAAGACGAGGTTTTTTGCCGACTGCTTCAGGGGCAATTCCAGCCCAGATATTCTTTTTTTAAGGCTTTCCAGAAGCGCTGCTTTTTCCATAAGACTGTAGGAAACGATTGTTCTTTATAACTTTTTTCCCGGGTTGGCCCAGCCTTTTTCCCGATAGCTTTAAATAGAAAACACTACCTTAAAGGAGTGTTTTGGGGATGGTAATAGGTTACGGACTATAACGGGAATGTTACAGGAGTGCTTGACATTTCTGGTTGGCTAACAATGGGAACACCACAGTCTCTCCAGCAGGTTGAAGGGGAGGAAGCAAAGAAATGCCCTGAATGCGGCAGCAAAGACATGACTCGAAGAGATACCGAGCTGTTCTGCAATAAGTGTGGATTGGTGATTGATTAGCGATCGTTCTAGAGCAAATTTCTAACTTTTTCTGAGGTAACTTTATATAATCCACTCCATCTTCTGTAGGTATGGTCTCGCAAATCGAGCAGGCAATCATCGAACAGCTCTTCTTTCTGAAGGAGTCGGTGAAATACACCGTTGCCCATAATGCAAAACAGCCGACAAAGAAAATTACCATCAAGGGAACGCTTGAAGAGAAGCTGTTTATGGAGAGGAGCAAGACAAAGATTGCCCAAGGTGGGTTTTTGTCTGGAGATGGTATTATTTCTCCTCTGATTGCTTCTTTACTCCCTTCATTAATGCCAAAGCTCACAGAAACCCCTTCGGGAGCATTTGCAGTAGAGCATTCCAGGGAATTAGCTGTTGCTGAGAGAAAGCAATCCTATTCTGTAACGATCGAATACTTTGAGAACGAAAATCAGGAATCCATCACGATAACAGCAGAAGAGGAAGATGAAAAGAAAAAGAAATATTCCTTTACAGCAGCCAGAGAAAAGCCGATTCCTGATGCGCTGCCTTATACGCTGCAGCTGACTTATGCACGAGATGACAAAGAAGAATCAGTGTCGCTCAACTACAAACTGAGGGATTATCCCAGCGAGAGAGAGGAGAAGCTGCAGGATTTCTCCAACAGGGTGGACAAGACACTGCATGTCCTTCCAAAATCGCTGATGCCGGGAGTCTGGGGATTTACTTATCTTGGAGAGAACTTCATGGCACGAAGGGATGATTTAGTCGGGGAGACTGCGCAGATGGTCGATATCCATGAGGCAATCCACACGCCCGATGAATACGAAACCAGAGTCCTGACAGACTGGATCATGAGCAGGGAAAGGTTGAAGTATAAGAAGTAGATTCATTTAATGCTTGAGTTCAATCGGCTTATGGACATCTCCAATAAATCTTGATGCTTTAAGCACTTCAATCCCGATTATGTCATCATTCTTATCAAGCTCAATGTTTATTCCCGGAACTACTTCCTCAAAGTTCTCCTCTTTTCCTTCCTTCACAAATATGAAGAGAGAATCGGATTTTTTGCCATATTGGTATCGTTTATTCATGCCTTGTCCACCTGCCGCTTAAAACCCTGTTGAAAATCTTTTCTTCTGAAATTGGATGGATGGTCACGATTTCAATTTCATCTCCGCTTTCCTGATAGGCAATCATCATATTTCTTTCCTTATTGTTATAAGGCAACATTTTGATTGCAATAAAGGTTCCTTCTGCCTTGTCAGGATAGATTTGGTCAGGATTACTATATATTTCTTTCGGATAAGCCCAGCCATATGCTGAACCATAATTATTGCACAGTTACAAAACCGATGCTCCATATTCCTTTTTGAATCCAACAACAAAGGGCTCGACGGTCAAAATTCCTTTCAGG
>JACPBV010000003.1 GCA_016180135.1 Candidatus Woesearchaeota archaeon
CGGCAGCAAACTGCCCGACAGCCTGAAATGCGCTCACGATGTCAACATCTTTGCCGTTCACCTTTCCCGGCAAAATTGTTCCGCCGTAGAGAAAGATGCTTGGCACGTTCAGCCTTGCCATCGCCATGACTGTTCCGGGAATTGTCTTGTCACAGCCACCAATGCCGAGGATGGCATCAAACTGATGGCCTCTGGTGACCAGTTCAATCTCATCTGCGATTACCTCTCTTGAGATCAGTGAGCATTTCATCCCCTCATGGCCCATCGCTTCTCCGTCGGTGACCACAAAAGTGTTATATTTGATAGGAAAGCCTCCTGCATCAAAAACTCCTTTCTTTGCATGGATTGCCAGGCTGTCAAGGTGCATATTGCAGGGCGTGACTTCGCTGCCAGCGCTTGCGATGCCGACGATAGGCTTTGAGAAATCCTCATCCTTCATGCCGATTGCCCGGAGCATTGCCCGGTTAGGTGTCCTTTCAACTCCTGCAGTCATTATTTTGCTGATTTGGTTTAAAGAATTGCCCATACTCTTCTGGAGCAGGGATTACTATAAAAGATTAACTGGTTTTCAAAGAGGAAAGAAAATATGTTAGCGACAGCGCCCTCATGCTGAAAGAATAGGCAGGTTTAAAAATAACGTTTAAATCCGGTTTTTAGGTGATAAACGATGCAACAACAAATCCCTTACCTTCAGGTTAAACCCGATATGCAAAGTTCAGATGTTTTACAAGAGATTCAGGAAGGCTGTGTAGCCAGAGTGTTTGGAATTCAGCCAGACCTTCGTGCGCATGTCTATTTTGTGTCTTTGCCTGGCCAGGTATATCATTTTCCACTACCCAGAGCTAGGATACCTTCCTTTCATGAGGCACCCCCTATTGGTCATTTAAGCATGAGTGAAGAAAGAAGTGATATTTCAAATCTTATTGCCGAATTGGATAACGCCCCCCCGGCATTTATTATTGGCCCGCTCAAATATGTGAACATTCTCAGAAGAATTCTTGGTGGAAAAGCTGTTGGACTTAGAGTAGTTGAAGAAACTGCAGAAACATTTCCCCGACACATTCATTCGAGAACTGAAATAGGGGAAGAATTAAATGTTAGATGATATTTTTGAGAAACCATACCCCTTCTTCGCATCCCTGATAATCTTTAAATCAATGGCATACTCTAAAACTCTTTCCCTGCAATGGCTGAGTTTCTTTACCGCCCCAAAAAATGGAACTGCAATTTGCGTCCTGCCAAGGGGAATATCTCCTTTCTTTCCTTTGCCGTGCCCCACACCATTCACAAATACAACAGCAACACCATTCTCAAACGCCCTTGCCTGGACCAGCGCATCAACTTCTTTCGGAAAATCTCCTTTGGGAACATATTTTCTGTAAACTGCCGGATACTTTTCCGAGTAGGATGACCAATGGCTTGGGCAGAAGATTATTTCTGCGCCGTTTTTTGCCAATGCCCTTGCAGCTTCAGGATACAATAAATCCCGGCATATCATAAGCCCAATTTTTCCGAACGGCGTTTTAAAAACAGGATATTTATTTCCGGGAGTTATCCATTTTCTCTCATTGCCGTTCAGATTAACTTTGTCATAATGCCCGATAATCGCCCCATCAGGCCCGAAGAGATAAGAGAGGTTGAAGAGTTTATTTCCGGCTTTTTCTACGACAGAGCCCATGATGGAACAGACTCTGCATTTTCTGGAAAGATAGGAGAACAATGATTTTGCCTGCGCAGCTGCCTTTGGAGAAAATCTTTTCTTCGAGATGCCCTCCTGCAGGAAGCATTCAGGAAAAACAACAATATCTGCATTGTTAGAACAAGCTTTATTAAAGATCTTTTCTATTGAGGATTGGCTTTGAAACACATCAAGATACCCCGTTTGGGCAAGCATGACAGCAGCAGCTTTTTTCATTGTGGGTTTGTGAGAGTCCGTTGGTTGTTTGTGAGAGTCCGTTGGTTGTTTGTGAGAGTCCGTTGGTTGTTTGTCAGCAGTTTGGAGGATGCCATGATCATAGGGGAATCATTCGCTGTAATCAATCTTAATCTTTTTTATGGCATCCGCAATAGTGGTCCATCTCCTGCTTCATGTCAAAGAACATCTGACAGAACCTGCGGTTGGCATCTTTGAGTTCTTTTCTGCCTTTTGATGTGATAATATAATTTTTAATCTTCCGCCCGTCAGATACGCCGGCAGCTTCTTCTATCAAACCTGTTTTCGCAAGCGCCTTCAGGACAGGATAGACCGTTCCTGGGCTTGGCTTTGTTCCCTTTCTTGCCTTCAGCTCTACCCTGATATCTTCGCCGGACATCGGCTTCTTTCCGATGAGGCCAAGGACGATGAAGCTGAGAAAGCCCTTCATGTGGCAGCACGATTCCATAAAGCCAATAATATGCCTGCATTATAAATACATTGCGCTTTTGTCGGATACCCGTTACACTCTCATCGATAATGCATCTTGCTCCAATCCGGCAAAAGGTATCGCACAACCGATACATTTAAATATATGTATCGTATATCCGATATAACCCGGAAGGGGGAGGAACTCAACATGGGATGCGGATGCAGCTGCGGCGGAGAAGACGCTAGGCTCTTCCTGACAAAGGAAGAGAAGATAAGCAGGCTCAAAGCCTACAAAGAAACGCTTGAGCAGGAAGCAAGGGGTGTTTCTGAAAAGATAAAAGATCTGGAAAAGGCAAAATAGCCTTTTCTTGTAATTACATAACCAAATTTAGGCCATTCACTGCCTGCAATTAACAAATTTTTTTCATTTCATGGCAGGAGACGGTCAAATTTTTCAACGAAAAATTTGCCCTATGGGGCACCCCGGACGGGGCGACCCCCGCCCCATCTCCGCCATGAAAAAACTTTGTTGCGGGTGGGCTTGAAGGAAACAGCAGAAATAGAGAAATGGAGGTGTTTTCAATGGATCTGCCATGGGGAGATGAAAAGTCGGTGAAGTTTATCACCAACGTCGGGCTGATAACCAGCAATGGGCCCCATGGGAATAATATCAGCGCAATTGAATGGACGCATCATGTTTCTTACAGCCCGGGATTGATAGCTGTCTGCCTCAGGCCCGGGGAAGCGACGCATGAGAACATCCTGAAGACAAAGCAGTTCGGCATCAATCTCTGCGCTGCCGGGCAAAACATACTTTCGAGCGTCGCCGGAGGATACACCGGAAAGCAGCATGACAAAATTGGGGGGCTTAAAGAACTTGGGTTTGAGTTCTATCCTGGCAAAAAGATTGATGTCCCAATGGTCAAAAATGCTGCTCTTGCTGTTGAGTGCAAGCTAGTCGAGACCCTTAAGCCCGGGACACACACCATATTCATCGGTGAAGTCCTCAATGCTGAAAACAACCCTGAACAGGAGCCTTTAGCCTACCATAAGGGAAGATACTGGAAATTGGCTGAGCCCATAAGCAAGCCGTCGCCTGAGAAGTTAGCTGAGATAAAAGCAGTTTTGGACAGGCACAGGAAATGATTGGCGGTGTTATTTCAAACAAAACAAAACTTTAAATAATACTTGTGATAAGCCATTCAAGGTACGATCATAATTTGATTAAGCAGATTCAAAAAACAGGGAGGCCAATATGGAAAAATCAAAAAAGAAGCCGGCAAAGAAAAAGATGGAAGTTCAGGGATGCTGCTGCTGCGGCTCTTCGTCAAAATCCAAAGACAAGTGCTGCTAGGAAGCAGTATAAGGGGGTAAACTATGTTTCCGCCGCCGCCAGAATCGCCATTTGGGGATATGTTTCCCCTGCCTAAGTCGCCCTTCGACGACCCGGATGATGACGACAAGGATCCGGATGAAGACGATAAGTGGTGAATGGCTGATTTGATTATTTCTTGAGAAGGGTTTGGGCATTATTTTGGGATGATGTAGGGCATCATTTCCTGGGATTTACCTTAAGGATCAAATAATAAGGATTAAAGACTTTGCCAAAATGAGTGAGTTTGAGAATTCAGTAAAGGATGAGCCTGAGAATCAAGAAAAATTCCAGATTAAAACGTCAAATATGGAAGCTTTCCGGCAACGCTTTCAATTTCTTCTCTGGCTTCTAAGAGCAGCCTTGTGGAATCCCACGTCCCTTCCATAAGTGCTTTTCTCGAGGAACCTTTCATCGAGAAGGTGGCTTTGTCTTCTGCATAGGAAATCTCGTTATTGGTTAAATCAACAACTATCTCGTGGTTTGGGTTCTCTTCGATAAAGTCCATCAGTTCGTCAATCTCTTCTTTGGGGAGGGTGATGGTAGGAACCCCCATCATGGTGCAGTTCCCCGCAAATATTTCCGCAAAACTCTCGCCGACTATTGTCTTGATTCCCCATCTCATGAGGGCCTGTGGCGCGTGCTCCCTGCTTGAGCCGCAGCCGAAGTTTTTGTTGACGACAAGTATTGATGCGCCCTGAAATCTCTCGTCGTTGAAAGGATGGGCTTTCCTGTTTCCGTTTTCATCAAAGCGCTCATCAAAGAAAGGGTATTTTCCCATCCCTGCGAACGTGACTTCCTTCATGTATCTTGCAGGGATGATCCTGTCGGTATCGATATCGTTGCCACGGATGACGATGCCGGTTCCTTTGATGATGGTTATTTTGGGCATTTTTAACCTTCACAATAGACTCTCACAAGATATTCCTCACATCCACCACTTTCCCATTAATAGCAGCAGCAGCTACCATCGCAGGGCTCATCAGCAACGTCCTTCCTTTAGGGCTTCCCTGTCTGCCGATGAAGTTCCTGTTCGACGAAGATGCGCAGAGCTGGCCTCCTTTCAGCCTGTCGGTGTTCATGCCGAGGCACATTGAGCAGCCGGCACCCCGCCATTCAAATCCTGCTGAGATGAATATTTTATCAAGACCTTCCTTTTCTGCAGCTTTCTTTACCTGCTGTGAGCCGGGAACGACAATCGCTTTAACATGAGCGGCAACTTTCTTTCCATTAACAATTTTTGCAGCTTCCCTCAGGTCGGAGATCCTCGAGTTTGTGCATGAGCCGAGGAATGCGACATCTATCTTTTTTCCCTCAATCAACTCGCCTTCCTTAAAGCCCATATGCTCCAACGCCCTTTGGGCAGTCATCTGCTCATCTTTGGAAAAAGAGGAAATTGCTGGGATCCTTTCCGATATTCCGATTGCCTGACCAGGATTTATTCCCCAGGTGACTGTCGGCTCTATCTTTGAAGCATCGAGCTCAACAATGTCGTCGTAAAGCGCATCCCTGTCTGATGCGATAGATGTCCAGTATTGCAAAGCTTTTTCAAAACTTCCATCCTCAGGTTTTGGAGCAAACTCTCTTCCTTTGATGTAAGCAAAAGTCTTTTCGTCGGGATTCACATAGCCGCAGGTTGCGCCGCCTTCGATGCTCATATTGCAGACTGTCATGCGCTCTTCCATGCTCATAGCTTCCATCGCTGTTCCGGCATATTCATAAGCAAAGCCGATGCCGCCATTGACACCAAGTTTTCGTATGATTGTCAGGATGACATCTTTGGCATAAACACCCTTGCCGAGAACACCGTTGATAGCAAGCTTTCTCACTTTTGGCTTTGACAGCGCAAGGCACTGGGTTGCAAGGATATCCCTGACCTGCGAAGTTCCTATGCCGAATGCGATGCTCCCAAAAGCGCCATGAGTTGAGGTGTGGGAATCACCGCATGCTATCGTCATTCCAGGCTGAGTCAATCCCAGTTCCGGCCCGATGACGTGGACAATGCCCTGCCTTGCATCCCTAACATCAAAAAGGCTGATGCCAAACTCCTTTGCGTTCTTTTCAAGCTCCTGCATCATCTTTTCTGCCATCTCGTCGGAGAATGGCCTGCTCTGGCTGTCAGTAGGGACGATATGGTCAACTGTAGCAAACGTCCTTTTGGGATAAAGCACCTTCAATCCCATCTCCCTGAGCATCTGGAATGCCTGGGGGGAAGTTACTTCATGGATAAGATGGAGCCCGATAAAGAGCTGGGTCTGGCCTGTTGGCAGTTCTCTGACTGTATGAAGCTTCCAGACTTTGTTGAAGAGGTTTTGGGGCATTATTGGCTGAAAAGGCTGAAATCTTTTAAAACTTACTGTTTCGAGTATCTCCTAACGGCCTAAGGTCAAAACTCAAATGGTTTACCGTTTTGTTCGTTGCTTGGGGAAGCCCCATCTGGGACGCAGAACTGCTCATACCACGTCGAGAGTTTTGAAGCTGTTAGCAGATACTGTTTCGAAATGGATGGCCATATCATAATGTTAATGGGGGGACTGAAGAATAATTATCTGACAGCATCAACTCCCGGTAAAAATATGTGTTAGCGGGAATAAAGAATTATTCGGCTTTAGCCCCCGATTTGTTTAGCCCTGCCCCCATCTTTGCAGCCTCATAAACTTTCCTTTAAATCCTCTACTCCAGCAACCTTGCTCCCGGCTTATATGCACTTTGGCTAAACCCTTGCAGATTTCTAAACCTTGTCTTCATCTCTGCTATCTCCCCTTCAATATGGGCAAAGGGGTTGAATAAGGTATCGTCGGTAAGAAACTTGCCAAGCAGCAGCCCCAGCCTCAAAGAATCAGCTGAGAGGACATTAAATCCCCTGCCGGCATCTGGAGTTATTAGGGCATTGGCAAGGTCCGGCAATAGGTCAGGATTCACCTGGGCAGCCATCATATTTTGGAAATATACTACACCATCTGGGTGAGTAGTTGCGAATCTGTGCAGCCTGATATTGCCGATTTCATCAGGCTGGTAATTTTCAGGCGAAGCAACATCTCTGTACCAATCCCCTCTTCCCCCTTGAGCTTTATTCTCCTCATCGGAAGCTGAACTGCTTTCAAGAGGGACAAAATTGTGTTGGCGTCCCATTAATTGCGCCAATTTTGCGCTAAAATCATTTCTGCTCATCTGAAATATATCGACATAAACATCATTGACTCTTCCTTCAACCATCGCTTTGAACATATCAGCCCTTGTTCTTGGGCCGTCTTTCGGGCCATCAATTTTAGCATACACCTGAAGCGAAAACCCAGTATCACTATTTGGGTTGCCATAAATGATAGAATCCCTTTTAAGGGGGGCAATACCCAAAATCGTATGCTCCAATGGCCATAGCTCTGAAGGCCTTGATTCCTTTCGGCCGTTAAGGACTAGAAGGGCATATTCCAACCCAAAGATGAGGGAGAAACTGCTCCTCATTATATCAAATGCAGTAATAATCTGTTTGGGTGTCGGATCATCAGGGAGGAAGGGAGAATCTTTCTTTACCGCTGCTTCGTATTCTGCCCATGGATAAGAATTATCATTGACAACGAATGGCGCTGGCTTTTCCCCCGAAAAACTGGTATTGCACATGCGCTCATCCAGAGAATGCTCCATAGGCTCATGGCCTTCTTGTTCAAGAAATGCAGGGCTGTCCGTGTAAACCCCAAAGAGCGTTTGGAAGGCAGCCTGCTGCATCAAACGATACATGTCATTGCCAGGTTTGTCACCCATACTCTTAAGTAAATGGCAATGGATACTTAAACCTTTTGGCAGATATTATAAACTTAAGAGTGGTAAAAATGGGAAGATTTATAAGCGGGAGGTTTTTCCCAAGACCAATGGACAATGGCAAACAAGTAAAGCTGGAAAGGAAATTGGCAGCGATTAAGGAAATAAAACAGCAGGAATATGTAGGGACGGGGAAGGCGCTGGGTTATCTCAATAGGCTAAATTTATTTTATGATGGACTCGAAGCGGTTGTAAGGGAGATCAATCTCCGCCTTGGAGATTCGCCAAAATACGCCGCCACAAGGGAGCGTGTTCTTGGAGTGTGCTACCAGACTGAGAGGGTTTATATGGATGCAATAAACGATATTGTGGATGAGATGAGAGTTTCTCCGGAAGATGATGATAACGGAGCCCCTGACTATGTTTTTGAAGATGTTAATGAACAAATTGTAAGGACTCGCCAAAAATACGGGGAATATCTTGATGAGGAGGGAGAATTTAAATTTCAAGAAACCAACCCCATTGTCAATTGGAGAGCATTTCTTATGGGCGGCTTCCAAAAGAAAGTTCCAGACCAAAAAAGCCTTGCTGAGCACCTATCAGCAATATTTATTGCAGCAAACAATCTCGATGAGCCTTCTGACAAACAAATTGGATATATTGCGGTGCTCCATGTCGGTTGCCAGGATGATGTTCCTCAGGACATATTTACTCTTGCTAAAATGGCTTCCCCACATATTAGTTGGGATGAAGTATTATCAGAAACTGGATCTAAGAGGGTTGAGTCTTCTTTTAAAAGTAGTTTAAGGGATGATTATTTCAGTCCTCAAAGACAATTTCATGAAATGGAATACTGCCATGAATTGGGAAGCCATGAGAATAGGAGAAGGCTCCTCGCCTCCAAGCTGGAAACCGACATAGTGGTATCACCAGATGGCCTGGCAGGAGTTGGAGATGAATGGAGAAGATTATTGAACGAAACAGCTCAAAGGCGTGATGAATTAATTGGTTATCATTCCCCAAGAGCTTTTATTGAGAATCATGATAAAAGAATACGCTATTTTCAATTTTTACTGAGGACATTGAGGCAGGAGGAGGGATATTTTCGAAGATATCTTGGTGCATAGATGATGTATTGCATTCAGCCAGAATAGTCCTCATAATTTTTTGATATGATTGCTCCGGGTTAGGATTGTTGCAATTTCCCAGCTTAAATAGGGTTGACTGCACAATACCTGATTGGCGCTCTGGAGGAATTAGCCTGATTCCTCCCCTGAGGCAAAAAGTTTAAAAATATGGGGGGATTAGTGACAGTATGAGCGGCGGTTTTCCAAAAGGTGATGATTCTTATGGCCCAATAGAAATTGCCCAATTTTTAGGAGAGGCTAGTATCTCCGACCACAAAATAGCTACTTCTAAGTTTAGAGAAAAAAGCAAATAAAAGTTGAGTACCGGCACTCAGGTGTACCAAACACCATGAGCAAC
>JACPBV010000017.1 GCA_016180135.1 Candidatus Woesearchaeota archaeon
AAACGAAGTGAGATGAGGCTAGTGTACAGAGGTTTCTACAGGGCGACAGCCCTTAGCGTGTGTAGGTCACCAGTGCGAACCTGGTCGGGCCCATTTGCCAAATTGGACAAAACCAAAGTTATCCTAGATATTCAGAAAGAGTGGGCTTATCTCCCCATCTAAACCACAAGCCTCTTCAGAGAGAGGAAGATTTATATAGTTCTTTGCGAGAGTTTTACCGGAAAAAAGAGGGGAATACCATCAAAGAAAAAGAATTCAGAAAGACATTCTTCTGGCTTGCTGCGATAGCTGTTGCCCTAGCAGGGTTTATTATCCTCAGGCCTTATTTCAACGCTATTTTAGGGAGCGCAGTTCTTGCCTACATCTTTTTTCCCCTCTACAGGGTGATTCTGAAGAAAATTCGCCGGGAGCCTCTTGCCGCAATGCTCACGACGGCAATTGTCGTTATCCTGCTTCTTTTGCCCCTCTTTTTCATCCTTAATGCGCTTTCCAAGGAAGCCTATATTGGATATATCGTAGCCAAGCAGAAGATCTCCTCAACAGAGTTTCTCCTCCCCCAATGCGGGACAAAAGATATTTTTTGCCAGATCACTTCCAGCATCAATAATTTCCTTGCTGAACCCAAGATAAGATATCAGCTCCAGACAGGGATTGAAAAATCAAGCGCGTATATTATCACCTCGATCTCCAACCTTCTGCTCTCCATCCCCCGTTTCATACTCAATGTTTCCATTATTATTTTTGGGCTTTATTATATGTTTAAGGACGGTAAAAGGGGATTCAGCCTCCTGGCAAGCATCGCCCCCCTAAGCGAGATTTACAAGAAGCATCTCTTTGAAAAGATGGGAAAAGTAACCTACGCTATCATCTATGGCTATATCTTAGTAGCACTTATTCAGGGAATCCTTGCAGCGCTCGGTTTCTATATCTTTGGAATTCATTCCCCGCTGATCCTGGGGATTGTAGTTGCGTTCCTGGCGCTCATCCCTATCCTTGGCCCGTCTCTTGTATGGGTTCCCGCAGCGCTCTTTAAGCTTCTTGATGCCATCAGCGCCAGCAACCAGTCAGAGATTATGTTGACCATCCTCTTTGCATTATACTGCCTGATTTTTGTCTCGAGCCTTGAAACATTCCTGAAGACGAAGCTTATCGGCGACAAAGCCCAGGTTCACCCTCTGATAATCTTGATTGGGGTTTTGGGGGGCCTCTCCGTGCTGGGGTTTGTCGGCATTGTCATAGGGCCATTGATCCTTGCATTGACCTTCACCTTCTTTAAGCTGTATCAGACCGACAAGAGGATTCTGGAATGAGGCTCAAAGTCAAAGACCTTGATATCAGCTCAGGCGGGCCGATGGTAGGAGTCATCAGCAGCCATGATGCCAGGCTCATGGACCTCCATACAGGTGACAGGGTCAAGGTAAAAAAAGGAAAAAAAGAAGAGACAATCCTTCTTGATTTGGGAGTTGGAAAGAAGTCAATCGTTCCCGGCCAGCTCGGCCTCTTTGAAGAGGTTCTGAGCTCCCTTGGAGCCAAAGACAGGGATGATATCACCATCGTCCCTGCAAGGAAGCCGCTCTCCCTCGACATCATCAAAAAGAAGCTCGATGGGAAAAAGATTTCCAAAGATGAAATACGCCAGGTGGTTTGGGATATTGTGCATAACAAGCTAAGCCAGGTTGAGCTGAGCTATTTTGTGGCTGCATGTTACCTCCACGAGCTCGACCTCAGGGAAACAGCATGGCTGACTGAGGCGATGGCAACTCAGGGATCAACTCTGCGATTGAACCGGTATCCCATACTTGATAAGCACTGCGTCGGAGGAGTAGCAGGAAACAGGACAACAATGCTGATAGTCCCGATCATTGCGGCTGCAGGCTGCACTATCCCAAAGACAAGCAGCAGGTCTATAACAAGCCCAGCCGGCACAGCCGATACTATGGAAGTATTGGCAGATGTCTCTCTCACGTTTGACCGGGCAAAAAAAGCTATCAAAAAGACCAACGGATGCATAATCTGGGGCGGAGCAGTTAATTTGGCGCCCGCAGATGATAAGATCATCCAGGTCGAAAGGCCATTGTCCATTGACGCAAAGAGCCAGCTCCTGGCAAGTGTGATTGCAAAAAAGAAAAGTGTTGGAGCCACACATCTCCTTGTGGACATCCCTTATTGCAGGGTGTGCAAGATATCCAGCAGGGAAAAAGCCAACGAGCTTAAATCAGACTTTGAAAAAATCACAGCGCACTTGGGCATCAGGACAAAAGTTATCCTGACAGACGGCTCGCAGCCCATCGGGAATGGCATCGGCCCGGCTCTTGAGGCAAGAGACGTCCTTTGGGTGCTGCTCAATGACCATCGGGGCCCAAAAGATCTCCGGGACAAGGCATTGATGATGGCGGGGATATTGCTGGAGATTGCGGGAAAAGCAGACAAAGGAAAAGGCATCCAGCTTGCAGCAGATATTCTTAAGAGCGGAAGAGCCTACAAAAAGATGGTCGAGATCATAAAAGCCCAGGGGCAGAGGATAATCCTGCCGTCAAAGATAAAGCTCGGGCCCGTAACCTATCACCTAAAAGCGTCGAGGAGCGGCATCATCCGTGAGATCAAAAACAAAGCGATCTCCAAGATTGCCAGAGTGGCCGGAGCCCCTGAAGACAAAGGCGCAGGCATCTATCTCTCAAAGCACGTCGGAGACAGCGTAAAGAAAGGAGACATCATCTACACGGTTCACACCTACAGCCAGGATAAGCTGGATTATGTCAAGTTTGCGATGAAAGAGCTGGATGGCGTAGTGATAAAATAAGTTCTGAAGAAAAAAACGCCAGCGCCCGGATTTGAACCGGGAGACCCTTGCGGGAACTGGTTGTGTCGGACAGGCCGGGGCTGTTGAAACCCGCATCTACCACTCAAGACCAGCGCAATACCAGGTTATGCGACGCTGGCAAAATCCAACGGTGATTTGCCTTCAGGAGAAAAAGCGGGGAGATTTATAAAATTGCCTGTTCCATCATCAGTCTGCTCACCCTTTAAAAAACTTTCCAAAAACACAAAGGTTTATAAACGACGAGCAGTTCTCATATATAAATTTTGCTCAAGCTTACGACTGAAAAGAAATTATGCAAAAGGGAAGTTTTGAGGTGTTTAACCAAACATGCCAAAAGACATGGTCAAAAAGTGCCCGGAATGCCAGGGCATCAACCTTTCCTGGAACAGGGAGAAAGGAGAGATATCCTGCAAAGATTGCGGGCTTGTCATTGAAGACAAGATGATTGACTTCACGCAGGAATGGCGTGAATTTGATTCTGAAGACGGCGAAAACAGGCGCAGGACAGGGGCGCCGATGACCTACACCCAGTTTGACCAGGGTTTAGGCACTGAAGTCGGGCAGAAGGGTGATCTGTTCAAGCTCGGCGACAAAGACAGGAACAAATTTTTCCGCCTCAGGAAATGGCAATACAGGATTTCTACTGCGATTGAGAGAAACCTGAAGCTTGCTCTTGCCGAGCTGAAAAGGGTTTCCTCTTATCTCAAGCTGCCGAGGAGCGTCGAGGAAGAGGCAGCAAGAATTTACACGTTGGCTGTCCAACGCGGGCTAGTGAGGGGAAGGTCGATGGAAAGCGTCGTTGCAGGCGCATTGTATGCTGCCTGCAGAAGGCATGACGTTCCCAGGACTCTCGATGAATTAAGCGAAGCATCAGGAATCGAAAAGAAGGAGATTGGAAGAACTTACCGCTTTGTGACGAGGGAATTAGGAATCACTATCCTTCCGAGCAATCCTGCAGATTATATCGCAAGGTTCGCATCGGCACTGAAGCTCAGCGCAGAGACGCAGAGCAAGAGCGTTGAGATCCTTGAGCGCGCCCAGAAATCCGAGCTCACCTCAGGCAGGGGCCCGACAGGCATTGCTGCTGCTGCATTATACGTCGCTGCCCTGATGCACGGCGAGAAAAGGACGCAGAGGGAAGTTGCCGACGTTGCAGGAGTCACCGAAGTCACCATCAGGAACCGCTACAAGGAGCTTGGATATTCCGAGAGATAAGATAGCTGCAGAACTGAGTAACATTCCCCGGTTTTTCGGTGTAATGGCACCGCTCAAAATCGATGAGGACAGGCTTCCTTGCCCCGATGCCAATGATAATATGCTTGGTAGGATGGCTCATCTCTTCCTTAGCGATGCCAAGCGTATCCATCACGTAACACTGCTCAAGCACCCCTTTGATGAGCCCAAGAATATTCTTCCTATCTTTTTTCTTGCACTGCCCGATGAATTCAGGAAAGAACACGCCATTAACAAAATGATATACAAAATAAGAAAACTTCCGTTTGTCCCAAAAAAGCAATTTCGGCCCGATGCCCTTTTCATTCAGGATTTTCAGGAACCTGATTTCATTCTCTATCCTCCCCAATGCCTCGCTCTCCGGCCTTTTGCTCTTGATGGCAACCTTCCTGCCTTTGTAGATTCCTGTGTAAAGGTTTCCACGATTGCCGTGGGTGAAGTAGGCTATTCTTGAAACCGATTTAATGCGAGGGATATCTAAAACTGCCATGCAGGGTTTAACAAGCACCTGCTTTAAAGCATTGCGGAATTTTCTGCGTCAAAAGTTAGATTTTTAAGGCGCGCAATAATTCCGTGCCCATGGATGATTCATTTCCGATTGAAGGTGGCACGAGGGCTGAGCTTGAAAAAATACTGTCCTTAAACAGGCACTATGGGCATTTTGTCCACCCTGTGGCTTTAGCATCAGAAGGTGTTACTGCAGTTGTTGACGAGGACAGGGCGATTTTCTATAAGGATGGAGATGATGGCGCAGTAGAATATCCTCCTCCCATTGGCAGGGATGCTATCTGTATGCTTCTCAACCACATAAAAAAAACAAAACCGGAAGAAAGTAGAGTATCAAGATTAGAACTCGCTGGCCTTCAACTTCTTGATGGCAAAGCAGATTATGTGATTGATAATGAGTATAAAGTAATTACCAACAGGTTAGATCAATTTGACCCGCAGCTTCAAGGGCCGCAGTATAAGCGGCTGCGGTCCGATGTCAGGAGGGCAACCCGTGAAGGATTAGTTTTTTCCACAGCCACAAAAGAGGATGTTGATAAGATTGTTGAATTATACCATTCGTGGAAAATGTTCATGGGAATGAGAGGAAAAGAATTGGGGGAGGCTGATTGGATTCTCGAAAGGCCCATAGCAACTGGCCATTATCAAATTTTCAAGGTTGAAAGGGACAGAGATATCCTTGCTGCCGCAGGTGTTGGTTTCTTTGGGGAGACTGCATTTATGGACTTCAGGATAAATAACTATAACACCTGCAAAGCATCCGAATTCCTTGATTACATGATTTTCCTTGACCTCAGAAAGAGAGGTGTAAAATTCCTTGAAAGAGGCGTTGAATTCGGAACCGGCCTGGCCAATTACAAGGCAAAATTCCCGCCCATTGAAACAAGAGTATGTTATGACATTTCCAAGGTTAGGCCAATCCAAATGAAAATTCCTTTACGTGTGTTATCTTCCACCGCTGCAGGATTGTTGTTGGTCATTGGGTTATTTTCAAATATAAAATATCAATATGGAGTTGGAATAGAAGGAAAAAAAACCACAATAAAGTTAGAGATGGTCCTTGCAGGACGAGAAAAAGCATTGGAAAAGAAGATTCAGGAGATATTCTTGTCAAGGCTTCAGTTAGCGCCAGAACCAACACCCCTTAAATTGCCATTTGAAGATTGGGAAATGCTCAAAGATATGAAATGGGCAGAATACGAAAAACGGAAAGAAGCGCTGGATGAGGAGTGGGAAGATTTGCGTAATGTGAGGTCTGACATAAGGCATGCAAGGAATATCCTGGATGATTAAACTGCCCTATCGAGAGTTACTTTTCTTTCTTTCTCTGAATCACCCTCTCCTTCTCCTGAACCACTCTCTTCCCCCGAGGCACCTTGCTAACCGCATACACCATCAAATCCTCAAAAAAGATATGCTCTCTTGCCAGCTCCTTAAACTCCCAAAAGTTCCTTCCGAGAAAATTATCCAGATTTTCTTTCCCGGTAAAGGAGGAGAACAGCAGCAGGATTTTTCCGTTCGGCCTCAGCCACCGTTCGGACTCATGCAAAAACCTGCAGATAAGCTCATAGCCTTCCTTCCCGCCGTCAAGCGCAATATCAGGAGATTTATCGTCGGAAGGCAGATACGGCGGATTGAAGATGACAAGGTCAAATTTGACATCCCTGTAAGGCTTATAATCCCGGAAAAGGCTGAACAGGTTTGATTTTGCAAAGATAATCTTCCTGCTCTTCTGGTTCCGGATGCAGTGCACGATGGCTTCTTCATTGATATCAACCCCAAACACCTTCACCACTTTTTTTGACTGCGCCGCCTCTTCTGCCAGGATGCCCGAGCCAGTGCCCATATCCAGCACATAGCCCTTCGCAAACTTCTTGACAAACTTCTGCAGAAGAAATGAGTCTTCACGCGGTTCGTAGACTGCCATAACACCAAAATGGTTTTAGAGTTTAAAAGGTTAATGAATGAGGGTAACCGTTTAGGTTTATCCCACAAATTTCTTTGAGGCATATACTCGCTAGTTAATCAATCAAATGCCCCCCCTCCACTCTCGACAGCAGGGAAAATAACAAACCAGCCCCACCAAGGCCGAAGAGCGCAATATCCATGGATTTTTCTGCAAGCATCCCGACAACAGGGGAAACGACTGCGATCCCAAGGACCGCAATCATGGAAATCGCTGACAGCACAGTCGCCCGTAATTTTGAAGGGATGAAAATGTTGTTGTAATGATCAAACAAACTGGGCCTTGTCATCCCCATCCCGGCAATGATGGTAAGGAGGAACAATCCTAACCATGCAGACCTGACAAAAGGGAGCGCAAGGAAGCAAAGCGATGGCACGATTGCGCTGATCATAAGGTATGTTTTTTTCGACGGAAAAAACCTCTCAATCCTCGATATATGCTGGAGAAAAAGCGCCCTTGCGCCGACAAGCGCAGCGGAAGCGAGCCCGAGCCATGACAAAGGCATGCCGAGATTCTGCAGGACGGGCGCATAGACCCAGATGCTGAAGAACATGATGATTGTCAACGAGACATTGTCAAATGCCAATATGCGAAGGATCCGGTGCTGCCAGAAATATCTCACGCCCCGAAAAAGCATAGTAAAATAAGGCTCTCGTTTCTTCTTTGCCTTGAATTCTTCCCTCAGCCCGGCTACAAAAAACAGAGACAGCAGGACGGGAATCGCGCCGATGATCATGACTGCCCTCAGGCCGATCCTCGCAGCAAGAAAGCTCCCTAAAGGTGCCGACGCCATTAGCCCGAGCATCTCTGCGCTCCTGAATTTTCCGATGATCCTTTTCGAGCTCGCTTTTTCCCTCGACGCTTTGATGCCCTCAAAAAGAAGCGCCAGCTCAGAGCCCGATGAGAGGGAAAACCCTGCAGCCCAAAATAAGTTTGCAACGGCAAAGACCCAAAAGTCTGCCCTGAGGGAAAAGGTTAGTGCAGATAAAGAAAACAGGATAACCCCAAGGATGAGAGTTTTTTTCCTCCCGATAGAATCTGCCAAAGCTCCTGAGGGCGCAGCCATGATAAATACCAGCGTGAAAAATATTGCCTCAAGCACCATGATCTGGGAAAAGCTGATCTTCCCCCACTCCATGTAGAACGGCACCCAGATGCCGTTGATGAGGAAAAAGCTGTCAAGAAACTTGAACAGATACATCCTCCTGAGAAACTGCTTAAGGCCTGCCATGGGATTCCTCTTTACTGCTACGGTGTATAAAAAGGTGACGGAAAAGAGAGATTTGGGAATAACCCGGAAAGAAATTATGTTTTTACTCCCCGTATATGGAAAGAAAAATCTTTTTGATGATGAAAAGTGAACGCTCAGTGTTGAGGCTTCCTCTACCTCGCCTTTTCCAGTTCCAGAACTTTCTTCAGCGCCAAAATGCCGACTTCCTGCTGCTTGATGCTCGGCTCTTTGGTCGTCAGCTTCTGTATCCACATGCCGGGCTTGCTTAATCCCTTGCAGACAGCATTGCCCTGGTGTTTTGCGCTGAACCTCAGCACTTCATACGATATTCCTGCGACGACAGGAAGCAGCAGTATCCTAAGGGTAAAAAGGATCCCCCTCCTCAGCAGCCAATGGACGGCATTGATGCCGGGAAACATCCATTGTGCCAGCTGCGGGATGAAGGAAAACAGAAAGACAGCCACGACCATCACAAAAAGGATGAACGAAGTCCCGCATCGAGGATGGAGCGTGGAAAACTTCTTCGCATTTGCAGCCTTCAGCTCCTTCCCGCTTTCAAGGCAGTGGATTGACTTATGTTCCGCTCCATGGTATTGGAATACTCGATAGATGTCCTTCATAAAGGAGATGAGCCAGACATAGAGCACAAAAATCCCTATCTTGATGATGCCATCGACGATATTGAACAGCAGCGGCTTTTCCTGCTCTGCAATCCCAAGCAGATAGGTCAGAGCGTAAGGAAGCAGAACAAATAATCCCATCGCAAACAGGAACGACAGAAGCATTATCCCAGCAAGCATCCCGGAGCTTAATTTTCCGGCACTTAATCCGCTGCTTTTCTGGTTTTTTCCTTTTGTTTTTTCAGGCGATGATTTTTCCCCGGAGCGCCCCCCATCATCTCCTTCCCCGGCTGCCGTCTCTGCGCTCCAGTTCAGGGTCTTTGTTCCCAGGACAAGCATATCAACAAGATTGGCAATCCCCCTGACAAGGAACCATCTTGTCCAGGCCCCCCTCTTCTTGATCTTATCAATCCTAAAGAGAATCTTTCCTTTCTTCCGCACCGCAGTCACAGCCACTTTCTTCCCACGCATCATCACTCCTTCGATGACCGCCTGGCCGCCGTAAAAGACAGGTTGCTCTTCCATATGCCGGGAAATCAGCAGAGGGTTAATAAACCTTCTTGTCGAAAGGCATCACAGTTCAAGAAGAGAATATCACTGATCTGAAAAAAATATCACTACTCCAGAATAGAAATCCTTAAATATGACCTTGATTTCAATAGCTGTATGGGGGATGGAAAATTTTCATTTTTTGCGATAACAGTCATCTTATTCATAGTATTGTTAGGGTTCACGTTCACAGTCTTCAGGCTTACAGGCCTGCCGTTCGTCCTTGAATTTCTTGTCCTGCTTTTCCTGATGGTGATTGCCTTTCTTGCATTGGTGCCGGCCTACCATGGCGCAAACAGCGGGTGGGGGTTCCTGGCTCTGGCATTCTTTGTTATCCTTGCAGACCTGTTCGTCATCTCGCTCAGGACAGGCTTTCAGGGCAAGGCAATGGTGCTTGTCGCACTTTTTTCAGCCATCGGCTTCCTTTGGGGAGTGATGAAGATAAAGCCAAAAGGAGCTGTCCATGAGGAGATAAAAGTTCCGTATGAAAAAGAAGCTTTAAACGGCAAAGCGGCCGGTAATGCCAAAGCGGCTGTGAATGTCAAGACCGAGTTCAGCCCGGGAAAGTTCGTTGCCAGCGCAACCGGCACAGTATATCATAAGGCAAACTGCGACTGGGCGAAGAAGATCCAGAAAAGAAAACAGGTCTGGTTTGATTCTGCCGAAGAAGCGAAGAAGCAGTATAAGCCGCACTCATGCCTCAGAGATGAGTGATAGCCGATAAGTTCTTGGATAAATTTTGATTACGCTCCCTGCCTGTATTGATTAATACAAGCCCAATACATTTAAGATGCAAGCTATAGGTCATTGAGATTCAAGATATAAGCCATTGAGATTCAAGATATAAGCCATTGAGATTCAAGCTATAGGTCATTGAGATGCAAGTTATTAGCCATTGAGATGCAAGCCAAGCATATTACTTCTTCCACAGCTGCCACGCCAGTAGGACTGCCCCGATAGTTATTGCGCTGTCTGCGATATTGAACACCGGCCAGACCCTGAAGTCGAGAAAGTCTATCACGTATCCAAAAAAGATTCTGTCAAAAATATTTCCCAATGCTCCGCCGAGAATCAGCCCAAAAGGCAGGAAGAGGGATTTTTCCTGGATAATTTTATTCCGATGGAAGATGATAAGGGCAGCAACAAGGGCAGAGATTCCTAAGAGGATGCTGTTGCTTCCGCTCAGCAGCCCGAAGCTTGCCCCGGTATTCTGCACTGAGGTAATATGGAAGATTCCTTTTAGCACCGGAACAGACTGGTGTTCAGAAAGTTTTTCAAGAACGAGAGATTTTGTGATTCTGTCAAAAATAAATATTGCAAAGCTGATCCCAAAGAGCCATATTGTTTTCCGGTCAGCGGCCGAAGGCAGCCACTTACCAGCGCCTTTTCTGCTCATATTCCCCGTTTGCCATCCTCTCAAGATTCGCAAGGCGCTGATTGATGCTCTCAAGAGTATAGCGGATAGAGTCAAGCTTTGCGGAAACCACTTCAAGATCTTTCCCATAAAGTTCAGGAGCATGCTGCTGGGTTACCTGCTGCAGGGGAGGCCCAAAGGGCTGCTGCATCGGCGCTGGCCTTCCCGGGTAGCCGGGCTGGAACCCTGATTCAGAGCCAAAGCTTTGCTGCTGCCCGTTTCCAAAATTAAGATCGTTCCCTCCAAGGCCCATGTCCCTTCCCTGCCCTGCCCCAAACATATCGGTGCTTTTTCCGAAATCACCCATACCGCTCCCTGATTCAGGCCCGAGTCCGCTTCCCAATCCGCCCCCTAAACCAAGGTCAGGGCCCTTTCCAAGATCCATCCCTTTTCCAAAATCCATGCCTTTGCCTAAGTCACCTAAGAAATCATCTTTCTTCTTCCAGAACATCATCTTATCAAAGACACTCACAGTAAGACACCTCTTTTTTTGTCTCTCCTATTCTCTGGTTATCCCCGGTATTATCCCTATGTTCTTTCTTATCATCTCTTATTCCTTATTGTTCTCCCCTTTGCCTTATGGTTCCCCCTAATGCCCTAAGGTTTTCCCTTTTGCTTTAAGGTTCTCCCTCTAATGCTCTAAACTCCATTTTATTCTGCCGGCAGCTGCCTAAAATTTTCTCCAACAGGCATATCATTTGCCGTCGAATTCCCGATAGCCCCATTATCTAAAACCACATAGGCAATAATCTTCTCTTTTCCTTTTTCAAACAATCCAACCCCTTTTTCAAGTATATAATCCTTTCCTTTTTGAAAAATAGTATTATCGGGAAAGAGCAAAGTGCCAATAATAAGAAAAGCCACCGCAAACAATGCAGCAGAGACCATAAATTGCAGCGTTCTTCTAAAAAGCGCCATCAGAACTAAAACAACGATAAAAATCAACGCCAAAGCGATCAAAGTCCTCAGCATAACCGCTGTGAAGTAAAGAAAGTATATAAAAGTTGTTGTTAACTGTAGCCCTTCCGTTTCCTTGTAACATGGATCATCATCAAGACAGCGATAACAATCCATGCGATGAAAATTACCTTCAAAGGAAGCAATTTTGGAGGGGCAGGCTGCTCATCCGATTTGGTCGCTTCAGATAACTTTCTTGATCCCGATTTGGGCTTTTCCTCCTGAATCGACTCTCCCGCTGTAAATGCGCATGCCCTTTCTTCTTCCGGCTTTTCGCCCATAAAACATGTCCCCATCCTTGAGCAGGCTCTTGTTTGTTTTCCACCTGGGAGGCATTCTCCCCACTCGGTGCAGTCCCACTTCGGAGTGCAGATGCCTCCAGCTCTTGAAGAGGCTGCCGATGCTGAAGAGGCTGCCGATGCTGTGCTGACTAAGGTTCCAAATACTCCAAAGGAGCTGAAGCTTGTGACATTCCCATAGACATAATTCAAGGCAGCTTCAACTCCGCTGTTTCCAAGCTCAACCCATACGCCGCTTGTTGAGTTAAATTTGTAGAGCTTTAAGGTCAGCTCCTGGAGATTTGCAGCAGCCACTTCAGCATCAGTGTAATACACCCTGATGACAGCAGAGGAGATATTCTGGTTTGTTATATTATCCAGGATGATGCTTACGTATTTCCCAAGCTCTGCAGCCGCAGTGTTTTCAATGCGCTCCATATTGTCAGAATACTTTGCCACTGCCACCGATGCATTGGAATCAGCATTGGACGTGATATTTATCCATGTATCAGTTTGGGCTGTTGCGTTTACGGTGAAAGGGGTGTTTGAGGTGATGTTCAAAGAAGAGTTCACAGAAACATTGACTGCATTGCTGGACAGAGGGATGACTGCGCCGTTTTCCTTTTCGACAGAATTTCCGCTTGAATCATAGGTGATGATATCCACCACATAAGAACCATCCCCGCTTCCGGAGGAATTCCAGCTGCCGTTGTAGAGGGCGTTAGTTAGGCTTAGGATGATAAGCGCTGTCTGGTTTTCATCCGGCTTCTGGACTGATGCTGTCGCATTAAGGACGCTGACATCATCGCTGATGTTTACGGTCAGATTGAATACGGTTCCTGCTGCTCCGACTGATGGGGAGATTGAGATGGAGTTTACTGAGGGATTGACTGTGTCTAA
>JACPBV010000044.1 GCA_016180135.1 Candidatus Woesearchaeota archaeon
TCGGGCGTCCCTCTGTTTGCTAAGGAGCCGATGAGTTTGAAGCGAATCTTAACCCCTATTGCCGGGGCGAGAATCAGTTTTCCAAAAGCACGTGCGCTAAACGCAAGATCCATATTTTGGACGATATCGAAAAGGTCGCCTTCAAGATTGCCGAATTTTTGTGCAAGGATTTCCAGCCTCTGGCGCATCAGTTCAATCTTCTGGGGGCTTCTGTCCGGGATAGTTTTCATGCCTTCGTGCATCTGGGCTGTTTCGTCGAGCACCTTATTCTCCCTCTCAAGAATATCGATGATGCTTGACCTGGCTGCACGGAGAGAGGGAATAAATCCTCCTGAGCCTGACCAGAGTTTTCCCCATTGTTTTTCTTTGATGCTTTCAATGAACATCCTTCCGCTTGTGAGGTACCGTGTGCCAAAAAGCTGGCTCAGCATTAAATCCAAAGAATCTCTGATTTCTTGGAATATGGCAATTTTCCGCCTCTTTTTTGAGTCTAAAAATCTGATGAGGGTTTCAAGGTGCTGCTTCAGCCTGAAAAGATTTGCTAAAATAAGGTTGTTGAGGTGGTAAATCCTTTTCGGAAACCTCACTCGGGAAAAATCTGGAGTAGACTCAATCACCAATTGTTCCCTCTCTCGCAGAAGATTGCCAAGCGTGAGATTGCATTCAAAAACTTTCATCCATAAGTCCTCGAAAACAGCCCTTCCCGATGATTTTTCCGCATCAAGGAGCGATGCCCTTAATGAGGTTATTTCCTTGCTTTCCATCCTCAGGATACTTGCTTCCTCACTTACAAGCGCAGTAAGCTCTGAAAGATGCATCTTTTCAAGCATGATCTTCCCTTCAGTCCTGCGAAAGAACTCAAGCTGGGCCCTGATGTTTTTCCTGAGGGGCTCAAGTGTTGACTTCAAAATGAGGAGATGGTGCTTCCCGAATTGCCCTATCCCTGTGTGCTCAACTTCTCCCAGTGCTGTGATGGAAGTGCTTATCTTCCGGTCATACTCCTCAATAGCTCCCTCATCAAGCTTCTCAATCCTGTGGACTCGCTTCATGAGGGCGAGAAGCTTTCTCAGGTTCCCTTCATCCCAGCGTTTGGAAAATTTTGTCAGCAATCCTGTTTTCTGGAAATGCAGGCTTTCAAGATCCGAGAAATGGCCAAGTATCTGGTAGACATCCTCGCTTAATGTCCTGAGGGGACGGATATCTTTCCCTCTGAGGGTTGAGGAAATTATAGGCATAGTGCAATCCCCAGGTCTAGACTATTTAATCTTTGCTAATTTTTCCTGTTCGGGGGAGAAACGGGGGAATATGGGCACCTCCAAAATGATCAATCTCCCCTCTTTTTTGAATAAGAATCTTTTAGTCTCATATCAGCCTGAAGATCCTTTGCTATCCCTCCGAGTTTTGGATCTAATTCACCGGGGGGCGCATCTCCAACAATGCTATCTCTTGCCAGGCCGAAAACATCATGCAGGAATTTGGAAACTCCGCCATAGGTTACCTGAATGCTTGGTTGAGGGACAGGCTTTCCATCCTCTCCATGGGCATTAAACTTTTCCAGCTCTTCAAGGGTTCCTGCGGCAACATAAACTTTTGGCGTCTGGGGCTTTCCTTCCTTATTTAGGAACCAATCAGCCGCAGTAACATAAACAATTCCTTCTTTTATTACCATGCCATGCTTCTCCTTCAATTTTTGATCTTTTAGGATTGATGCTAGTCCAAGACGGTATGCCTGCTCATCGCTCATGCCCAGATAAGCATCAACTCTCTTATTATATTCCTCAGCCTTTAGCTTTTTTTGTGCTCACATCCATGTCTTTTATGATCTGCTCGAGCTCTGTTGAGGCAGTATTTTTTGATTGCTCAGGCTGATTTGTGGTAGCTTGTTTTGCTTCTTCAGCTTCTGCTCCGCTTCCAGTAAGGACACCCCATCCAAACAATATCCCATACAAAGAATCCCTTATCATTTTGTTTGTGTTCATTTTTGGCCACCTTTATGTTTTCTTCTTCTCAAATATTCCCTCACTTCCCCATATAATTCCTTTACCTCTGAGTGAAAACCATGTTCACCCAAAAAATAAATGCTGGTTAACGCAGCAAGGAGAGAGGCGACGCCCGCTCCAAAAACAACAATGCCTCCCGGGGTTATTGGGTGGTAAGGATCCTGATATATGAACTCAGCAAGGCCTGAATAGTCCGGGTTCTTTTCCAGTTCCACTATCCGTTCTTGCAACTGCATTGCTTCCCTGGCTTCCGCATCTCCAATCCTTTCTTTTACATTGTTGAGTATTTCGTCTAGCCTTTTCTGCAGCTCTATTTTCTTTGCTGTGCTCTCCCTTGTGCATCCAGCCATTCCTGCGGCGCCTGCTGCAATGCCTGCTCCCGTCAGAATAGTTTGATACGGTCTCCGAAGATTTGATTCTGGTAGATTTGTTCCACTGGGAAATCTGCTATCCCTGCCCAGTTGGGTATTGGGATGGTTTCTATCGTATCTATAAAACCTGCCTTCAGCTTCCCTTGTGCTTCTTTCGATGCGCCGTGTTAAATTTTCGTAGCTCATTTT
>JACPBV010000014.1 GCA_016180135.1 Candidatus Woesearchaeota archaeon
CCTGAAAGGAATTTTGACCGTCGAGCCCTTTGTTGTTGGATTCAAAAAGGAATATGGAGCATCGGTTTTGTAACTGTGCAATAATTATGGTTCAGCATAGAAATCCTCTTGGCAGATAGGTTTATAAGCGCCAGCCTTATACCCCGCCTTAATGCCGAAGCTTCCTGCTTGCTTTGCAGGAAGGAATAGTGCGCTGAGGCGAAAAAAACGCGCATGGAGGATTGTTGAATATGGGAACATCAGAACAGTTGTTGGTTGCTCAGGATGCTTATCTGAAATCAGGCATCCATATAGGGACAAAATTCAAGACAAAATACATGGAGCCGTTCATCTACAAGACGCGCTCGGACGGGCTTTCTGTCCTGAACCTCCAGCGCATCGATGAGCGCATCAGGATCTGCGCAAAGCTTCTCTCCCAATACAGTCCGGAAGGCATCCTTATCATCAGCAGGAGAGAAAATGGCTGGAAGCCTTTGAAAGCCCTTAACAAATACACAGGCATCACCGTTGTTCCCGGAAGGTATCCTCCGGGGATGCTGACAAACTCCTCACTGGAGATCTACCGTGAGGCAGACATCCTTCTCGTCACCGATTCCTGGCCTGACAGGAACGCTATCCTTGATGCAAACACCGTCGGTATTCCGGTCATCGCTTTGTGCGACACCAACAACCAGTCCAACAACATTGACCTTGTCATTCCCTGCAACAACAAAGGCAAGAAAAGCCTCGGCCTTTTTTTCTACATCCTGGCAAGGGAATACCTAAAGATCAAAGGCCAGATCCAGAAAGACGATGAATTCAAGGGCGCGATCGAAGAGTTTACGGAAGAGTGAATTGGGTAGGGAAATAGTGGATGAAGCGCCTTCTTTACCGACGCCCTCCCCTGCAACGGAGGATTTCAAATTCCTCAAGAATATTTCCGCTAGAATTAGAGCCGTTTCGTATTCGGGATAATTAGTTGAAGGAGTTGTATTCTCTGTAAAAGCCGTCGCCCGTAACCAAGTTCCCATTGGCGTCATAAATCAAGTTCAGAGTATCTGCATGAGCAACAGGGAGAGAAACCACTAAAAAAGCTATCAAAATACTATTTAATTGATAGCAAGTTCTTCTATTCACGTCACCACAACCCCCTCTGCACGTTACAAGGTTGCCATTCTTTTCATTATTTGTTGCTGTGATTCCAGGAAATAAAGGAGCATCCCATTTGGAGAATGGAAGGACTCCAATAGTTACATTTCCTTTTATTGTGGCAAGCATTATGCTATCCTTAAGTGGAAAGTATAAAATGGTTTCTAAAGTTAAAGGTTTTAGTGGCTGTTAAAGCTGTAAATAATCTGGGAGGGGGAAGTCCTTAAATTTCTGATAGAAAAGTTTATAATTAATGAAACACACTACCTTAGAAATGATAAAAAAAGACTTTGTAATGGTAATAATTGTTTTTATAATTTTTATGACAATTTATATCTTTTATATAAGTAGTTACAAGATATGGGTCTGGTTTTTAATCATAGTTTCTATAATAATAATTTTTTATTTGATAGACAGAATGTTGTGTAGTGGCATGGCAGAATCAAAAAGAAAAATAAAATTTATTTCTTGCATGGAAAAGATTAGGGAGTTTTTAAAGGAACTAATTCCTTGAAGATATCAGCAATTGTTTCCAATATTCTCACATACAATTTCTTTTCCAACGCGATGGCACACATAATATGACCCTGGAACACAGATGACATTATCCCTGATTAACCCCCCCCTTTCCACCAGTTCCAGGTGAATTACTATTCTTTGGTTCTTTTTTTGGTGGAAAATTTTGAATTTGTTGATTATCTCCAATCTTTGGAGGTGGTTTTATCTTCAAATCCTCTGATGTTGGGCAAAACAAATCTTCACATTCATCTTCTTCAATTGGTTTTTTATTTAATAGTTTCCCAACATCTAGGTCTGGAATTTTTATCTGATTTGGGTCTACCCAATTAGGTCCTCTAGCTTCAGGGGGGACGAATGTTCCTTCATAAATTCGATAATCCTCTATCGATAGGGGTTTATTTGGGTTTTCTAGTGAGCCAGATTCTTTTAACCTTAGGTACAAACTTCCAATGCTCCTTACAAGCCTCGAAGGATCACTAACATACCATGCCAATAAATTTGTTAAAGTGTAAACAATACTAACACAAGTAGGACTAATCATACATCCTTGTAAAAAGTGACCATTTGGGTCAATGTATTTCAAGGGATTATTCCTCTCAAACGCATACCTATTCAAACTCTGAGGGTCATAAACATTCTGTATCAGCGTATCCGGCTGGCTGAACGGCGGAGTTCCAGCAATCCCCTGCATCCTAAAGTGGAAATCCTTTTGCCTGGTAATGTCGTCAGTTTCCTTCCCCTCATAATCAAACCTCGAAACATTCCCGCCCTCATAAACCTCACCGTAAGGCGTGAAAGATGTATTCTCAATTGCTGCACCTGAGGAATTGGTAATCAAAGTCGTCGATCCAAGATGATCTGGATGGTAAAAAATCTTTGAACCATCAGGTTTCAACTCCGCCACTAACTGCCCTTCATGCTTCACATAGGTAAAACCATAAGTACCAGAGCTATTGACAACTTCAATATATTCATCAAAAATATAATAAACAGTCTCTTTCCAAGTGCCGTTCGAGAGTGAGGTGTTCTTGATCAAAACTCGTTCCTCAAGAGGATCGTAAGTGTATTCTTCCAACAAGACTCCAGAAGCACTCGTACCATTGTAAACTTTCCATAATTGGTTAAATCCATTATACTCTCTGTAAAAACCGTCGCCTGAGACTAAGTTGCCATTCTTTTCATTATTTGTTGCTGTGATTCCAGGAAAGAAATGAGCATCCCATCTGGCGAAAGGGGGAACACCAATAGTTACCTTTCCTTTTATTGTTGCAAGCATTATCCTGTCCCTTACGTGGAAAGTATAAAATGGTTTCTAAAAATATATTTCTTCAATTAACAAAGTATTTAGAGTCTTTCGAAAGCAGATAACCTCTTTTCAATTCTCTTAAAATTTTTAGAAAACTTTTAGGTCTACACAGTAATGTTTTATAGGCATTTCCATATTTATCCTTAACTACCAGAAAATCAGCTGCATCCCTTCCTGCAAACCTTGGTACGGTACCGCCAACAATCATGATAGTTGAGATTTCGTTCCATTTTAAAAGTGCTGATTTTGTTTTAAGACTAAAATGTTGATAACGGTCATCAGGTGTGTTTCCAATCCTTAACCCATTTTTATACACGATGGTTAGTTTGGTTCTGATACAATTAAACAACATGAAAATTGAAAGACCTATAAAAATAATCCCACCTACAAAATCAATAGGGTTTGAATTTGGTGAAAGGAATGTGATGTAGGCTAGGAAGGGGATAAGGGTTAAGGTGGAAATAATGAAAAATGCCCTGAGCCAACAGAAATCCTTCCATTCCATTTTTTTATTTCGGATTGGAATATTAGGCATATTCTTCCCTCCACTTTTTAACAATTTCATCTGCTTTTTTATCCGGATTATTTTCTGATGTTTCCCTTAATCCCCCATAAGGGCCACAATGGCATCCCCTTCCGCCACCACTTCTCCCCCCTCCGTTTTTATCATTCCTTTCTGCTTCGCTTGCTTTTTTAGAAAAATATGACTGATACATTAAGTACTCTAAAATGTCCCTTAAAAAAGTGTAATCTTATATCATCCGTATCAGGTCTTTGATAGCCTCCCTGATATTCTTCTTCTCATAGAACACCTGATACACTTCTCTGGTGAGGGGAAGGTCAAGCTTATGCTGAAGCGCAAACTCATGGATTGCTTTTGCAGTCTTGATCCCCTCAGCGACCATCCCATGCATTGATTTGTTGATCTCTGCAAAACTTTTCCCTCTGCCGAGCTCTTCGCCGACAAACCTGTTTCTCGAATGTTTTGACATGCATGTAGCAACTAAGTCCCCGACCCCCGCCAGGCCATAGCACGTCTCCCGCTTCGCCCCGAAAACCCTTCCTACTTTTGCCATCTCGGTCAGCCCAAGAGTGATGATGGCACCCTTGGCATTCTCCCCCAGGCTGAGCGCGTCGCAGACTCCGATCGCAAGCGCCGTGATATTTTTCACTGCCCCGCAGACCTCAGTCCCGATGATATCGTCAAGAGGATACACCTTGAAAGTTTCCGTCTCAAAGGCATCTTTGACCTTCTCAAGGGATTTTTTGTTCTTCCCCGAAATCACTGTCGCAGTAGGTATTTTTCTGATGACCTCTTCCGCGATATTTGGGCCGGACAGGGCGGCGATGCTCACTTCTCCAGGAAGCTCCTCTTCAAGGATCTGCGACATCGTTTTGTTGCTTCCTTCTTCAAGGCCCTTTGCGGCGCTCACGACAACAGTTCCCCCGGGCAATGCATGCTTTGAAAGCTTTTTCACGATGTCCCTGAAAAATGGCGTGGGAACTGCGACAATGATGATCTCAGCAGTGCAGCAGTCTTTCAGCTCGGTGGTGGCAATGATTCCTTTTGAGAGGGTTGCGCCGGGAAGATAATGCTCATTTTTTCTTTGGGATTCGATCTCCTTCGCAATTTCCTTGCTCCTTGACCAGAGCAAAACCTCATTTCCCTTTGTAGCAGCGACTTCTGCAAGTGTCGTTCCCCAGCTCCCAGCCCCGACGATAGCGATCCTAGTCATGCTCATACCTCTCTCCGGCCAGTTCCCCGATTGCTTTCATGATGCTGGTAGTCACTGTTCGGATAGCCTTTTTATCGTTTTGCATCCCTGAATATTCAGGAAATGCCATAAGCTTCCCGATGCGGATATGTATCTTTCCGGCTTTTGGGATAATCTTTCCTTTGGGCAGCACCTCAAATGAGCCTGAGATCCCAACAGGCAGCACGGGCGCATCGGTCGCAAGAGCAAGCCGGGCAGCTCCTGTTTTCCCCCGCTGCAGCGCTCCGGTAAGCGAGCGCGTTCCTTCCGGGTGCATCGCGATGATCTTTCCCTCACGAAGCGCTTTCTCTGCCCATTGCAGCCCCTCTTGCCCTCCGCTCTGCCGGTCAATAGGTATCGCATCAGCCCACGTATGGAATTTCTTTTTGAGCCACGTGTCAAAAAGCTCTTTTTTCGCCAAAAAATAAATATGCTTGTTCAGGCGGCGCAGGAAAAGCGTTGAGATGATAAAATGGTCAAGGTAGCTTTCATGGTTTGCGGCGATGATGAAATTTCCCTCCTGAGGAATATTTTCTATTCCGGTAATCTTCCCCCTCCAGGGCGTAAGGAGGATATGAACTATGCGTTTTGCGATTGCATGAGCCATGGTCAGACCTTTCTAAATCTTAGACTATCCCTCGAAGCTCTTCTATTCAATGCAGCCATTCCATCCGGGCTTTGACCCGGTGGTCGGATTTTTTTTGAAGCTCCGCTAATGCATGTATTTTTTTCCGGCCAGCGCTGCGACGGCATGCATGATTTCTCTTGTCGCAGCAGCCAGTATCTTTGTATCATCCTGCATCCCGGAATATTTCTTTAGCTCAAGCGGTTTCCCGATTGAAACGGAGATGCATCGCTTCAGCTTTGGAAATTTCTTCCCCTTGGGCAGCGCCTCTGATGCGCCGGTTATGCCGATAGGCAATACTGGGACTTTTGAAGCTAAGGCAAGGCGTGCAGCCCCCCATTTTGCTTTTTGCAGTTCCCCGTCTCTGCTCCGGTGCCCCTCAGGAAACACTCCTACGACTCCCCCTCGGGAAAGGTGATGGAGCGCAGTCTCAAATGCTTTTGCGTTCACAGCCTGCTTATCGGGAGCTTCACCTACTTCAACAGGGATTGAGCCACCCCATCGGAGCAGCAAAGTCCCCAGGATAGGGATTTTGAAATAATTCCTGTTCACATAATTATGGACTTTTTTATTGGTCGCCTTCGAAATGATGAGGGGCACAATCACGTCATCAAGATAGCTGGAATGGTTGGGGCAGACGATAAACGGCTTCCCCTGGGGGATATGCTCTTTTCCCCTGACTTCTCTGAGCCAGAGAGTTAATATTGCCCCAAAAACATAGCGGGATAGGGGGTATGCCATACATAAATCAATTTCCCCGTCGGATTAAAAACCTTTCGTAAGGAGTATGAATTAAGCTCCGGCAAGAGCGGCTCTGCCATCCTAAGGTCAAAACTCTCTTGCCCTACCGAATCACGCTCGTCGTGGGGGGTTGTCCCTTACGGGGACACAGAGCCCTTGCCAAATCCATCGGGAGTTTTGAAGATGGCAGAGCCGCTCCGAGGGGAGCTTAATTCATACTCGTAAGGAAGGCCGGCCCCCACAAGCAACCGGGAAAAGGTAACTCCTCTTCCCCTCTCTCCTCCCTTCCCATTTATCCTTCTTCTGCCTAAATCAGAATCCAAGCCCCCCGTCGATCCTGAGCACAGCTCCGGTGATATACTTTGCTTCCGGCGATGCAAGAAATGCCGCTGCATGCGCCACATCTTCAGGCATCCCAAGCTCTTTGAGGGGTATCAGGTTCAATATCCCATCAAGCATTTCTACAGGCACATTGTCAGTCATGGGCGTGCGGATAAATCCCGGCGCAACAGCATTCACCGTTATCTTTCTTTTTCCAAGCTCCTTTGCCAGTGATTTCGTAAACCCGATGATCCCTGCTTTTGTAGCGGCATAATTGCTCTGGCCGAAATTTCCGGAGAATGCAACGACCGAAGAGATATTGATGATCCTCCCGTTATCGGGAATAAGGTCGAGGATATTATGGGTGACATTGAACATCGAATCCAGGTTAACATGGATCACCTCATTCCATTCCTGCTCAGTCATCTTTTTCAGCGTCCTGTCTTTGGTTATGCCTGCGTTATTGATAACAATATCGAGCTTTCCGCATTTCTGCCTGATCTGCTCTGCCAGCGCCATGCAGCTTTGAAAATTGGAGACATCGGCAGTGAGGTAGACCCCCTCAGCTTTGAGCTGCTGGATCTCCTTCATCATGCTCTCAGCGTCATCTTTGCTCCTTCCGCTGTCGTTGATGATGACGCTGCAGCCCTGCCGCGCAAGCTCAAGGGCAATCTCTTTTCCGATGCCCCTCGTCGATCCGGTGACTAACGCCCATTTGCCTTTGAATTTGAGTTGGTTCATACTACACAGCTCCGTTCATTTTTTTCAGTATTGTGCAGCAGATGCTGCCCCCTGCCCCTCCGACATTATGGGCTAATGCAGTCCTGGCATTTTTTACCTGCCGCTCTCCCGCTTTCCCCCTCAGCTGGGCAACAAGCTCATTGATCTGGGCCAGCCCCGTTGCCGAGACAGGATGCCCTTTTGCTTTTAATCCTCCTGAAGTGTTCACCGGCAGCTTTCCGCCAAGCCTGAAATATCCGCTCTCAATTTTTTGGTATGCCTTGCCGCGCTGCGCAAACCCCAGATCTTCATACCCTATAAGCTCAACGATCGTGAAAGCGTCATGCAGCTCGGCAACATCAATATCTTCCGGCCCAGCCCCTGCCTGCCGGTAGGCATTTTTTGATGAGATGCAAGCTGCTTCCCAGCTCGTGCCTTCCTCCCGCTCAAAGATCCCTAAAAAGTCAGTGCACATGTCGCTCCCTGCGATCTTGATGTCAGTCTTATCTTTTGAGACGATGCACGCAGCAGCCCCGTCCGTCGATATAGAGCAGTCATACAGCCTCAGCGGAGAAGCGACGATATGCGATTTTTTTATTTCTTCCAGGCTCACCGGCTTCCCGTAAAACCTTGCTTTGGGGTTCAGGAGCGCATTGCAGTGGTTCTTGTATGCGATGAGCGCAAGATGCTCGGTTGTTGTTTCAGGGTATCTGAGCATATATTCCTGCGCCACCAAAGCATTTTGCGCAGGAAAGTTCAGCCCTTCGAGCTGCTCTATCCTTGACTCTGCCGCCATCATGAATTCATCAGTGATGGACTCGGTCTTGCAGGTCATCAGCTTCTCAGCGCCGATGACTAAGACATTGTCATATCCAAGCTGCTGCGCAGTCCAGAGCGCAGTCCCTCCCGAGCTGCATCCTGTTGGCGTCCTGATGATAGGGATATTTGTCCGGAACACCGAGCTCAGCATTGAGGCGAAATGCCTCTGTTTTTCGTCGGAAAAAAACCAGTCCAGTGAAGCAACCACGACCGCATCTATCTTATCCATGCTCATCTGGGCGTCATGCAGGGCTTCAGACGCAGCTTCATAGGCTAAGAGGTGCGAGGGTTTGCGCAGTATCCCGAATTTCGTCATCCCTGCTCCCTTGATATAGCTCAGTTCCATGTTCATGTTCATATTCAGCTTTTTGCGGTGTAATCCCCTCTCAGGGCGGTAACGCTAAGTTCCTTAAGCCTGATACCCCTAAGGGCCTATCTCGGTAGGCTGAGGGACCCGACCCCGCATCATCGTGCCCCTCTAAACAGGAAGCCCCTAATGGGATAGGCTCTTAGTCCCTTACGCCTTCTTCATGATGGGGCTTCCCGTCGGAAGCTTGACTTCTCTCCTGACAGCATCAATCTCATTGCCCACTGCGATGATTCTCCCAGCATCATACTCCCCCATGCCAAGTTTGCCAGCCAGCTCAACAAAGGGCGGAGTGGGAAGGCATAATATCCTGCTGACCGCAGCATCATGCGCAACAGGATTCCTTGCGGCAAAGACCATATTGAAGAATCCGGGCTCGCCGTATTCTGCCGGGCCGTTGCCCTGCATCCCGATCGATCCGTCCCCAAGCGTGATGAATTTTGGAAATATTTTTGGCAGGGCTGCAAGCGCATGCGCTGCTTTTTTCTTATCAGCAGAGAGCTGCTCAAAATTTTCCTTCGAGAGGAATCTCACTAAATTTTCAAATGCCCCATCCAGCCCAAGATACATATCTGTCTTGATGACGGGAAGATTGATCATCAGGTCGCTTTGGTATGCAAGTTTTGATGCCTTAAAGGTAAATTCCCGTTCTTTCTTCTCGATAAACTCAGCCTTTGAGATGTCAGTTACTTTGATACCATGCTTGTCAAGGGTTTCCTGGATTCCGCTTTTCTCGATGCATTTTTCAAGCGGCGCAAAAAAGCTTTGCTCAGCAATAGTAATATTCTCTTTCTTTATCCCTTTGCCCAGGAGCCAGATGAGCAGCGCGTCAAGCAGTTTCTCATTGGTGACTGCCCCCAGGTAGGATGCCATAGGCAGGCTGATGTTGGGCTTGATCAAAATCCTGGCCTTTGGCTCCAGCTTTAGGCCGCCGATAAGCTCGAACGCCTCATCCACCGCCTCAAAGAAATCATATTTGACCTTGACGATGGCAACAGCCTTCTCGTCGGATGAAGGGGCATCTTCATAGGTATCCCCGACCTTGTAATCGCGCATTGTCTTCTTTGGCATCTTGTTGCCGTGCTCGTCCTTGAGGATGAGCACATTATAGGGGATGATGGGGTGGGGAGGGCATGGGACAAACACTTTTGTATTTCCTATGACTTTAGTTTTTCTCCCGACAGCCTTCTTGATATGGCCTGTGCAGTAGATGCATGTCGCAACAGGATATATCCACTTCCTCTTGCATTTCTCACAGACCCAGCGAATGACCCTGACCATGTGTTTTCACCCTCCGATTAATTTCTCTCTCTCTATGATTGTTCTCTCCGTTTTTTACTTAATCTTTTCCACCATCAAATCCTAGTCTCTCTCTCTCTCTCTCTATCAATTTTTCTTCTTCCCCTTCTTACCAATCAATATTTCTTCTCCACCATCAATTTTTCTTCCCAATCTTTCTCCCTAAGCTCTCTTTAGGATGTGCACACTCGTTGTTCCGCCTGCCCCGCCGATGTTGTGGGTAAGCCCGATTTTTGCGCCCTTCACCTGCCTGGAGCCGCATCTTCCCCTAAGCTGTTCGACAATCTCAACCACTTGGGCTAATCCTGTCGGTGAGATAGGGTGCCCTCTTGCTTTTAACCCTCCTGAAGTATTTACAGGCATCTTTCCGTCAAGACGGGTAACTCCTTTTCTGATAAGCTCTTTTCCTTCCCCTTTTTTGCAGAAGCCAAGGTCTTCATAGGCGATAATTTCCACAATCGTGAAAGCATCATGCAGCTCGGCAACATCAATATTTTCCGTAGAGATGCCTGCCTGCTGAAAAGCCTCCCTGCCTGCCTTGACTGTCCCTTCCCAGGTAGTCATATCTTCTCGCTCAAAAGGCGCTAAATAGTCAGTTGCAAGGGCGCTTCCGGCAACCTCGATATCAGTCTTGTCATTGCTGATGATTGCGCATGCTGCCCCATTCACGGAGATGCTGCAGTCATAAAGATTAAATGGTGTTGCGATCATAGGTGATTTTTTAATCTCATCTAAGCTTATCTTCTTCCCAAAAAACCTTGCCTTGGGATTCAATGCCCCATTAAGGTGGTTCTTGTAGGCGATCAGGCTCAGATCATCGTGGGTTGTCCCGTATTTTTCCATGTGCATCTGCGCCACCAAAGCATTTTGCGCGGGGAATATCAGCCCCTCTTCCTGCTCCCAGATGTTTTCAGCGGCATTCATGATCTCTTTTGTCAGGATAGGCGTCGTTGTTGACACAATCTTATCGACGGCAAGGCACAGGACGTTGTTGTAATGGAGCCGTTGGGCAGTCCAGAATGCCGCCCCTCCTCCGCCGCAGACAGCAGGAACTCTGATGATCGGCAGTTTTTTTTTCAGCAGCGAAGCTACTGCGCTGACATACAGCCTTTGTTTTTCATCATTGACTTTTGCATCCTCCATCGTGACGACTACTGCGTCGATATCATCTGGTTTGAGCTGCGCATCGTTCAGGGCAAGGCTCATAGCCTCATACCCCATCTCAAAGCTCGAGACATCATGGATTCCAAACTTGGTCATTCCAACTCCCCGGACATATCGAGACATCTTCATAGTTCATTTCCCTGATTTCTTGTGTTTTTGCCGGAACTCTTCTCTACTGACAACTGCAAGCATCATCCTTGCTTCGGCAACCTGCTTTCCGTCCACTGACGCAGCGCCCTGGAGCAGCGCGCCCCTGTCATCTTTCCCCAGCATCCGTATCTCAAAAGTCAGAGTGTCTCCGGGAAATGTTGGCGCGCTGAATTTTGCTTCCGAAATCTTATATGCCAATATCTCTTTGGACTGGTGGTCTTCAAGATTATTTCTGGCCAGCAGTGTTCCAGCCTGGCCCATCCCCTCGATAATCAATGCCCCGGGCATGATGGGAAACCCTGCAAAATGCCCCTTAAAGTAATCAGCTTTCGGATCGCAATATTTTATCGCCACAATCCTCTCTTTGTCCAGGCTGATGACTTTGTCGATGAACAGGAAATGCTCATTGTAAGGTATGATTTTTTGGATGCTCTTGCTGTCTATTGCTCCGGCAGAGTCCTTCATCTTGTCAATCTCGCTGCCGGCTCCGGTTTTTCCGGTAGCTTCCTCACCCTCATCTTCTCCCCTACTGTTTCTCATCCCACTACCTTCTCCCCCATTACCTCTCCCCCACTACCTTCTCCCCAATTACTTATCTTCCCACCATCTTCTCCATCATTACCTCTCTTCCCATCATTATCTTCCCCATAGACCATTTTCTTATTGCCTCTCTGCTTATTATACCCTTTCTTATTATCTGATTTCCCAGCCTCATTCATAGCTTTTCACCTTACATTTGGTGCAGGATATTGGTTTAAAAACATTTGGTAAAATCAAGCCCCCTGCAGGATTGGCTCTCTCGTGCAGGACACAGAGATTTGTCACCCCCGTATATACCCCAAAGAAGGCGCAATAGAGTGCCTTTCGGCTAGTAAACCTTTTAAACAGATTTCGGCAGAGGTCTAAAGATGACACTCAAAAGAAGGATTATTTTTGCAGTCAATAACCTCACCAAAGAGATCATGAAAGGCATTCAGCTGGCTAAATCTCTCGCTCTGAGGACAAGATCCAACCTCCCCTATGTTTATGGAGAAGTTGAGAATCTGATTAAGGCCCATCTGGTATCATTGGAAGTGGACGAATCGATGGTTCATAAGCCCAACATCAACGGCTTTTCAGACCTTATCACCAAAAGCATCGCCCAGAAGCTTCCTAATGTGGACGAATCTCAGATAAATAAGATTATCAAAGAAAGCTCAAAAAAATCTTTCCTGGACATGCTCACCGTCGGATTGGGCAGCCAGGAGCAGTATAAGGAATACACCAGGCTTCCGCAGAAGAAGCTTTTCAAAAGGATTCTTATCGCAAACCGGGGCGAGATCGCATTGCGCATCATCCGGGCATGCAGGGAGCTCCATATAGAATCTGTAGCAGTCTATACCCCTCATGACAGGAATACCCTTGGCGTGAAATATGCAGACAGGGCATATCAGGTTGGAAGGAACACCGATGATTACCTGAACATCAGGAAGGTGATAGCCATCGCAAAGAAAGCGAAAGTAGATGCAATCCATCCGGGATACGGTTTTCTTGCAGAAAACTCAGATTTCGCCGCTCTCTGCGAAAAGAACAGGATAAAATTTATTGGCCCTTCTTCTGAATCCATGAGCGTCATGGGCAGTAAAGACCATGCAAGGGCGATGGCAGAGAGGCTGAATATTCCCGTCTTGCGTGGGACAAGGCCGCTGAAGGACGAGCACGATGCCTTGCGCGAAGCCAAAAAAATTGGATTTCCCATAATCATCAAAGCGATCGCCGGCGGAGGGGGGAAAGGGATGCGTGTCATTCGGAGCCCTCATGACCTCCATGCTGCGTTTCGCTCAGCATCAGCAGAAGCAAAAGCCTCTTTCGGGAAAGGCGCGCTTTATATCGAAAAGTATCTCGAAGATCCCTCTCATGTTGAATTTCAGATCCTTGCAGACAGGTTTGGGCACGCCATTCATCTGGGGGAGCGGGATTGCAGCATCCAGAGAAAGCATCAGAAGCTTATCGAGGAATCGCCTTCGCCTGCATTGCCTGATGGATTGAGGCAGCAGATGGGTGATGCTGCCGTCGCGCTTGCAAAATCTGCCCATTACGAAGGCGCCGGAACAATCGAATTTCTGATTGACCGGAGAAAAAATTTCTATTTCATCGAGATGAACACAAGAATCCAGGTTGAGCATGGCATCACCGAGATGGTCACCGGCGTTGATTTGATCAAAGAGCAGATAAAGATTGCGGCAGGGGGAAAGTTAGCCTACCGCCAGCAGGACATCAAATTTGACGGCTGGGCTATAGAATGCAGGATCAATGCAGAATCTCCGGCGCAGAACTTTGCCCCGCAGACAGGCACTATCTCAAACTATCTTCCTCCCGGAGGCATTGGCATCAGGGTATGCTCCTCCTGCCATACGGGCCACGTTGTAAGCCCTCATTATGATTCCCTGATCGCGAAGCTGATGTGCAAAGGCTCCTCCCGGCTTGAAGCAATCGCAAGGATGCGGAGGGCTTTGGCAGAGTATATCATCGAAGGAGTGGAGACAACCATCCCTTTGCACCTTGCTGTTCTGGCTAACCGCGAATTTATGAAGGGCAATGTCACAACTCATTTTATTGAGAAATTCGGGATACTGGAAAAGTTAAAAAAAACAGCGCCGAAGCGAAAGCCCATGAAAAAAAGCCAGAAAACAATAATCATCACCGCAGCAGTTGCAAAGTATCTTGACGGAAGGCAGCCTGCCAGCGGCGCAGGCGGGCAGGGATGGGTCCAGGCAGCGCGTGAGGAAGCATTGCAGCATGGGGAAGTTCAAAATCCTTCATTTTAAAAGCCTGGATTCAACCAATCTTCAGGCAAAAAAGATGTTGCTGCCCGATAGGGTGCTTCCTGGCAAAGTGCTTCCTCGTAAAATGATTTTTGGTAAGGTTGCTCCTGGGAGAGAGCTTCCTGGTAAGATATTTCCTGGTAAAGTGATTCTTGATACAGTCATTGTTGCTTTTACTCAGACTGCAGGAAGGGGCCGTTACAAAAGATCCTGGGCATCAGGAAAAGGCGGCCTTTATTGTTCAGTCGTTCTGAAATCAGTTAAGCCTGCGCAATTGCCGCTCTTGACCGTCATCGCTGCCCTCGCAGTAAGGGAATCGGTCTTCAGCGTTCTTGCCAAACACAATGCACTCAATAAATCATCCACCTTATGCCCGCCATCGTCTGCTAATCCTGCTCCCTCCAATCCCTCCTTGCCCCCCGTCGGGATAAAATGGCCGAATGATATCCTTATCGGCGGAAAAAAAGTTGCCGGAATTTTGTCAGAGTCAGAGATACGGGACAATCCCCTTTCTTCGCCCCCCCTCTCATCTTCATATTCCCCCTCACCTTTACACTTCACCTCACATTTTTACCCTCATTTATCCTGTGCTATCGTCGGCATAGGCGTAAACACCAACAATTCCCTGGGAAATGAGCTGGCAAAAACAGCAGTAACTCTCAAATCCATTGTTAAGGCTAGGATCAACAATGATAAATTGCTCCGCCAAATCCTTGCCGGCATCAAACGCCGTTTACCTTTGCTCGGAAAAAATCCCTCTTCATTGCTCAGGGAGTTTAGAAATTATTGCATGATACTGCATAAACGAGTCAGGATCATTACCGGGAATAAAGTGATAAGGGGAACTGCCTCAGGCATAACACAAGAAGGGACCCTTATTGTAAAAGAAGATGGAAAGCCCGGAAAATTCGTCAAGATATTCGACGGAACTCTTCGGGAAAGATAATCAGTTCTTTCTCACCCCTTGCATAAATTCTTTTAAACTCTTTATTTGCATCAAGTGTATGGAAAGATAAGAATGCCCTCCAGCAATCGCGCATTTATATATTCTATATAACAACCTTTAAATAATTCCATCATTTGCCGTAGCATATGGGATTTCTTGATGACGTGCCGCTGTTGAAGGGAATATTTGAGATGGGCTATGCGATGTTCATCATCATCGTGCTGTCCGCAATTGTCGGCCTGATTCTCGCATTCCCCGTCATGTGGCTCTGGAATTACCTGTTCAAGAGCTTTCCTGCGTTGCACATCAACGTTTTTCAGGCATGGGCATTAAACGTCCTTGCCGGCATCCTGTTTGGCAAGGCCTCAGGAGAGCGGAGGAGATGATGTTTGAGATTGAAGAGCTTTCCGGCATCGAGCCATTGTCCTTAAGCCATGATTACGAGCAGCTCATGCTCCTCAACCAGCACGTCTGCCATTCCCTCAGGAAGAAAGGAGTCAAGCTCAGGGAATTCAAATGGCATGAAGTGCAGGCTTCTTGAGAATTAACAGCCTATCGTTGGGCTGTTATTTTCTTCATCTTAATCTTTTACGTAATCTCTGATCTCAACACTGATTATGCGCTCACCCAATCACCATCAGCACATCCCCCTTCTGCACCGTCTGGTGCTGCTTCACAAGGATCTCTTTCACCTTCCCGGATGCTGCGCTGATGATCTCGTTTTCCATCTTCATCGCCATCAGGCTCAGAAGCTTCCTTCCTTTTGCGATATGCTCTCCGATTTTTACGTCGATAGAGAAGATGATTCCTGGCAGCGGCGCCCTGATGGTTCCGCTTCCCTGTTCATGGTCATCTTTTGCAAGCTCTTCTTCTACCTGCCTGCCGATGTCCTCACCGACCTGGACTTCATAGGCCTCGGTGCCGTAGCGCACCAGCAGTTTTCCGGAGTCAAGCTCTTCAACTTTGACAAGATGCTCTTCCCCGTTGATCCTGACCTTGATGTTTTGCATTTTAGCCTTTAGCAGCAATCTTCCTTATAAAAATCTTCTCCATAATCATACTCATTAGCAGGGGTATTCATCCATCCAGAAAATTTCAACAACAACGGCGAGGCGAGGGTGGGGGTCGCCCTCCGTGCCGAAGGCACCGGAAGCTTTTTCCCCCCCTACGGGGTGCCCGAGCAGGGCAAATTTCCGAAGGAAATTTGACCGTCGAGCCCTGCGTTGTTGAAATTTTCAAATACTCTCAGGGCAGTTATAAATTGTCACTACCCTAAAGAATTTTTTAATAAACCTCTTCCAACTAATCAAAAGGCTACAAAGGCATATTTCCGTGCTTCTTTGCAGGCCTTCTCTCTCTTTTTGCCAGCAGCATCTCCAGCGCTTTAATCAGTTCTCTCCTGGTTTCCTTTGGCTCGATGACCTTGTCAATCCTCCCCTCCCGTGCAGCCACGTAGGGATTCAGGAAATGCTCGGAAAATTCATTTGCCTTTTCTTTCCTCACCTTGCCAGTTTTATCCGCAGCGATCTCTTTCCGGTGGATGATATTCACGGCCTGTTCAGCGCCCATGACCGCAATTTCCGCCTGAGGCCATGCCATTACATAATCATATCCCATCTGCTTTGATACTAATGCAATATACGCTCCCCCATAGGCCTTCCTCACAACAAGGCTTATTTTCGGGACGTTGGCCTCCGAATATGCAAAGAGGATTTTGGCGCCATGCCTGATGACTCCGTGATGCTCCTGCTCGGTTCCCGGAAGATAACCGGTAACATCGACAAAGTTGATTAGGGGAATATTAAATGCGTCGCAGAACCTCACAAATCTTGAAATCTTGTCTGAGCTGTTGATGTCTAGGCATCCCGCCAGCACCATAGGCTGGTTTGCCACGATCCCGATAACTTTTCCATTCAGGCGGCCAAAGCCCACAATGCAGTTCTGGGCATACTCTTCCATCACCTCAAAAAAAGAGCTCTTGTCAGCAGCTTCATTGATGACTTTTCTCGCATCGTAGCTTTTCTTGGGATCTTCAGGGACGATGCTGTTGAGGGCAGCATTTGTTCTTTGGGGATTATCCCCTGTATTCTGGGGCTGAGGGCTTTCAAGATTGTTGGAAGGCAGATAGGAAAGGAGCTTTTTGATCTTCAGCAGGCATTCTTTCTCCGAAGCTGTGCGGAAATGGGCAACGCCGCTTTTTGCCGCATGCACTGAGCTTCCCCCAAGCCCCTGGAAGTCGATGCTCTCTCCCGTCACCGTCTTGATGACTTCTGGCCCGGTGATGAACATATTGCTTATCTTATCGACCATAAAGACAAAATCCGTCAGCGCAGGGCTGTATACTGCGATTCCTGCGCAGGGCCCAAGGATTGCAGATATCTGGGGAACGACGCCTGAAGCAAACGTATTGAGATGGAATATCTTTCCGCCGCCGTCCAGGCCCCCGACGCCTTCCTGGATCCGTGCGCCGCCGGAATCAAAAAGCCCGACTAAAGGGCAGCCTGTCTTCAGCGCAAGCTCCATAACCTTTGCGATCTTCTTGTTATGCATCTCTCCCATGGAGCCGCCCATAAACGTGAAGTCCTGGGCATAGATACAGACATTCCTGCCGTTCACCTTGCCGAATCCCGCAACTACTCCATCCCCTGCCATCTTCTTTTCCTGCAGCCCATATTGAGTGCTTTGAAGTTCAGCATACTCTTCAATCTCAGTGAAGCTCTCAGGGTCAGCCAGCATTTCAATCCTCTCATAAGCCGTCAGCTTCCCTTTTTCATGCTGCGCCTTTGCAGCTTCCTTGCTTTGTTTTCTGTCGGTAGCCATCTCTTTCATTGTCCCTGTAAAACCGAAGCCTGTTTAAAAAGATTGCTGAAAAACCCCATAAAGAACTCAGCGGAAAAACCCTTTCCCTTCCTTAACCCCTAATATCCCCCCTTGGACGATGGTAAATGCCATCTCTTTGCCGGACTTGATGGACCGGTGCTTTCTTACGATCGCTTTCCTGTTCCCTGACGCCAGCACGATTACCTCAATCAGGCACTTGCTCGCATATCTCAGGATATCTCCCCCGACCATCTTCACTTTTTGTTTGTCCTCGAAATCGGCATAGACCTGGTTGGCAACAAGAACCGGAATGTTCTTTTTCCTCGTTATCTCCTGCAAAAATGAGATCTGCCTTCCGAATTCTTTGTTCACCGCATAAGTTCCCTGCTCCGTCCCAAGCTCAAGCCGATACAGCGACCCGATAGTGTCTACAGCCACTAAGCCGATATGCTTGTTCACCAGCTCTTTCAGCCTGCCGAACATCCCTTTCTGTTCGGCAAAAGACACGGGCCTGAGAAACACTATATTGTTGATGACCTTCTCATAGTCGTATTGCGCTATCTGCTTGAGCCGCTCGAAAGAAAAATTATTTTCCGTATCAAGATAGACTACCTTCCTGCCGGTTCTCGCCATCGAGGCTGCGCAGAGCATGCAGAGCACCGTCTTCCCGCTCCCGGCAGGCCCATAGAGCGTAGTGATGACATCTTTTTCGTAGCCCCCGCCCAGGACAAAGTCCAGTATCTTGCTCCCCGTAGGGATCTTGCCCTCAGTATTCACTTTTTTCTCCCCAAAAATCCTATCGCCCATAGGTCCAGAAATGATTGCGCAGTTAAAAATATTGCTTTTTCGGTATGCTTTCAAGGATATTTTCAGTTACGGGATAAAGAAGGGGAAACAACAGCCCCCCATCTATAAACTTGTGAACACTATCCGGCAGGCAATCCATTTTAGGGATTTGCCCGATGGCAACCCGGCCGAAGGGAGAGTTTCGCCCCACCTCCATTTCCAGGGAAAATTTAAAAGGAGCCTCTCAACCTCATAGGGCATGGTGGACATCCTTTATGGCGTTGCAGGGGAAGGATATGGCCATGCTATCCGGGCTGGGATCATCCTTGAGCATATTCATCCCAAGCATCATCTGAATATTGTTGCAGGAGGCAAAGCCCGTCATTATCTAAAAAGAGCTTATCCGGTGAGGAACATCCATCATTTCCGCCTCATCTATCGGCGGGGCAGGGTCAGCCAGTGGGGGACATTTCTCCGGAACGCTCTTTTGTTCCCCGTTTTTGTCAAAGAGCTTTTTTCATTGCTCCGTTTCATCAGGCAGAAAAATATCAGGTTGATCATCACTGATTTTGAGCCCATTTCATGCTATGCTTCTTTACTGCTCGGCATTCCCTGCCTTGCCGTTGACTTCCCCTTTCTCAATAAGGATGTCCTCGCTCAGTCAGCGAAAGGAAAGTCCCTGAAGGAGAAGAAAGACCTTTTTCTTGCAAGGGCAGTGGTTTCATTGTTCACCCCTAAGGCAGATTACCATCTTGTGCCGACATTTTTCCCGCTCAGTCTTCAAACAGCCAACACAGAAGAGCTGCCTCCGATAATCAGGTTCCCCTTAAAGCCCAAAATAAAGGAAAATGGCTGCTTTCTCGTCTATCAGACCACCCACACCGATGAAGGGCTCGTATCTGCTTTGCAGCATCTCCCCTATCAGTTTATAGCCTATGGTTTTTCTCATTCAGGGAAAAAGGGAAATATCATTTTCAGGAAATTTGATGACGGGGAGTTTATGGATGACTTCTGCCGGTCAAGGGCAATAATCTCGAGCGGAGGTTTCAGTGTCATCGCAGAAGCCATCGCCCTGAAAAAGCCGATGTTGGTAATCCCCATCAAAGGCCAGAGCGAGAGGAATTTGAACGCCCGGATGATGCAGGACTTAGGTTTTGGCATGGTTGTTGAGGCTCTTACCGCCGCAGCAATCGAAGATTTTATTAACCGCCTGCCCATCTTCAGAAAAAACCTCGAAGTATCAGAAAGGACGGATTACGGTGCATTTTCCGCCGTCCTCGACAAAGCAATAGCCCGCTTAACCAAAACAAGAAAAGAATAATCTCTATCCAATCCACCTCTCTCCCCCCTCACCACCTTCCCCCGCCATTCCCCCCACCCAATTCCCTAACAATCACCACTCCCACCACTAACCCACCCACCATCCCATCTCCCACCATTAACTCATCCCCTCACAATCACTGCCCCCACAACTAACCGCATCACCCCCTACCACCATTACCCCTCAAAGAGGAAAAACCTATGGCTCAGGACAACTCTCGTGCAGTAATCTCCCTCGTCTTGGCAGTTTTCTTTTGGATTCCGCTCCTGAATATTCCCATCGCCATCGCAAGCATCTACATGGGCATCCGGGCGCTGAAGAACATCCGTGAGCGCCCCCAGCATTACAGCGGCAGGAAGTATGCGGTTGCAGCAATAACAATCTCCGCCATAACCTTAGCCTTTACAGCAGGGGCGTTTATTCTCCGCAGGGTCAGATGATTCAAAGGATGGGTCGTATGCCCTGGCGGCAAATACTCTGGAGACATAGGTTATGATAATGCCCAGAATCTTCTTTTTCAATGCGGCTCCTTTATCGAAACATTTAAAAGACTGTTATCCCCGACTAGATACAATAGCTTTAGCTGTCATCAATTATTCATCATCCAATAATCAATTGTTCAATCATCATTTATTCAATCATCGGTTATTCAATCACTATCTATTCAATTATCATCCTGCCCCGGCCAGGAAAAAATCAGTATTCACCGCCGAAAAATCAGTTCGCTGGTAACCGACAATAAACTAACTCGCTTCCAGGCGGATCAAAAACAAATGGCAGACCCAATCATGCTCATCGGAGGAATTGTCTTCTTGTTATTATTTGCATTTCTTTTCTTTATCTTCGTAGTTTGCCTCATCGCCTTTTGGAAAAAGCCTGCGCAAATCCTTCAGGCTGGCCGGCTCCAAACAATCCAAACTGAGCCCGAGATAACCGTAGTGGTTCCTTGTTATAACGAATCAAATAATCTCCGTTCAGCGCTTGATGCGATTAAAGCGCAGGAGTATCCGAAAGAGAAAATGCATCTTATAGTAATAGATGACGGCTCCACTGACAGCACTCTGGAGATTGCCAGTTCTTATCCGGAAGTTAAAGTCCTCGCCTCCAATCATGAAGGGAAGGCTGCAGCCCTCACCAAAGGCTGCAGGGCAGCAAGGACTGAGCTGATCGTCACGATTGATGCAGATACTATTATCGAAAAGGATTGCCTCAGAGCATTAGTGCTGCTATTCTCCGGTCCTGATGTTGGCGCAGTCACCGGAACAAGCAAAGTGAAAAACCGTAATTCATTGTTGGGGGCATTCCAGAATATAGAATACCATTACAACAACCTCATACGCCATAGCTTTTCCAAAGCCTTCAGCAACGGAATCTGGTTCTTTGGGGCGCTTGCCTGCTATCGGAAATCAGCTTTGGAGAAAGTCAATTACTTCAAGCCGCATACCCTGACTGAAGACATGGATATCGCATTGGAATTAAAAAAAGCGGGATTTAAGGTGCTTCATGCCAGCGGTGCATTGTCCTCTACCGCTGTCCCTAATACTGTCCGGGAGCTGTGGCATCAGCGAAAGCGGTGGTGGGTTGGAGTCTTGCAGGCCCTCTTTAAAAATCGTTCAGTGATCAGGCAAAGTAAAAACCCCTCAATCTTATTCCTTTACATTAACCAATTCTGGTGGTCATTCTATGCTTTCATCTCCCTGCCGCTCTTGGTGTATCAGGTGAATTTTTGGCTCCCCGGAAACTCCCAGGATGCCCTAAGCATCTTCTTATATCTGTTCAGGTGGTTTACGCTCACTGGCCCATTTTATGTGCTCTATAAGATTCCTGAGTGGGGCATCTCCCTCTATTCTATTTTTGGCGTCTTGGCAGGCATCTTAAGCACCGTGATGATCATCTCAGCGATCAGGCTTTTCAAAGACCGGTTTTCCTTAAAGAACATCTTGGCAATTTTCTTCTACTTCCCCTATACTATACTTTTAAATACTCTCATCGTTTTTAGTGTCCTGAGAACTGCGGTTTTCAGGGATAGGTATTTCCTTAGGTGACTCTCAATGGGTATTTTCACGCTATATCAGCAAGGCATGGCTTTTGGCGACAAAGTATGGGCTTTCTATACTCAGGTCAGCCGGCCGATCCTGGATGTTTTCCACACTATCTTCAACAGCTCTTTTTATTTTCTTTTGTTCATCGGCGTCTTCCTTTCCCTGCTTTACCTGATGATGCTCTTTATCGTGCATTTCAGCCCGTTAAAACGCAGGGTCTATGCCTTTGACCGGGCTCATGCTCCTTTTGTCTCCGTCCAGATACCTACCTTCAACGAGCTTGCCGCAATAAAATGCGCCCAGCGGTGCCTGGAATTTGACTACCCTCAGGAAAAATTTGAGATAATCATCGGCGATGACAGCAATGATCCGGCCATCTCCTCAAAGATCAGCTCTTTTGCAGAAGGAAAGCCTCAGATAAAAGTGGTCAGGAGAGGCAATAATATCGGCTATAAAGCCGGCAACCTGAATCATATGCTCGGCCATTCCAAAGGGGAGATTCTGGTGCTGTTCGACTCAGATTTTCTTCCGGAAAAGAATTTCTTAAAAGAGATAGCTGCGCCGTTCCAGCACGATAAGAAGATAGCTGCTGTCCAGGCCAGGTGGAAATTCACCAATGCCCATCAGAACATGATTTCTGTTTTAGGGGCATCTATTGTTGCAGTGTTTCATCATATCACTCTCCCGTTTATCAGCAGGGGGAACATAGCATTCCTTTGCGGCTCTGCAGAAGCAGTGCGGAAAGATAAGCTGATAGCCCTGGGCGGTTGGAAAAGCGGCAGCCTTACCGAAGATATTGAATACTCTCTCCGGCTTCTGAAGTCGGGGGACAGGATTGTCTACCTTGACACTCTTGAATGTGAAGGCGAAGTCCCTCACCAGCCGATGGACCTCTACCGCCAGCAGATGCGGTGGGCGTATGGCGTCATCTCCTCCTTCAGGCAGCACGGCAGGGACATCCTTGCCCACACTAACATTTCAGCCAGGGACAAATTCTATATTACCTTCATGTGCACAGGTTATCTCCTTTCAGCAGTCCTCTTGGGGCTCTTCATGACAGGGTTCCTGAGCTTTGTGACTCACGCCCCAGGCCCGATCGATTTCGGGAAGTTCTTTTGGGAGCTTGGCAGGAACATCCTCCTGACAAGCGGCTTGCTTGTTGTGACTGCAGCTGCCCTTGCCAAGAGCAGGAACGCCAAAGGCATCGGAAAGATGATAGGCTCTTCGTTCTCTTACGGCCTGATCATGACCTACTATGTCAATGTGGGAATCTACAAAGTATTTCTCAATAAGCCAATGGAATGGTATATGCTCAAAAAGCAGGGCAATCTTCTTGAGAGCTAAGGGGGAGTAATTATTGAGAATTGTGGCAAAAATAAGTATTCTAGAAATTTCAACAACCTCGGCGAGGCGAGGATGGGGGATGCCCCATCGGGGTAGCCGAGCAGGGCAAAATTTCCCAGAGAAATTTTGACCGTCGAGCCCTGCGTTGTTGAAATTTTCGTGCACGGCAGTTTATTGAATGGTCTATTATCCCTCATCCTCAAATCCAATTTTAAACATGAGTTTTTAAACTGATTCTGACCTCCCCCTATCAGCCATGATAAAGAAAGAAAGCTGGGCTAAGAGCATCATTCAGGATAGCCTCATCGCAAAAATCTTCTTACGGGAAAATCTTCCGATAGTGATAGTATTGCTCCTCCAGCTTGCCCTGCTGTCATACCAGTCTCTGGTCCAGCATGGATTTTTCTGGGATGAATCAGTCTATCTCGGCATGGGAAAATATATTTATTCTCTCGGAAAAAGCGGATTGTGGGAGCCTTCCCGGCCGTTGCTTCTGCCCCTGCTCCTTGGGCTGCTGTGGAAGCTCGGTCTCAGTCCGATAATTGCAGGAAAGCTCCTCATGATAGCATTCAGCATGGGGGCTGTGCTTTTAGTTTATCTCATCGCAAAAAAGATCCTCAGCAATAACTTTGCTGCCCTGGCAGCCGCATGGGTTGCCTTCTTCCCAGCATTCCTTTTCCACAGCACAGCCCTCCTCACAGACATCCTTTCAACAGGATTAGCCCTCCTTGCAGTTTTCTTTATCTCAAAAAGAAATCCCAGCCCATGGTTGGCAGGAGTTTTCTTGGGCCTGGCCTTTTTGGCAAGATACCTCCAGCTGATCTTGTTGCTCCCCTTGATATTTTTTCTCTTTTTGAGTCGAAAAGATGGAATGAAGAAAGAGGATATGGATCAAAACGTAAGGACGAATGATGAAAGGATGCAAAACGGAAGAAAGGAAGACAGAAGAAAGAATGATGGGAGCAAGGAAGTTCGGATGATTAAATCTCGGATTATGGAAGATAAAATCAAGGAAGGTAGTTTAAGGGAAGATAGAATCAATGAAAATAGAATCAATGAATATTGGGGGAGGAACGGCGAACGAGGAAGAGGTATACTCCTGCTGTTCCTGGCGCTTGCCCTCATTATCCTGCCTTACCTGATTTTTAATGCCTTCAAATACCAAAATCCATTCTTTCCTCTGCTCCTGCAGTCCGCAATGGCTAAATTTACGGGCTGGGTTTATCACCAGCCATGGCCGTTCTATGCAGAGTCGCTCTTCGGGCAGAACCCTCTCCTTTTCCTCCTTTTTTTTTCGCTTCTGTTCTTAATGAAATTTGATCGGCTGCACTGGCTTTTGCACTCTGCATTATTTATTTTCATCGCATTTTTCCAGATCATCCCCCACAAGGAGCCCAGGTTCATCATCACTTTTCTTCCGTATCTCGCAATATGCTCCTCATATGCTTTGGAAAACTCAATAACCTATCTCAAAAAGCTCATTATTCATCCGTTCAGGAAAGGCATGGTCCTTTCAGGTGTTTTGCTGATATGGGCTGCCGGTTTTTCATTTTCTTATCAAATTCCAAGGCACCAGGAATTTCCATCCTTCACCCAATATCTCGAATCAGCCGGAGAAAAAGATGAGATCTGGATCAGCAGCCCTCTCTTTCTGATATCCGCGGATAAGAATCCGGCAGAGTTGATGTATTACCCCTTATATAACACTAAGAAGATAAGCGCATTGATAGTCAAGCTGAATGGCCTGAGCAAAGATTTTTCCTCGGAAACTGCCATTGCTCTCCCAAACGCCCCTCTCCCCCTCAATACCCCTCTCCCCCTCAATACCCCTCTCCCCCTCAATACCCCTCTCCCCTCCAATACATTTCATCCCCCAAATGCCATTCCCTCAGCAAATGCCTCTATCTCCGCAAATGCTTTGAAAATCCTTCTGAACACCTGTGATCTGCTCCCCTGCCCGCCGTGGGACAAGCCATGCCCAAAAGAGCATGAAAAGCTGATGGCGCAGCTAAACCGGGATTTTAAAAAGATTTTCGAAAAAAACGAATCAGGCTGCGCTTACATTATCTATGAAAGGAACCTCCCTCAGATGAGCCTTTCCACAAATCTCATTTCACCTTGATAAAATCCCCGAGCGTAAAACCTTCCCGCTTTCTTGGCGCAATGCTCTCATGGGTGTCTTCAGCCTGCTGGATGAGTGTGATATGCAGAAACCTTTCAAGCTTTTCAGCCAGAGGTATGCTCATCTCAAAATTATTTGTCTCAATCTTGTGCAGCAGAGATTCTTTTTCGTTGATCTTTTTTGCGAACTCTTCCTGGGTAAGCCCCATCGCCTCCCTTTTTTTCTTGATGAGAACTCCATAATCAGGAATAAGGGACAGCACCGGCTCAGGGCGGGATTCGATTTTTCCCGGCATCCCTGACAGCGTTGGGCTCTTCCCGGATGGCGAAGAAACCTTACCGACGATTTTGCCGAACCTGCAGCATTGCTGGCAGACAGAAAGCGTTGATCCCTCAATCTCTGCCCTCACCAAAGGCAGCTCTTTTCCGCAAAGCTCGCATCGCATGATACTCACCATAACCCGATGGAACAGGAAGGGGTATAAAAATGTGATTGCGGCAATGCATTTTCAGGCGTTAGGTTCTGCCTCAACAGCGCACTGCTCTCAATCAAAGATTTTGAAAATTCTCCCCAAACTCACTCCCTCAGCTCCCTCTCCCCCATACATCCCCTCATGCCCCTCCACTCCCCCCCTCATGCCGCCCTACCACCCAGAAATATAAGCATGATTCCCTTTGCCCTCAAGCTTGATCTTTACTCTTCCATTGATGATGGGGAGGCAGGAAAATCCTCCTGGTGTATCAATATATCCTGCAGCAAAAGACTCTTCAAGCGTAGTGGTGAGCAAAAAAAAACTTTCACGTTCTGAAGGAACAGCACTGTCTTTATTGTTCTCGACAACATCTGCTATAAGCATACTTTTTGATTTTATGCTACTCATCTCTTGGAAAGTTATTCCATAATTGTCCCCATTATTGATGCTCCGGACAAAACAGATTTCTTGGTAATCCCCTCCTATGAAGAACTCCTCCCTCTTCTCAGTCCCGAAATCAGGCGCTACCCTCTTCACGGAAGAAATGAAATCAGTCTTGAATTTTATGAATGACACCTGCTCAGTCTTCTCCCTGATGCCTGCCAGAGAACGGTATCCATAAAGCAGGATGAACGCAAAGATAATTATAGCAAGAACATAGATGAAGATCTGGCCCTCAAGTTCTGCACGTCTATTGCTCATCCTAACATTCCCAACACTCTTCTCTTGCTCATCCTAACATTCCCAACACTCTTCTCTTGCTCATCCTAACATTCCCAACACTCTTCTCTTGCTCATCTTAATGCCCTCCTCAATCATCTCTTCTTCCCCCTGATATTTTTCCTCAGCTTATCGATCCTCTTCTGCAGCTCTTTGTCAGTCAGCGACGCTTTCTTTATCTGCTCCTCAATCTCACGCTTGCGCTCTGCTTTTGCGATTGCGCCAAGGCGCTGGAAGATATCCTGCTTCGAAACAGATTCTTTCTTTTCTTTTTCTTCAGGAGCCTTAGAACTCGAGGCTCTGGCAGGCAGAGGAGCCTGAGAAAACGGCATGGAGCCAGGACGAGCTTCGGGTGGTGGCCGCTGCAGAGGCGCATTCCTCGAAGGAAATCCCCTGGAAGCAGATTCCCGCTCAAAAGGGGGAGCGGAAAAAGAAGATGGGGGAGAAGAATTTGGAGGGAAAGGGGGCGGTGAAAAAGGAGAAGGTGAAAACTGCCCTCTGCCCTTTCCGGCGAAATGAGTGTTATAATATCCATATCCGAAGTATCCTGCTGCCCCAAGAATAACAACCATCCCAAAGATGATCAGGTAGCCGAAAAATCCAAATTCAGACGGAAAGATGTTGGGGTCTAAAGGATCTGTCCCTGCATCGATCTCTTCTTTGTCGGAATAGGTATCTCCGTCAGTATCTGCTTTTGTCGGGTCAAGCCCTTTCACCAGCTGGAATTCTTCAAGGTTTGTCAGTCCGTCCTTGTCAGCGTCATCCTGCGGGTTTGCGCATGTCTTGCAGTCAAAGTATTTCTGCTCCCAGCTGTCGCTCAGCCCGTCGTTGTCATTATCCTCGTCGCAGGCATCTCCTATATTGTCTTTGTCAATATCCTCCTGATTTGCATTTCTGTCATTGGGGCAGTTGTCTTTATCATCATTGATGCCGTCAAGGTCAGCGTCCGTTGGCCTTGGCGTGCAGGTCTCCTGCTCGCAGACAGCATTGCTCACGCAGTCCTCATCGCCGGTGCAGCTGCTTCCGATGCCGCAGGGCTTGCAGAATCCTCCGCAGTCGATGTCCGTCTCTCCTGCATCCAGCCTGTTGTTTTCGCATTTGTCTGCCGTCGCTTCGCATTTTCCGCTGCTTGCGTCGCAGTTTCCGCTCTTGCAGTCTTTGTTCTCATTGCACAGGTCGCCGGTATCGCACTTCCCACAGGGCCCTCCGCAGTCAACATCTGTCTCTCCGCCGTTTCTGACATTATCTGAGCAGCCGGCTTTTGCGCACACTCCCTGGGTATTGCAGAATCTCGAAGCGCAGTCAGTATCTGTGCCGCATGGCGTCCCTAAGGGACATCCTGCTGCGCACACTCCTCCGCAGTCAGTCCCAAGCTCATTGCTGTCTTTGATATTGTTGGTGCAGCTCTTTGGCCTGAGGCTGATGTCCACTTCGATCGGTGCGCTGGAAAGGTTCTGGCTCTTAAGGCCGATGGTGTTTGTTGCGGTGACCGTGAAGAAATATTTCTGGGTGTTGTTCAGGGCTGCGCTCACGCAGGTGTCTGTCGCAGAAGTTGTTCCCGAAGCCACCCTGGCCGGCGGTGTTCCCTCCTTGAATGCAGAGAACTGATACCTGTCGATGGAGCTTTCGTTCTCAGAGGCGCTCCAGGCTGCGCAGAGCCTGTCGCTCTCAAAAGTCTTGCCCGAAGCATTCTCAAGGGGCGAGGTCATATTGACGCTGGTCATCACAGGAGGGGTATTGTCAAGGAAAAATGAGAATGTGCTTTTGATTCCTCCTTCAAGGGCAAAGATGCACTCTGCAGTGAACGTATATCTTCCTGGCTTTAAGGCTGCGGCAAATGTTTGGGTGTGGATCTTGTCTATCCCCGCCATGCTCACGGCGTTGACCATACCAGAATTGTTTGCAAGCCTGCAGCTTGCCGCTTTGTTCGTAGTGATATTAAACAGGGGAAAAGTAGTATTGGTGGACTGCCCCGGTGACCTGACAGTGATGATAGCGGTTGCATTCGTATCCACTACCGCCTCAACAGGAGTCATGAGCGAGAAAAGCCCGGCCTTGTTTTTGCACTTCACAAAAAATAGGTTTGTCTGATGGTCCTTAAGCAGGGGCGCCTGTAATCCTTGGGTATGCTGGGCCGCAAAAGACTGCTCTCTGCTCTCGTTGAAATTGGGGAAGGGCAGCATGGAAGAAAAGCTCGCATTGGAATTATTAGATACATACTTGCAGATCACCTGCTCATTGGCATTTACTGTCAGCGTTGTTGAGATCGGCAGCTCACGGACAGGATCAGCCCCTATAAACGTAATATCCGGCGGCGACCCATCCACTTGGAGCGTAAATGTTGCAGGGTTGACTTTGTTGAAATTATCAAGGCATTTTACAAATAAGGTTCCGGTGCCTGAAAAGTCCGCCCGCTTGTGGCTCAGCCCGTCGGTCGTGGTAAATCCGGATGGCATGACGGAAAATTCCTGGTTGAGGAAAGAATGCCTGCATTGGGCGCTTCTGTCCGTCGTGAGGGTGATATTAAACGTCGGCGAAGGCGAAACTCCAAACTGGGGCTCAGCAAGGATAATCTCTAAATTAGGGATGACCATCGCAAAGCTGAATTGGATTAATTCCCCGGGATTCCCATTAACATCCCTGGCCTGAGCTCGGATAGTGTAAACTCCTTCAGAAAGGTCCTGCTGCGGCGCATAAGTGAAGGCAGTATTATTTGCCGACGAGTTGACAAGCCCCAATAAAAACAAGTCTCCTGTCTGGTTGCTGAGATTGATGCTGATGGTTGCAGGGTCAACAGGCTCAGTGAATGTTATCATAATCGCAGGGCGCAGGTCCAGCGCAGCTGCAGTTGCCGAAAGGATTCCCGCAATCATTCCTAATATCACTCCTATCATCACCCCCGTCATAACTCCAGTCACAATTGCTCTCGTCCAATCTATTCCTCTGTCTATCCTCTTACTAATTCCCCTCGCCCCAGCAATTCCCCTCGCCAGGGTTATTATATTAGTCCTTATCCCCCTTGCTGCCCCTGTTGGTGGAACTAAAGTAAACTGTGAATTTTCATCCATATTTTTTTTCTCCATAGTTTTGTTCATTTGAGTTGTTCTTTGTTGGAAATTAGCGTTTTAGGTTAATGCGCTCGGATATTTCGTAAGGTATGCTGTGACAATATCATTGGGCACAGGATTTTCTGACAGCAGCGGGCTGACAATCACTACCGAGCTGCCCTGCTGGATATTGGACTTCCAGAGAAAGTTGCCTTCCTCTTTGAGCACGGCATTGTTGCTGATGACCGACCTTTCATCAAACCCGGATTCTGAGACAACTTCGTTGAAGGTATCAGTTATCAGTGTTGTATTCGGGCTTGCAATGACCATCACTAAAACATTGGTCTGGTTCCTGCTGTAGATTCCGGTATATGCCCTGACTTTCTCTTCGATGCCCTGAGAGCTTGCCACAAATCCCGAAAGGGTTGACAGGATGCAGTCATTGAGGCAGAACTCTTCAGCATTGCATAAGGAATCCCCGCAGCGGGGGCTGGTGAGTGCGTTTGACGCAGTCCCGGAGCCAGGCAGCTGGGCGTTAAGCTGCATCTTTGACTGTATTTGTGATATTCCAAGCTGGCTGCATGATTGCTGCCCGCCGACGGTGACACATCCTCCTGGGCCCTGGGTATCTGCTGTTATTGTCCCGTTAAGCGTAGACACAGCTCCCTGCGAATTTGATGCGGTGATAGTAAACTTATAGCTGCCGTCAGCAGGCAGAGGATTAATTATCTGCCTGAACTTATTGTCGCTGTTAATTGCCAGGGTATACAGCGTTCCGTTGATGAGCAGGGTTTTCCCGGTGATAGTCACTCCAGGTATCAAGGAGATTATCGTTCCGTTAAACTCCGGAGTCCTGGTTGGCACCACGGGAGGATTTGCCGATAGCAGGTTGCTTTGGACAAAAGGATGCTCAAGGATGATGACGGGAGCGCCCGCCTGCAGCTGTGAGTTTGCCAGCACATTGATTGTCTTTGGGCTGCTGAGCCTTCCCGAAAGGTCTTCGCACTGTAATTCAAAAGTTTTGTTCGAATGGTCTATCACGGAGATTAATCCTGTTTGATGTGCTGCAGCGTAATTGCCTGGGCCGATGCTTGTTCCTCCGGCTCCCCCTGCCCCACTGCTGATTCCAGTCCCCCCATTCCCTCCAGCCCCCGCACTTCCTCCGGCTCCCCCTGCCGCAGCATTCCCCTCAAACTCGATGATATTCGGGCCGTCGGTAAACCTGCACTTTGCAGGCTCACTGGTAGCGGCAGTCAGTTTTAATGCAGCTCCCGGCGGGATTGAAGTGATCAAAAATCTCTTGGTCTCATTGCTGCTCTCGAAGAGTATTGTTGCAAAGTAGTCTATAGAAAACTCAGTGATGGCAGGATTCTCAAAGTCGATGCGGAGCATTCTGCTTGCAGTATTGATGTTCTGGAAGCGGTCAGCGCAGCGGATAGTTATCTGCTTGGCTGCAGTGCCGCCGGCTGTGTGCTGGATAGGCGTCGAAAGCGTTGCCGAAAAGTCCAGCCTGTTTTGGCTGGAAAACAGGTCAGTTCGTGTTCCCGTCGTCACCAGCATAGGATAGGTGATATCGCAGGAAACTGCCGGCTCGTGGGTCACAATCCCTATTGCTGGCTGCGCAACGGAAGTTGCGTTGGTGGCCGGAGAGAATGCAGTAATCTGCGGCCCAAGCTTATCTACCAACACTCTTAAGGAAATATTCCCTCTCTGCCCGAAAGTATCGTTAAAGTAGATAGTAATATTATTCATGAATTCCTGGCCTTGCTGCCCAACTAGCGTGAGATTTGCTGAAAAGGTTCCGTCCATTGTGTTATAGGATAATGGCGGGCTGATAACTGCCCCATTGAGAACTACCTGGATGGAGTCAAAGTTTTCTTCCACAATGCTCCCCCTCAAAGATAACCCATTAGTATTCATTGAAAGGATTCCTTCCTCAAAAATCTCCCCGTTGAAATCAATGATATTGACAACTCCATCCCCATCCACATCAGCATCCTGCCCATTCGGAATCCCATCTCCGTCAACATCCCCATCAACTGAATTATCCACACCATCCCCATCAATATCCCCA
>JACPBV010000015.1 GCA_016180135.1 Candidatus Woesearchaeota archaeon
AATAAAGTCAACTTTGCCAAAATCCTTCTGCACTTTTTCAAAGAAATTCTCGATGAACTCATCGGCGACCATGTCGCATTGCGCAAGGAAAGGCTCCTTGAGCTCTTTGGCAAGCTCTTTGACATAAGGCTCAACCCTGTCCTGATACCCCAATGCGATCCTGCATCCGTTGTCATTGAGCTGCTTTGCGATGCTCCATGCGATGCTCTTGTCAGTGGCAACGCCAAAGACAACTGCTTTTTTTCCGTTAAGGTCGAGTGTTTTTTTCATGGTGATGTTTGAAGCCCTCCGCTTTTTTGCCTGCCGGTAAAACGAGAAAATTTTGCTGTTGCAAAATTATTCTCTAGTTTAGTAAATTATTTCATAATTTATAAACAACCTGAAATCATGGATATTTTTCTTGATTTTATTTAGTATCTCCTTCATAGCAGGGAAGTGGGCAAAGCGTTAATAAAGATTTGGTTTTTCCACATCCACCTTATATTTCATTACTAAAAAGTAGTTATATAAACAAAAGTTTTAAATACTCACCTTTCTTCAGCTTCCGAAAGGAGGCTAAAGTCCACTATGGCAGAAGGCTCATCGGGAGAAGGCGGGGAAGCTGGCCAATCAGCAGAGAGCGAAGACAGCGGGAGCTCCCATGCCGATGAAAATAAAACAGAGCCAGGCTATGACAATGATTCAACCAACAGCACTGGCAATCACAACGCTGACAACAGCGGGCAGGTAGATACCCTGGACGGCGCAATTGCCATTATTTCCTATGAAGACAAAAAGACCGGGCAGGTGTATTTCAAACTTGAAGTAAAGCCCGCTGATTACGGCATCCCGGAATATGCCAACAGAGATAGCCTTATTGGTGGGACAATTGCCGTCATGAACGGGCGGAAAGAAGGGGGGTTGGAGGCCCTGCTGCGGGAAATCGGGGAAGAGGTAAAAAACGAAGATGCCCAGGAAGTGATTATAAGCTATCTTGAGAGAAATCCAGTCCCATATATAACTAAAACGGTAAACGTTGGAGGACAACCCTCGCTCACTGAAGTCTACCTCGTGCATATCACCGACGCAGAGGAATGGGAAAAGGTAGCCAGGTCTCCTCTGACCCATGATGCAGGCCCTTCAAAAATCCTCACTCTGGAAGAGATAATCAATAAGCCTGAAGATGACTTCGCTTTCGATGACAAATGGATATATGAAAAATACATCAAGGAAAAATTTCCTGAGCATTACAATGCAGCCCTGCAGGGATTGCCCATGCCAGTGGCATCAGCCCCGCAGCTGAAGCCCTACGCTGTCCCTAAGAAAGCCATCATTGATTTTCCTCACACGCATTATTTGCCTGAAGCAAATGAGCTGCATCATGGTCATCCGCCCAGTAAAGCGGATTATTCTTTAGGGCATTCCTCCAAGTCAAGCACGTACCGTTCCCCTCAGATGGATTACAGCGGAGATTTATACATTCGCCGGGCAGCATAAACATTCTTGAAATATTCAGCAAAGAAGAATACAAAGAGGGGATAGGAAACGAAGATTAGCTCCGAAGAAGATATCCATCGGGGGGATAGTGTGGGGGGCACAGTTCAAAAGAAAATTATCAGAGAACCCAAGATTATCACAGAACATAAGATTATCCAGGACATAAGATTATCCAGGACATAAGATTGTCTCAAATTCTTTTTTAAATTCGCAGAAGATAAGATTATAAACAAATTCCTTTCTCATGTGAGTATGGAAGTTACCGTTATCGGCTCAGGCACTATCGGGGGATATGCTGCTTATCTTCTCGCAAAAGACGGCCATAAAGTCTCGATCTACGAAGACCACGAAAAGATTGGCATCCCCTGCCACTGCACCGGCATCATCACTTCATCCTTCCTTGAGATGGTCAAGCTCAGGGAGGGGATACTGCTCAATACGCTCAGCAAGGTAAAAATCTTTTCCCCTGACGGCAGATGCGCTGTTCTCAGGTGCAATGATATCGTCGTTGACAGGATAAAGCTGGATGAGTTCTTTACGCAGATGGCAGTGGATGCAGGGGCGGAATTGATAATGGGCAACAGGCTTAGAGAAATTGATATGCAGAAAAAAAAGATTTGCCTGGAAAACAAAAACGGGAAAAGGACAATCTCTTATAGAAGGCTTGTAGCCGCTGACGGCCCCAACTCCAGGGTATTTACGGAGCTCAACCCAGGGATCCGCAGGAGGCATTGGCTCGGCGCCCAGGCAGTCATCAGGGGAAGATTTGACAGAGAGATGTATGAAGTCTATCTCAATAACGATTACTGCAAAGGCTTTTTTGCATGGGTCGTCCCTGAATCAGGAGAAAGCGCAATAGCCGGGCTTGCAGTAAGCGAAAGGCCGTCGTTCCATTTCGAAAAGTTCATGAAGCGGCGTTTTGGGGATGGTTTTAAAAAAGATATATCGGGCTACAGGGGAGGGCTGATTCCCTGCTATGACCCTGGGGTGAATTGCCGCAAGGGTGATGTTTGTTTAGTCGGTGATGCAGGGCTCCACGTCAAGGCAACGACCGGCGGAGGGATCATCCCCGGCATGAAAGCGGCTCAGGCACTGGCTGAAAGCTTCAGGACAGGGGAGGATTATGAAAATCTCTGGAGAAAAAAAACCGGCTTCAACCTATGGTCCCATCTCAGGATAAGGAAGATGCTTGACAGGTTTACCGATGCTGATTATAACTATCTTGTCATGCTGATGGGCACCGAAAGGGCCCGGAAGATAATGGCAGATTCAGACCGGGAGTATCCAAAGGCTTTCGCGCTGAAGCTGCTGATGGCAGAGCCGAGGCTGCTGTATTTTATGAAGCATCTTTTCTGAGGAAAGCCTCGCAGTTTTTTTAGGTTTGCGCCCATAGCAGGATTTCAAATTAATGCAGGCCGCCCTGACCTAAACCTTTTATTTTGCACTTTTGTGATTTGAAAGGGGCACAAAGTGAATCGGCAAATAAAGAACCTATCCAACCACAATCGAGTAAACTGATGTTTTCGCCTTCATCGAAAATGCCCTACTCGCCACTTCGAAGGGGGCAGTCCCCCGACAAATCGGTACTTTAGAAAGATTGTTTACGAATCCAACAACATCGGCGAGGCGAGGTCGGGGGTCGCCCTCCGTGCCGAAGGCACCGGAACGCTGGATTTACCCATCGGGGTGACCGAGCAGGGCAAAATTTCTCAGAAACCTCTGAACGTAGTGAACGAGGCACAAAAAATCCTTAAGGATTTTTTCGTGAATTTGACCGTCGAGCCATTTGTTGTTGGATTCAAAAAGGAATTGGAAGTATCGGTTTTGTAACTGTGTAATAATTAGGGTTCAGCATAAATGCAAACCGCCCCCGAAACCTTTAAATACTTTAACGGTGAGGAACAGCATGGGGAGTTGGAGGTTTCCTGTCGGTAGAAGCCATCGGGATAAGAGATTAAACTAAAAGTTTTAAAGGGTAAAAGGGGGGATGGGTATGAGCAGCGTTTCTACAGTGAAAAAGATTGACTTAAAGAAGGCTGAAGTGCACAGCCTGATTTTGCTGAACAGGATGATTTCCGGGAGCGATATGCAGTTCCTTGCGTCGGAATTTGACTTTACCGGCGGGATGGTTGATTTTTTCTCAGGCAACTACCGCAACCTTGGCATCGTTTTCAGGCTTGCCACTATCAATCCGGAAGCATCAGGAAGCAGAGATCCCTTCCTCAGAAGGGTCTTTCCGAGAATGGAGCAGAACAGCAAGTTTGACAATGCCTTCCTCAGCAGAGACTGCGCCAAGCTGCTGCTGGTGACCAACAAGCGCCTGCTGAAGCTTGACATGGAAAGAGCCAACGAAAAGATCCTGGATGCGAACTTCATGATTGAGCACATGAATGAAAAAACAGAAAATAGAGAGGAAGCCTCCGGTGAAGAGCCCAGACAGGGCATGTTCAGGCGGATGATTGAAGCGCTGCGATAAAGATATCATTAGGAAAATAAAGAGTATGGGGGGCATGCGCGCCTTTATTGCTGATTTTCCAGGCAAAACTCAGATTCATAGAAGAGATATCAGATTTTCTTCAAACCGCCGCATCAGGTCGTTGTTCTTGGCGAAGCCAGCCTATTTTGTGAAAGCCGGAAACTTCCCTACCCCTGAGATGAATATAATCCCAAAAATGATGATAAAAAGGATAACCACAATTACCATGAATGAGAGCAAAGCCGTCAGCAGGATTCCGATTGACTTTCCGAGGGAAACCTGATATGCTTCTTTGATGATGAAAATAAGGGCAGTAAGCGCCCAAATCCCGAAAAGGATCGTGAGCGCTATAGAAAATGGCATGGGAAAGAAAGGGATGGCCAGCGCGATGATATCGAAAAGAAGTGTTATCCCCAGAGGCCTGAAAAAATTGAGAAACCCTGGCGATGATCCGAAAAGTTTTGCCATCCAGTGGAACGATAGGATGAACAGCAGCGCAAGGACCGGAAACGTCGGAAGGGTAAATGCCAAAAGCGGCCTCGTCTCAGAAGTGCTCTTGATGATTTCACCGATGATCTGAAGGATGATGCCGGCAGAAAAGAGGATGATTGCAGGAGTTGTCGCCTGGGCGTCATTGGAGATGCGCCTGATAGCCTTCCTGTCAAAAATAGCTATCTTGATACCGTCGACAAAGTAGTTCCAGAGGTTCATGATGCTATAAATTTATTGTTGAGGCTTATAAATATTGCCTTTTTTGACTCCCCAATAATATGCTTGTATTTAACTACTTTTTAGTTACTAAAATGGAAATGTTTATAAATATAATGCGGTTTTTCTTCAATTATGAAAGCAACCGATGAAGGCTCAATGTACACATTTATTGCCAATTTGCTAAGGGGTCGGGGCGTCTCCGATCCTTATCTGAAAGGCAGATTTTCCTGCCGGGCAGAATGTCTGCCCAGCCAAGATGGGCAAGAAGCTGTAAGTCTTGACAGCGTTAAAATCCTTGAGCAAATAGCATTAAGGATAAGCGTTGGTGAAGGTTATCTACGAGTAACCCAGGCAAGGGATATAGATGCTCCACCAAATGGCGCTTTTACAAGCGTGGATGATGTTTTTCAGTCCGTGCCGCTGATTGAAGAGGTGGAGATAGGAGGTATTGAGGGTGGCAATGAAATTAATTTTTATTTCAGATTCGTTGACGGAGTTTATCATCCTGAATTTGTCTCATCAAATCTTCCCACCGATTGTATCAATAAGGCAGACGAGCTAAGGATTGTTTCTATAAGGGATAAGATATCTAATCCTCTCACCATTGAGGAAATAAGAGGGGGGATTCAGTATGCATTGGACTCTATGATGGGTGAACCGGAGAAGGTCTTCCCCAAAGGGCAGGAAACCGGGGTTGATGTCCCTACCTTAAATCTGTATCACGAATTTGCAAACAGGCTGGCAGGAAAGGGTTTTTTGGAAACAGATTATATGGAAAAGGACGGTTTAGTTGAAGCGGGAGAAAAATTTGAAATTAAAAGTTCGCTTAACGGCTTTGGAGGCCTGCGGGCCTCCTATTCGCAGGCAAGGAAAACACAAAAAAAGCCTGAAGAAGAAACTTTTGGAAATATAGATAAGTATTATTCAGCCTTTCCTTTCGATGAATGTGTGCAGATGGAGGGAATTGACGGTTCGGGTAATAGTTATTCGCTCGACGTTTGGTTTGATGATGGGTTATTTGAAGGATGGGATTTTGAGAAAGAAGCTAGGTTTAGTGATGCCAGAATAACTGCTTTTCTTGACGAGATAAAAGGCTATGCTATTTCAATTGACAAAGAGAATAATAAAAGTCCTACTCCCCAGCAGAGCCTTGCACTGTTGGATGCTATTATAGATGGGCTGGTTGAAATGAAGAAAGCGGCTTAGGTGCTATCCCATTAGGAGCTTCCTGTCTAGAGGGGCACGATGATGCGGGGTTGGGTCCCCAGCCTACCGAGATAGGCTCTTAATACACCTTCCCCCCAAATAGAAAAAAGCCATCACCTGTTCATCCCAATCCCAGGAATCAGCAGAATAAATTAAAAATAATCACTCTTTCATCTCAATCTCTATATTAAGCCCTTCAGGAATAGGGACTCTCATCACCAGCCTCAATGCCCGTTCATCCAGCCCGAGGTCAATGAACCGCTTATGGATCCTCAGCTCAAAACGGTCATACATTGAAGTCCCGCCGCCATCTGGACCTTTCCTTGTGGTGACCTTAAGCTTCTTGGTGGGCAGAGGGACAGGCCCGCGCATATCAACGCCGGTCTTTTCAGAAATATCTTTAATGAAATTACATACTTCGTTGATTTTGTTGATGTCCGTGCTTGCGAGCTTGATTCTTGCCTTTTGCATAGTCTCCTTTCATCAACGAAGTGTGCCTCACAATGAGCCTCTGGTCATCATGACCCCGGAAGGGGAACACAACAACGGAATTACTTTTTGACCAGATCGATACACATGCCGGCAGCGACAGTTGCGCCGGAATCCCGGACAGCGAACCTTGCCATCTGCGGTATATCCTTCTGCTTTTCAATGACCAATGGCTGAACTGGCTTGACCTTGACAATAGCAGCATCGCCGTTCTTGATAAAGTCCGGCTTCTCCTGCAATGTTTCGCCAGTTGCAGGATTCAGTTTCTTGACAAGTTCGATAAACTGGCATGCTACCTGTGCAGTGTGAATATGGAACACCGGCGTATAGCCGATAGTAATGACTGAAGGATGGTTCAGCACGACAATCTGGGCAATGGTGCATCTCGATGGATTTCACTTCACCGGTGATGCCTTTGCCTTCCCTTGCAGGAACAACAATGATTTTGTCGCTGACTTTCATAACGCCCGTCTCAACCCTTCCGACAGGAACGACACCGATACCGGTGATATTGTAGACATCCTGAATAGGCAGCCTCAAAGGAAGCTGTGTTGGCTTTTCCGGAGGAACTAAAGTATCCATCGTTGCAAGCAAAGTCCCCCCTTTATACCAGGGCATATTCCCAAGGCTCTTTGCGACATTCTCGCCGGGATATGAAGCGATAGGGATAAAAGGTATCTTGTCCGGATTATATCCGACAGATTTCAGCAGCGCAGAAAGCTGAACCTTGAGGTCGTTGAATTTCTTCTCGTCATATTTGGCCATGTCCATCTTGTTGATGGCAACGATAAGCTGCTGGACACCCATGGTCTTGCAAAGGAACACATGCTCCCTTGTCTGCGCCTGGATGCCGTCTCCCTGGTTTGCAGAGACAACAAGCACTCCGGCATCAGCCTGTGAAGCGCCGGTAATCATGTTCTTGATGAAATCCCTGTGCCCGGGGGCATCGATGATAGTAAAGAAATATTTTGGAGTCTCAAATTTCTTGTGGGCAAGGTCGATGGTAACTCCCCTTTCCTGCTCTTCCTTCAGGTTGTCCATGACAAAAGCAAATTCAAACCCAACTTTGCCGACTTCCTTCGCCCTGTCTTTGAGCTTCTTCATAGCCTGCTCATCGACATTGCCGGAATCATACAGCAGCCTGCCTACAGTAGTTGATTTTCCATGGTCTACATGGCCTACGAATACCAGATTGATGTGCACTTTATTTTTTGCCATTGTTGTTTCACCTTAAGCCGTGTTTAATGACGATAAATGCTCCTGTTAGGAATTTGAGATTTGTTTATAAATGTTACTATTTTTGGAATTGCCGGGCATTCTGAAGGGAGCATGCAGAAAAAAGAGAAGAGGTTTTTCAAATAAATTCCGTAGCCGCCGCCAAACGCAGAATGGGAAAGATGCTCTCAAAAAAACTAATGAGTGAGCCATGACCATAGCCTGTTCAGGGCAGAATTTGGAGACGTGCTAATCTGGACGCTTCCGTTTCCGGAGACCCTTGCAGAAGCAGGCCGGAAATTTGCCTGAGGCGCTGAAGACATCACCCAGTTAAGGGCGCCGCCAGCCCAACTGCTTTTTCGGGATGCTCTATCAGGCGATTCTGCCAAAGTATTTTTTCGGTAAGTCGATTCCTGGATCGCTCCCGCAACATCGCCATATCCCAAGCGGTGCAATGATCCAAGAGTCAGTAATTCCTCTTGGCCTTGAATACTCAGGGTGATGCGCCCATGCTCATCGGGGGCATATCTTCCAAGATAAGCCTGCAGGAATTGTGGAAAATCAATCCTTCTCGACTTAAAATTTCCTATGCTCTCTGTCTTGAGCCGCAACAATGCCTCAAGTGTTCTCAATTCATCAACAAAGGGAGAGCCCATTGCGTTTCCGGAATTTCTTTCTATTTGCGCGATATAGTCTCTGAGTATCTTTGATCGTAAAAGATAAGACAGCCCATTATCGCCGGAAGCGCCGTCAGTGCCAAAGGTTTTCATCCCTAATGCCAGCTCTTTCCTCCTCTGCCCGTCCCGCAGATCATCAATAAAACTTTCCAGGCTGCCCGTTGAGGGAATTGTTCTATAGCCGTGTGAAGGGGAGCTTTGAGGGGAGGCTTGAGGAGAGCCTGAAGGTAAGAATTGAGGAGAGCCTGAAGGTAAGAATTGAGGAGAGCCCGAAGATGAGCCTGAAGCATAGGCTCGAGAATTATCAGCAGGAGTATGCTGTTCCCTAACTTTTTGCAGCGATTCAATCTTCCGCTTCATCAAAGATTTTACATAAGCAAAATTTTGTGGTTTCAGATCCGCATTATCATAAAGATAATTTTCTTTTCCGGCTTTTGCTGCATAGCTTTTTTCGACGGCATCAACTTTTTTCAATGTTTCTTCAAGAAAACCGATTGATTTATCCGAGGATTGGAAGTGTTCAGAAGCCAAAATCTTTGCTGCCCTGGCCAGCATCGCTCTTTCGTCAGAAATATACGCAGAAGGCTCTTTGATTTCCTTCTCTTCATACCCCAGCCGAGCTGCCCGTCTCTTCGCATACTCCCTGAAAGTGCTAGCATCACGATAGACGCCGGAAAACATCAGAAGGAGTCCGGCTGCGCTGTCGAGCGGCTTGTTCTGCCTTGGAGAGTATTGTGAAGAAGCCTCATCTTTCAGGGAATTTATCCCGCCAGGCAACGTTGCCGCTATTGCCATAAGGGGGGTAATGCATGTAAACTATATAAAATTAACGATTGTTAATAGGGGAATTTACAGAAAAATTAATCGAGAAGTTAAAAGGAAGATTAAAAGGAAGATTAAAGAGAAATTAGCAAAGAGGGCAGTGATGTCAAAGCTGCTGACGGCCGGGCTGTTGTTGCAGAGAGTATCAGCTTACAAAAATATTTTCATTCGGCCAGTCTTTTTTTATAATCCCCCCGGCCATATTCAGGAAAGGCAGATAATTATGGAAATACCTCAGCTCCTGGATGATGGGAATTGCCTCGATGCCGACGACGCAGCCTTTGCCGTGGTTCCTCTCCAGCGACGGCAGCAGGACGGAATTAAAAAGTTCAGTTATTTCCTTGTGGTTCTTCCCTTCTATGATGATAAACAGGCCGATGTGTCCGCTGTATTCTATCAAAAACGAGTCAAGGATATATTTCGTGAAGACGCTTTTTACTTTTGGTTCAGTCCTGATCTCCTCGATCACTGTGTTGAGCTGGATGCCGATCTTGAACTTGAGGATGTAGCTGATCTGCGCGCCATACGTCCCGATGCCGCTCTCTCCGTAATTGACTTTTGCAAGATACTGGATAATTCCCTCTTCTTCCATCTTTTTCCGCTTTCGGTTGACGGTGCGGATAGGGACTCGAGTATTCTTTCCTATCTGGTTGTCAGAAATCCTTGGATTTTTTATCAGTTCCCTAAGGATCAGATTTTCCTGATGGTCGATTCCCCTCATAGTTCCCCCGATGGTGAAAGGCGCAGGCTTGCGCTGACGGCATACCCTGGTGTACGTATAAAGCATCGGCGTAGGGATTAAGCTCCGGCAAAAAAAAATAAACAAACGCGTGATTTGCCCGATAATGGTTTTGTTTTCCGCAATACTTGCTTTTCTGCTACATTCAGGCCAAATATATAAATGTTTTGGAGAATTTCAGCCACAAACAAGCCGAAGAGCATATTAATCTCAAAACCAAAGAGCATACCATGGCTGAACAAAATTTTGAGGGCGTAAGGAAGATGTCACCCTTGCCGGCGGATATATCAGATATGGCCGGAGGCTTCCCAAGGGTGGAAGGGATAGTTTCAAAAGTTATTGGGGGTTCTGAAAGGAAAAGGGACAATAATGGGGGGACCCTCGCCGATTCGCTCATCATAGGTGCCAAAAGGAGCCCATCGGCGGTGGGTAACGATGGAAATGCTGGACAAGAAAGTGATGGACTTAACCCCGGCTACTGGGTCATTGACGACGATGGATTCCCTCCGGTGTTTTTTCCTTCAGCAGATGGAAGGTATCCCGCCGGGCTTGTCGATTATGTTTTTGAAACTTACCCTCATGGGGGAAATTTCCGGGTAGCTTACGGCTCAGAGGAGATTCTTCGGGAAAACCTCCGCCCGCATGATATCGGCTTTCACTAAATCCATGATCCCAACAGCTGTTTAATTGGGCTTTGTAAAAGTATTTGAGTTATAAATACGAGTTACGAGTAATTTAAGGATCATGACATTGCACTCCCGGAGAGGGTCCAGGCTGTTCAAGTTTGTTAATGAACGCTGATTCATAAAATCCTATTGCATAGTCCTGGAGAGAAAACACCTGATGTGGGAGTTTATTTTCTCCTCTATCGTCCCAGAAAAAAGCGCAACAGACCATGGCAGCGGCTTTACGTTTTGTGCGGTAAGCTCAAGATTGCTTTCATCCCAAGTAACCTCTCCCTGGATAGTTATGCCTTTTATCAATCCTACTGAAACCTCCATCTTCCGCTCACCCATGCGCCGGGAACTGCACGATACGACGTAATCACTGTAAGCTCCTTTCAAATCGCCCAGCATTGCTTCAACGGCAGCCGGAACACTTTCTCCGGACTGATGATGCTGATGTTTATACTCGATTCTCATGTGGGATCCCTCTCCTTCCTTTAACGGTATTCCTCCAGCAGATCCATCACCGCATGCACCAGAAAGTCATGCTGGTCTTCAAAAATTTCATCGCCCCCGACAATCTCCCGGATCCTGTCAATCGCAGCTGCAGGAAGTGAAATTTTTACGGTTTTTTCCATTTTTATCCCACAGCTCTTAGCTGCCCTTTTACCGCTGCGCTGCATATTTAAGGCTATCCCCTAATGAATATATATTCCACTATTGCAATATATCCGTAAAATTTACAATAGGGATAGAAATATTTATATATTCCAACGTTCAAAATACGGATTATTGCCTTGCCTGGCTGTTTTCTTTCTTTTGGCAAAGAGTTGACAGCACCAAAAATTTGCGCAGCATTACTGGCGATAGCTGGAATAGAAGGGGATGTCATAAATGAAATGCCATAAAGGAGATTCCATAAAGGATATTCCATAAAGGGGATGTCATGAAGCGAAAAGTCATCAAGCAGGGGCACAATACGCTCACTATCACCTTACCGGCGAAATGGGTTGAGCAGCATAGCATCAAGGCTGGGGATGAGCTGGATCTCGATGAGAACGGGAACAAGCTTATAGTGATGAATGGGGGCAACGACGGTAAAAAAGAAATTGACATTGAAGTCACTGATTTTGACAGGACATCTATTGTATATCTTCTCCGCTACCTTTACAGAAGCGGCTTTAACGTCAGAGCGATAAGATTCTCTAACCAAACAACATATTATTACCGCCAGCAAAAGCCGATTCCGGTTTTTAATGTGGTTCAGCTCGAAGTGCGGAGGCTGATAGGTGTCGAGGTCATCGAGAGAAAGAACAACTCCGTGATCCTTCAGTTTATGATAGACGAAAAGCCTGAGGACTATGATTCTTTCTTGAGAAGGGCGTTTTATATGACTTCCCTGATGTTTGACCACTTATTGGATGGGCTTAAAGAAAAAGATACGACGTCCCTCTCGCTGATTGCTGAGGACCACGACACATTGACAAAATTTATCAGTTATTGTTATAGAGTAATTAACCTCAGAAACCAGCTTGGGGCGATGAGAAGGCATCTCGCGTACACACTGCTGGAGTCAATCGAGCTTATTGTTGACCTGCTGGAGGAATTAGCCATTGAGACTATGGAGTCCCAAAAAAAGCCGTCAGCTTGCGTCTTGGCAATCCTCAATTCATGCAAAGAGCTGTTTGACAGTTTTCAAAAGATGTACTACAGTTTTAACCCTAAAGAAATTATCGCTCTTGCGATGCAGAGAAACGATATCATGAAAAAAGTCAATTCCTGCCATAAAACACCATCATTCCTGGATATATCGCTTGCATCAAAGCTTCAGTTGATCCCCGCTATCATAATCAGAAATTTTACCGGATTGAGTTTAAGCCTGCAGTTACAGTGATGACAAGAATAACCAGTTAATACTCTGGGACAGCTGCCAATTTTTTCAACTCCCCTTTCAGTTCTTCGATGTTTAAGTATCGATGGCCAGGGTCAGGGTGGATGAGCTTTCCGAGAATTTCGGTAAGTTTGGTATCCGACGTTATTTGTGAAAATAAGTTAAGAGTCTGCTCAAAGAACCTCATGTCTTGTTTTAAGGGGGCTAGCAGTTCCTCACTTTGAGTCCTCCCTTCCCCAGGCATTGTTCTGATATTGCATTTGTCCAGTTCAATTAGTTTCGTTGGAGGTGTTAGCCCCCGCACCTTTAGGATTTCAGAGGGATGGAAAGGATACTCGCCAACCGCTATATAGAAGAGCAGCATTCCCACAGAATAGAGATCTGTCCTTCTGTTAGGCCGGACTTTATTTGCCCCATAAAGCTCAGGCGCTGACCCCCTGATGTTCCCAACTGCCCCAACGAACCCATCATCCCGGTTTTCGATCATCGCTAATCCAAAATCAGATAGGAGATAGTTCCCCTTTAATACACCGATATTGTTTGCTTTGATATCATTGTGGATGATTCCTCTCCGGTGAACTTCTCCCAGGCCCTCTGCAATTTGAGTAATTGCCCTAACAGCCTCCTTAACGCTTAAATGGCCGTGGGGGCTCGACTTTACCTTGCTTTCGAGGTCCTCATCAAAAAGAGGCTCAACAAAGTAAGGAGTTGGGCTATCGAGATTATGGAAAGAAAGGGGAGCAATATTACTATGAGGACTTAATCTCTTTGAAAGCCTGTCGCTGAGTTCTTCTGAACGTTGTGCTCTGTCCAGAAGCATTCCTCCTTCCCCCCCTCCCTTCCTTATCTTCAAAGCACAAAAATCCTCAGGCACAATTTCTGGAATCAGGGATTTTTCCAAAGCGATATACACGCTCATGAATGCACCTTCACCAAGAGGGGCAATTATCCTATGGTCGCCCCCGATATCCTTCATCGCGCATGCGACAGCATCGTTAAGACACTCGCACCATAATTTGCGCCCCTTCTCTCTCAAGCTTTGCAAAGAAGGCTCTGTTCTAAATGAGGTTCCCTCAGTTATGATTCTCTTAAGCCGATTAAAAAAGTCTCCTGAGCTGCCGTAAAGGGGGGTTTGAACCCTCGCAAAGTGGGAATAAAGAGATTCTTGGGTTTTTTCGGCAAAAGGAAACGTTTGCCAAAAATTGGCAAAATCCTTGATGGATAAAAATACGTGCCCCAAACATTCTATGATTTCTTCAGGAGGCTTATTGAAAGCAATATCAGGGATGCGTTCAAGATAAGCTGCCTCTTCCTTAGAGAGTTCGGTGATAAACGGAGGGAGAAGCTGCGCAAAGGACAGGATTTTTTGTTGCCATTGATAAAAGAGAGAGCCCAAAAACTTCGGGGGTGCCTGAGGCTTGGCAGGCCTATCTCCTTCATAAGATTTCAAGCCCCCCATAAGGTGCTGGAGATGTGCCTTCCTTTCCTGGAATAATCCGCCTAACATGAACCTGTAAGCTTTCATCTGATGTCCCTCTGCCTGTCTGCCTGCAACGATTATCAGAGGCGTATTGAGTGCCCGGAGAATCCGCTGTTCAGCAATGACCATATCAGGATCCAAGCATCCTCCGATTTCGACGAGGAATTCTATTGTTTTCGGTGTTGCTGCATCAGGGACCCATAAAGAAAGGATATCGGTTAAAGTTTGTTTATCAGGGCTTAATCTGCCATCAAGGTTTTCGCTGTTATAACTGGAGATATCAGGATTAAGGTAACGGCCAAAACACTGGCTTCGGAGGTATGGAACGTAAAACATTTTTCCGGAAAAGACGGCCTTCTTTACCGAGAGGTGCCCGGGAAATGCGCACAAAGCATTTTGGAGAGTTCCGCTGGCAGGAGTTTGCCGCCCATAAGCCCCAATTTCATTTAATGAAGCGTAGATATCTAGTGAAAGCAATAAGTTGCTCAGTATCTGTGGTATCCCAAATTCCCCTTCCTGGGAAAAAATATCTGCCAGGCGTCGATAAATGGCAGGCATACCTGGAGAATTTTTTCCAATCGGGGGCTCAGAAGAAGGATTGAAGATAAACTCAACCAAAGGGTTGATAAGGTTCCTTGCATCGTTATATTTTTTTCCCTTGAATAAGGCATAGGCTGCGCTGACGGTTTCAATAAACTCATGCGCGTTAGGAGTTTTGTCCATCCCTTCGCATCTCCCTGTGGGCACCCGCCCTGTCTTCATAAAAGACATTAAGCAATGCTAAATATTCGTCAGTTAAGGCAAGCTTTCTTTTATCGTTACGGTCAAAAAACCCCTGGGGAACAGGCTGCAGCCTGCAGGCGTTTACATGGATTTGCCCGATACCGTCAATACTTATAGTTAATGGGTCTTCTGCGCTTTGGATGGACTGAAGGTAAATAAAAGGCATTTGCGCTGAGACTCGTGAAGAAAGCAGCCTTACAGCCTTCCGCCCATAAAGTTTGGAAAGATGTACATCTAATCGTGTTGGCGCTCCCCACCGCGCAAGGTGGTCAATACTCCCATAAGTTATTGAGTTTTTCCTGTGGGGTGTTTGAGATAAACCCTCTGCGATCCTTTCCCCATAATGCCTTTCCCCGCTCTGCCCATCTTTTGCTTTGGTCATATAAGACTCATAACTGTGGAAATCCCCCAGGCCCCTCATCCCGCTTATCGCCTTAGCGAGGGCTTGCAGCTCATCATCGTTTCGGGGGACAGCCTCGGAAACTCCCGCAACATATACTCCAAAAGAACTTTGAGAACCCTTTACTCGATCAGTAAGCTCTTCCGAGATTTCACCTAGGAGGGAAGCATTTGATTTTTCAGGAGTTTGCAGAAACATTTCTGGGATAAGAACATCATCGGCCCCGCCAGCCTTTGCCCCCGACGGCCCCCACCCCGTAATTCCCCCGAGAAGCCGAAGGACATTGATTTTGCCGGAATTCCTTGATCCGATCCTTATCCGGTTGGTTAACTCTGCTATGCTGGTAACGGCAGATCCCCATCCGGGATTATAAATCTCCTTTTGGATAGTTTTTGCTTCTTCATAAATCCCGACATCGTTGTTCATGGATTTCTCCACAAATACAATATTTTTGATTCTCTTGGGAAGATAGGGGAGTGCATTCCTAAAATCCAGAATTCCCCGTATTCCTGAAATAACAATGAGGTACCGAACATCAAAATAGTCAATTCTATTCTTTAGGTTTTCAGCCTCTACCCCTTTGCTCCCGCTGGGTGATTGGCTGGATATACCCATACGGGCCCTTGAAGAAGTCAGTACACACCCAAAATGAGCTTCATCGATTGGAGCGTCAAAAAGATTTACAGTAAAAGGCACTGCCTCCGTTTTATAATCTCCAGTGAGCCCTTCGAGGCCGCCATTGAAGCCGATTACTTTATCAATTCCCAGGGAAGCAGCCATTTTTTCTGCCTCCTGGACTATCCCGGTTAGAATCGCATTTTGAGAAGCCTCATCCCCGTCAACTATCAGAACCCCGAGGTTTGCCATAGTTCACTCACCCACGAATTTCAGGACTCAATCAATAGTTAAAAACATTTGGAATTTTTAGGGGATTATCCGTAATTCTTACGCCTAATAAATTTTAGACGGCACTCCTGCCTTTTAATTATGCCCAATACTGAATATATCCATCACTATTGATGCCTATTTTCCCTACGGGAAAGATATAAATCATCCGATGATACTATGCCATTTATCGTGATTATTACGCAACCCTGAGGTGGAAAAAATGCCAGAAACAACGACACTCAATCCGAAAATAGGATCTCCAGTTCATGGAGCTTCAGCTCAAGGAGCTTTGGACATCGGCCAATTGGTCGAGAACTTTGAGCCAGTTCCGGATTATCTAGCATTTGATTTTGGCATCAGAGACCCTTCCTATGTGAAGACTGACGATAAGCAAGTGCGGGAAGTGGGAAAACTATTGGCACTTCGCCTTGCGAGAATGATGTATGAAGGTAAAATCCCGGGTTTTGTTCCAAGGGGGAATTCTGAGGGTATTATGTATTCTCCTGATAAATTTGATCCACAATCAAAGGACAACGCAAAACCAGATGAGCTTCTAAAGAATTCCCCGCTTAGGTTTGATGCAAGGTACATCCAAACCCATGACGGAAAATGGAGAGTCAACCCTAGCGACGACAGATGGGAAGACCCTGAGCGAAGGAAGTTTGACATTTTCGATCTTGTCGCAGTAGCTTATTTTACAAGAAATCAGGCATTATGCAGGTTTGCTGAGAGCCAATTAAAATAGGGCAAAACTAAAAGGATTAGATTGCTGCCTTTTTTGCTATTACTCCGCTTTTTCCAGAGACTTCTGCTTTCTGTAATCTTCAATCCAGTCCTGGATGATATGCTTAGCCAATGCCGCCCTTGTCCCGTAGATTCCTTCCTTCTTGACAATATCATCAAGGACTTTTGCAAGGCTTCTTGGAATGTTGATGCCGACGTAATCTGATGCCATATTGTGCGTATAGTATGCAATTGTATATAAATATTTCGTATTTTTTACGGACTAATGCGTAGTTTATTGCAATATTGCATACCTATATTGCAATATAGCAACATTTATATATTTCATTCATGCCATCATAAATTACGGGCGCACATACAGAAAAGGGGGATTTCAACACGATGCTGTCGGAAAAGGACGCAACCATCATCTCGCATCTGAGGAATAATGCGAGGAAAAAGATAACGGCTATCGCAGCGCAGACAAAAATACCGGTAACCACAATTTACGACAAAGTCAGGGTGCACGAGAGGAAGTATGTCAAAAAGCACACGACGCTGCTTGATTTCCCAAAGCTGGGGTATCTGACGATGGCGCATGTGGCAGTGAGCGTCCCGAGAGAGCAGAGGGAAGTTGTCCAGAAGTTCCTTGAAGAAAAGCCGAATGTCAATTCGCTGTTCAGGACAAACATGGGCCATGACTTCCTGGCTGAATGTGTCTTCAAGAATCCTGCAGAGCTCCAGCATATGGTCGACCACCTTGAAGGATTTTACCGTGCAAACAGCGTGAAAGTATTTTCCATCATTGAAGAGCTGAAAAAAGAGGAATTTTTGACTAAGCCTGAGCATCTGGAGGCGATGTAGCATGCCGCACAAAAAAACAGACCAAATTGGCCAGGGAAAAGGCCCAAACGAAATGAGCCATGAACACTTCCTTGCTACGGCCCCGATGAGGATAGACCTGGCAGGCGGCACGACTGACATTAATTTCTTCGTTGAGAAAGAAAAAGAAGGCGGAGCTACATTGAATATGGCGATAACCCTGCTTTCCGCCGATGGCAGGCCTCTCCTCTCTTCAGCGAGAGGATACCAGACAACAGAAGATGGAATACCGACAGAAGCCGGGATACATATTGTGTCAAAGGACCTTGCTGAGGAAGTTTGGCTGAAGGCTCCTGAAAGCTATTCTTTGAATGGAAGGCTTGATCTGCTCAGGACAGTCACAAAAAGATTCGGCCTTTCTGGAAATTATGAGATTGAGACCAATACCGGAGCGCCGCCAGGCTCCGGATTGGGCAGCTCGGGGTCCATTGCAGTTGCATTTGGGGGGCTTCTCAATATGCTTACAGGATCAGCAAGAAGCAGGCAGGAGACTGTTGACCTTTGCTTTAAGGCAGAAAGGAATGATTTGGGCGTTTTGTGCGGGAAGCAGGATCAAAGCGCAGCAGCGTATGGTGGAATCAATCTTTTCAAGTTTATCGGCGATACAACTGAGCGGTATCCCCTTGGCCCTGAGATTGATGGCCGCATGAACATCGGAAACAGGCCTGAATGGAATAAAAAAGTTCCATCTGAATGCTCTGAATTCAGAAAAGCCCTGTTGGAGCATATGGTTTTGTGCTACACCGGGAAATCCCACTACTCCGGCAATGCAAATGAGCTTATGAGAGAAAACTATCTCCGTGGAGGGGCTGCAGGGGATGCATTGAGAAAGATAAGAGAAATTACCCTGCTGATGGAGTGGGCTTTCCGCACGGAGGACATTGGAAAGATAATCGAGCTGAGCAGGGCCGAGACAGAAAACAGGGTCAGGCTTGGAGAGGAGATTGGGACAGGAAAAGACGGAGATTATGGGAGGGCAATCCAGGCCGGGCTTTCGAATGGGGCTTCAGCAGCAAAAATCCTTGGCGCTGGCGCCGGAGGAAGCATTTTGTTTTATGCTACTCCAGAAAACAGGGCAGCTCTTGAATCAGCGTTGAAAGAGCATTTCAGATCATCAGGAAACTCCCATGGAAGGATACTCTCATTTCAGGTAAATTACGACGGATTGAAGCATCATTGGCCGCCACCTTTGGAAGCAGGGGACACTAGGAGATTTCCCTGATAAATTTCCCTGAATAAAATCAGGCTACACAAGAAGATTTCCCTGATGAAACATACTCAGATTAAAAATTATGGGCTTAATGCCAGATAAGACTTTGCTTATCAGGTAGAGATTCCAAGTAAAAAACGAACAACCAAAGTAGCGTGAGCTCTATGCAGGACGAAATAAACAGGCAGTCGGGACAAGGGCATCCTAAGGATATTAAAACTCTTTTATGTTCTGACCTTGATGATACCCTGAACCCACCAGGCAAGGTTATCGAAATGCCGGTAGCAGAAAGGCTGTGCGATCTCCTTGAGAAATATCAAAGCCTCTATGTTGCGATGGCAACGGGAAAGCCGTTGGCCAATGTCGAGCAGCAGGTTAAGGCATTGGAAAATGCTGCCCGGTGGTATGAGCTTATGCCGGATGAGATCAGATGGAGGACAATCGCCGTCTATACCAACGGTGCCGGAAACAGGTTTTACCAGGGCGGCAAAGAGCAGATTCTTCTCTATGGAGATATAAATCCAAATGCCGACGAGGCAATAAACCAGGTAAATGGGATAGCTGCAACAATCAGGAGCGAATTTCCGGGAGAGTTTACTGAGCAGGATAATGTCAAAGATGAAAACGGAAGATGGATGGTTTTCACCCCATTTCCCTCTGAGAGGCTAACCCCCCAGGATTTGGGCGGCTTTGCGCGAAACGCAGCGAGGCAGCAGTATGGCGAAAATGCCCAGGTAACCGTCCATGTATTCAAAGATGCAATTGATATTCTTCCGACTCCGTCAACTGGGCTTCCGCTCGACAAAGGCACTTCTGTCGAATTGATTGCCAAAACACTTGGGATAAATTTTGAGCAGGCGGAAGATTACACCGGCCCTTATGATGGGGGAATCCCGAATTCCAGAAGAATTCTAGGCGTCGGTTTTGGCGATGGCCCTAACGACCTATGCTTTTTCAGGAAGATGCAGAGGAATGTGACTTTTTCTTCTGATAAGAGCAGGGGGCTGCAGCCCTATGCGAATGCAGTTGTTGATTCGACGCTGGAAGGGCTTGAGGCAGTAGACAGATTCTTGGGAGAAATATACAGAAATAATGGGGGATAAGAATTTGGGGAAAATATACCGGAATAAGGGATGGCAGGAATGAGAGAGAGCTGGAATGAGAGAGAGCTGGAATGAGAGAGAGCTGGAATGAGAGAGAGCTGGAATGAGGGATGACTGAAAAGGGAGGAGGATGGAAAAATGGACCTGCAAAATCTTGTGGATGGGATGGAAGCACTTCAGCTCTTCAGTTCGATAGTTGTTGATGCTGATGTCTCAAGGCCATGGGGATATTATTTTACTTTGGAGCGAAGCGAGACAAGGACAAGCAAAATTCTTGTTGTCAAAAACGAGCTTTCAGTCCAATCGCACCAGGCGAGAGATGAAGAATGGAAGCTGTTGTATGGGAAAGCGGCAGTTTACCGTGGTCTCCCCGATGGGGCTCCGACGGAAATAATCGCAAACCTCGAAGAGTCAATTCTTGACGTCGGAGACACGGCCAATATTCCAAGGACGATGGTCCATGGAGTAAGAAATATCGGAACAACGCCTGCCATCTTAGCTGAAATTGCAAGGGGCATAGCTGTTGAGGGAGATATCATCAGATACTATGACGTCCATGGGAGGTATAAGACTGCTGAAGAAAAAAAGATGGCAAAGGTCTGGGAGGAAATTCCCGGCTACCGACCTGGGATGAGCCTCAGTGAATTGATACCTCTTGTGAGGGCTAACATGGTGAAACGGGAAGATGAGTTTGTGAAGATCGATCTTGGGGAGATTGCAAAGCGGCAGGATTAAGGTGAATTTGTGAATAAACAAAATGATGTTTGATGGGTGCATTCTATGAGCGGAAAAATTCAGCATAACGGAAAGGTTAGATTGGGGATATTAGGCTACACTTCAGAATGGGCGCAGTTCCAGCTTTTTGAGGCTCTTTTTCATATTCCGGAAATCAAAGAAAAATATGAGATCGCATGGATATCAGGCGGCGAGCAAAATGCTGCGGAAGCTCGGCAGAGAATCTGGAAAGAGGTCGGAGAGAAAGCAGGGGAATTCGGAGCAACAGTCGCTACGCCTCTTGAATGGCGTGCAAAAAATGTAAGGCAGGAAACAAAAAACCTGATGACCCTCGACGAAATGCTTGAAAAAGGCAAAGTTGCCTATGTCCCGATGAACAGGAACTGGAATGAGCTTCCTGAATCTGCCTATGGCTCTGTCGATGCAGTTGCTATCTTCACCAATAACCCGACACATCACCTCTACATCGCTGATGCTGTCGCCCATGGAAAGCATGTCTTATGCGAAAAACCGTTGGGGCCGGTATTTGATAATGTTGGAGCTCCAACTATGCATGCTGTCAGGTCGCTTGAAGATACAGCCAAAGAGGCTGAAAGAAGGTGCCTGATTGTGATGGATGCTGAGCATTATTCGCAAAAATTAGCAACTCTTACTTTTTTTGAGCATCTTCCTGAGCTGGCAGAAAAATATGGAAGGATAACTTCTGTTTTCGGGGCGATAAATGAGATTGACAATCCTGAAAAAGGGAGGACAAGAAAAGCCCTTTCACGTGAAAATCAGACTGGAGCGTTAGCGGACACCGGAATACATATTCTTGGAATTGTTGCGGCTATCGGCGGAGAATTAGGCGAAGTTGACGGGAGTGCTGGCAGCCTTGCGATGAAGCAGCTGGCGCCCTATGATGTGGACACATATGTTTCCTTTAAAGGAAGGCTGAAACCAATCTGGTGTAAGGAAAGCTGGATCAGCGATGGGGCATCAATTGATTTCAGCGTTGGCAAGTTTATTGACAGGTATAGCCCCGAAGATAGCGTGAAGGGCGTTGGGGTAAAGGCTGAGGAGAAATATCTTTCATTCAGATTTACTGACGATAAGGGAGAGCATGTCTATGTTTCTCTTGACTTTAAGGCAGGTGAAGTCACACTCCAGGGAGTTAATGTCCCAAAGAGATGGCTGGAGGGAAAAGGCCATTACCATTCTCTGGAATATGCAAATATCCTGACAGAATTTTACGGCTGCATTAGCTCAGCAAAAAGCGGCGGAGTCAGCCTTGGGCTAAACCTGCCAAGGACATCCATCCGAAATTCGATTGCCGCTCTTAAGGGAGTCCATGCGATATACGATTTTGCCAAGTTAGGGCAAAGCAAGCAGGTACAAAATAGCAATCAGTTTCAAGATACCAATCAGTTTCAAGATCCCAGGCAGATACAAGAGATTGGAATTGCTGCCGGAAAAGAGGTTATAGCTGTTCCAGCTGTAGCTGCTACCGGATGAGATGAGGTTAGATGGAAACTGATTGAATGAGGTTAGATGGAAACTGATGAAAAGACGATTTTCATAAAAGATTCGAATTTCACAGAAAATTTGAATTTCAAGAAAAATTGCCAAAATATAATCACCGCAGTGAATTTATCGAAAGTTTAGATTAAAATGGATGGATGAAAATTGTCAACGGCAGTTGAGCCTGTTGAAATTTTTCAATTGCTGATTAGCGATTAAGCAGATCGGTTAAATGAAAACCACATAGCGTGAGCTCTAAAGGTTGGAGGGAAAAATGTTTGATAAAATAAGAGATGGCCTGGAAGAGATTATTGGAAAAACTCAAGAATCCGCAGTCACCCTTGTTGGAAACCATGCATGGGACTATTACTGGGAATTAAACCTGCAAGGACAAAATTTTGAAGTTCTGGAAGTTGGGTCTGATGGCAGTTTCCATTTGTCCCCTAAACTAAAGGCCGAAGAGCTTGAAAAGATCATAAGCATAGATAATAGCGGCAACGTAATATTTTCGGAGAACTTATTTTTTTATCTTGATCACCATGGGCATCATACATATCTTCACCCGGCTAAAAATGCAGGTGGCGGCGATAAGGTTGAATCAACAACCGGAGATGAGACACTTCTAGGAAAGCTTGTTCAAGAAGGAAAGAAACCAATAATTATCCGCCCATCATTTACCGCACGGCCCGGAGGAGGCGCAAATAACCTTGCAGAATCGCTTCGTGGGGCATTTCCAGAGCAGCCAATCCTGTATATTGGCTCCGCCCACAAAGGAACCCAAGAAAAGCCGTCCGATCCTGAGTATGCAAAACATCTCAAAATACTCAATATAGAGCCGATTCTTATCCCGTCAATACAGAACCCTCAGGCAAATATTGTTATAACAAGAGTCATCGATAGATATGGAAATGCAGTTACTTCTAACCGGATTATAATCAAGGGTCACCCCGCAAGAGGAAGTTTTTTGGACTATCAAAATAAAGAAAGCATCGAAGAAAGGTTACCGGGCAAAAAAGGAGTCGTTGTCATTGATTCATTGAAAGATTACCCCCTTGGCAGATATTTAGTCAACGCATATGGCAAGAGAGAAACTGGAATTGCCGCAATGACTTCTTCTACACCTCCTGCATTGAAGGCGCTTGCCATTCGGGAAGGGTTTATCCAGGTCTTTAGTGATGATGATTTGGAAGCCCACATGAAGGGCTACTTTGGCATGGAGTTTAAGATTAGGTCCAGAGCGCAGGCGGGCGATAAAATCATGAATGAGAATGTTCTCAAAGCGCTGCGTTTAGTCAGGGAAGATCAGCCGGAGGGAAGAGCCGCAAGAATATACCTAACACTCGGCTCTCAAGGAAGCTTATGCTTTGATACTGATGGTATGATCTACAGAGCCGGAGTATACAGGCCAGAAAAAATTAAAGATGTGAATGGCGCGGGTGATGCCTATGCAGCAGGGGTCACCGCAGGGGAGCATCACCGCAGCGGGGATAACCCCTCATTAGTTATTCAGCTTTCTGCAGCAATAGCTTCATCAAGAATCCAAAAGGGATCTGTTGATGCAAAAACTGTAGATGACTTTCTAAAAAAAGGAGATATCCTTTTTGCAGAGCCAAAACATATTGATGACTATACGAAAAATCCTGAATTGTTAGATATCCAGTATGCAAAAACCACAGGCAAAAAGATTTCCCTGGGGCAGGTGGTATGATGATATCCCCAAGAACCATGCATGCGCCGATAGGAACGATCCGGATAAATTTCTCCCAGGCATTTCCCGAAAAGATTAGGGCAGTCCAAATAAAAATAATAACGGGGGGTAGATAAAAATGCCAAAGAAAAAACTTCCCGACCTGTCGGACTACCACGATATTGAAGTTGAGAAGACAAGAAAAAAAGGCGATAAGGAGTTCACGTATTTCCTTAGAGTCCCCTTTGAATATGTCCAGAAGATGGAAGTTTCGATTGCCAATAAGCCGATGGTGAATCTCAGCTCAGGGCTCTACAGGCAGCTCTATTATTCCGATGGAACCCTTTTTGATGCCAATGGCGCAAGGGTTTTCATTGACGAGCTTCTTACCGGGAAGCATGAGATGCGGGCATTTCATTGGACTTATGAAAAGCATATGGAGAAGATGGGGATCATTGACGAAAACGGCCTTGTCCTTGTCCCCGCAATCGTAAATGGGATGAGAGATTTGGGCCAGAATTCATGGCATGTTTTTTGGGAGAAGGATCCAGGGCTTGAATTTTTCCTTGAAGGGACATTCCTCGGCGGAAAGGGATATGTCTCATTAAAGAAAAGACAGAAAGACAGGTGGTTCAGGCTGTTGGAAGATGATATCTATGGCACCATGAGGGCGACTGCTCTCGGGAATGATTTTTCAACGGGGAGGTCCTATCGCTGCTTAACCATCCCGACAGAGGGAAATCCAACAATACAAAATCTTAAGTTTGATGAAAAACAGGATGTTTATTCCAGTGATTTGGAAACAAAGCTGAGCGATTCTATCCTGTGGGCAGTTTCAGGCAAAGAGCTCGTGACTCATGGCATTGCGATGGATCCGATGGATATTCTGGAGCAGTATTGCGGGGATCCGGCCCATATCATTCCTGTCAGCAGGCAGAAACCGGTAACGCCGGCAGAAAGCGGCATTTCTGATAGGCCAAGGGAGAAGCCTTTGCTCGAGAAGCTCTTTGAAGGGTATCCGCTCAATTTCAAGGAAAACTGCCTTACCCACGCAAAAGGCCTGATTGGCGCTGCAAAATATTACTTTGATGTCGTAGGGGTTGATGGAACCTCTCTGATGATTCTCCATAAGTATGGAACATTGAAAGAAGTTGGGGATGAAGCAGTCCGCAGGGGCATGACCGACGGGATAGTTGTTGATGAGGGCGGCTCAATTGCCCTTTGGGCATGGCATCATGGCCCCAACGGCGGATATGAAAATGTCAGCTCTTATTTCAGGCCAAGCGCAATTTCATTGTTTGGGATAATTCTAAAGAATCCAGGAGGGTGAGGAGCATGCCAACAACAATATACGACGGTGCACGGGGCTCGGGAAGCAGCGGAATCAGGATATATGAAGAAGATGGAAAGATCCATTTTGACTACGGGGCTTTTTTCGATGCCGCTGAGTTTGACCATGCCCACGCATCATTCGAGCCGGAAGCATTCTTGTCGGGAATAGAATCGTTGGTTTCCGGAAAGGAGGCTAAAGTGGAGGGGGAGGGGACGATGAAGCTCACTCCGACAGATGATGGCGGGCTTATGATGGCTGTCCAGCCGCCTGCAACACTCAATCAGTATAACTTTGTTTTTGCATCAGGCGCAGAGGTGCCATCCTGTTTCGGAAAAGAAGGCCTGGACAGGATAAGAAGGATATTGCATCGTGAAAAATGACGCCAGAAGAAAAACTTATTGAGGCAACCTTCAATCTGATGAAGAGCCATGCTTCCCTCGCAGGGCAGATTCTTCTTGAGATGCAGCCACACATCCACAACTTCGGAAAAAAGGGGGACAGCATTCACGAGGGAGAGCATGATGCCGGCGGGACTTATAAGACCGTCATGGATGATCTTCTGCAGGAGGCTTTCCTTGCAAGGCTGCTCGGCGCAAATCCATTCGCAAGGGTAAATGCCGAAGAGGAAACACCGCTTCTTGAGATTTTCAGGGGCAATGATGGAAAGGTCTGCTCTGTCCATCAGGATCCTTTGGATGGGACGAAATCTTATGTCCGGCAAAATCCTGAATTCGCTTTGGGGTTTGCAATTTCGCAACTTAACAATCTTTTTCCTTATTCTGTTGTTGGTATACCTGCAAGGAAGATGATTTATGCCGCTTCTCCAGCAGGGGCTGAGATCTATGAGGTGGGTGGCGGCCCGGCCAAAAAAGATATTGCCGAGTTGATTGGAAGAATCTGTGAACTGCAGGAGATGGCTAAGAGAAAGGAGGCATGGTGCATTTTCGGGGGAGATTCTGAGATTAACACTCTTTCACGGAAGATTGTTTCAGAGATCAACTTTTTAAGGCCGGCTCCGGAGCTGAAAGAGGCTTCAGGATATCTCCTAAGGGCGTATTTGACAAAAGGATATCCCCTAATGAAGTATATGGCAAAAGGATATCCCCCAAGGTGATATATGAGAAAAGGATATTGTCTGATGAGCAAAAAAAAGCTATCGCCAATCTAGGCTGCAGGATTGGAGAGATGAGATCCGCCCATACCAGGATTATTGATGTTGCATTGGATGGGGCTGCTGCAGTGCTCTATGGAAATGGTAACCCTCATGATGTGATGATACCTTATGCATTTGCCAGGAGCTATGGGGCTAAGGCATTGGCAAGAGGAGGGGAAGAGATTTCCGGAAAAGACCTAATTGAACGGGTCGTTGATGGCAGGCTAAAGTTTGAGAGAATTCCGTCAATATGCTACTTTTCGCCGCATGCCTGCTCTTCGGGCATGGCTGATGAAATTCTTGGAGCGATAAAATAATCCCGTTAAGGCAAGAGAAATGATGCAGCATGAGACGAGGTAGAGGAGACGAGGTAAAGGAGACGAGGTAAAGGAGACGAGGTAGAGGAGACGAGGTAGAGGAGATAGGGGTAAATGGGAAAAGGGGCATCTCAGAGAAAAGGGAATAATATTTGCAGCCTCGCCAAAAAATACCAATCCTTTGGGAGACACCACAGGAGCCGGTGCGACATTCGACGGCCTCTGTATGTATCATCTCTCACGGCTGTTTTCTTGATTATTTGGCCGTTTCTGGCCATTATAGATTAAATAATGGTAATTCTAAGCCACAAGATTAACGATTGTTTTATTAACAGGAGCATCTCAATAATCTTATTACCATTCAGTCAATCAGTCAATCAATCAGTCAATTGGAGGGAACCATGATACCAAAAGATTTTTCAGCGGGAAGGGGAGGAAAGGTATACATCATTCCGGGAAGCTCCGTTGATGGCATTGAGGGGATGTTCCCGCAATCTGGCACACCTGTAGCTAAAAGGACCGATAAAGGTATTAGGGGCATTCCTGCTGACTCCCAACAAAAAAACCGTTTGTTGTATCTAACTCCAGACTGTTACCTAATCCCCGTTTCTGAAGGAGACTCACATCCGCCCGTAAGCACACCAGTAAATGTAAGGGCATATCATGAAGAGATTCCTTATAGGGGAACGGGTCCAAACAGCGGAGAGATTCTCCCTATCGGCAAAGATCCTGATGCCGCCAATTATCAGGGGAGGCCTTCACCAGCATCAGAAATACCTGAACCAGGAAACAATTCCGAAGAACATTCCCAAGAGTGGATTTTTCCCGATGGGGGAGCCTCATCGGTAAGGTTGGTGATTCCGTCATCCATCAATCACATTGATGATGCATTTTAGCAACAAAACGGTCCCATAAGAATTTCAAAAAGAGGTGAAACAAATGAATTTACAAAGCCCGGCATTGGAAGAGATAGCAAGAATGCAAAAAGGAGCAAGCCTTGATAAGCCCCAAAATAAGGAGATGTCGCTGTTCTATACTTTTGATACGCGGGGATATGACTGCTGTTTTCCGGTGAGGGAATAGGAGGGTCAATTCCTATTAAGGGCCCTATTATTCAAGTGATTCATCGGGTTTGCTCAATACATAATTGACAAACCAGAATTTTTCACCATAAAAAATCCTATTTTCGGTGAAATTCTCAGAAAAATATCAAAAAAATCCGACCACCGCCGGTCAATAGACCGGCGGTATGCTCGCTCCCTTCGGTCGCTCGGGTCGGATTTTTTGTTCTCATTTTCCACAAGATAGTATTCTTGCGGCAGACCACCAGGCTCGGGTCGGATTTTTTGTTCTCATTTTCCACAAGATAGTATTCTTGCGGCAGACCACCAGTGAAACACACTGGTGGAAAATGAGATTTTAAAAATACCAAATAATTCTTTTTTTGAAAAGTAATTCTTAAGTATCTTATACCCTTTTCCATCCCTAAGGCTTCTTATTTTATAGGTGTTTTCACTCCCTTTTGGCCTGATCAGCCTTCCGCCAACATTTTTATCGAAATTGTTGTCTCCAATAAAGACTATTGCTTTTTCCATTAACACTCTATGAAACCCTTTAAGAAATTGATAAATTTTCTCACGCGGAATATGAGAAAACCAGAAATTTGCCAAGCCGCCGGAAAAACTGTTGTCCGCGAAAGAAAGATTATAGGCATCCTCCTTTCTAAACTCAACGGGACATGAATAGTGTTTTGCTTTGGCCAATCCCAAAGTTTCTTCAACAGCATCGGTCACAACAATTTTAGCTGCGCTGAGGGAGGCAATCCTTGACCAATAGCCCGTTCCAGCGGCAACCTCTAAAACTTCCTTATTTTTAAAAAGCCGTTTGATCTCCTGCCCAATTTTCTTTAATTCTTTCATTCTTACCGGATCATCCCGGCAGTATATTTCCTCATATTCCGAAGCCCTCTTCTTGTAATAGTCTTCCATTTCACCTACAATTGTAAATGAGCCTAATAAAGTTTACCAAGTTCGAAAACACATTTTTAATGTTTAAAGCCTTTTCTTGAAAAAGAACCCAGAATCCTCCAGTCTAAAATGATTGAATCCTTTTCCCCAAATCAGGCAATTTCTTTAGGCGGTTTCCGAAATCTTAATATACCCTTGAAGCCAATAGCCAAAGCATGATAGCCCTTTACGTTCCCTGCAGCGATGAGAAAGAGGCAGCAGCCATCGGTAAAGCCCTTCTTGAAAAGAAGCTTGCTGTCTGCATAAATACCTTCCCCATCACCTCGATGTATCTCTGGAAAGGCGATATTGAGGGCTCCAAAGAAGCCGTCCTTATCGCAAAGACCTTTGCAAAGAAGCATAAAGATGCCGAGCTTGAGATAAAGAAGCACCATTCCTATGAAGTGCCGTGCATCATCAGGATCCCTGTTGAAATAAACGAGGATTACAGGCGGTATGCTGAGCAGGAACTATTATAGGTAAGAAGAATAGGTATGCTTACGGACAAAAATAATTATACAATTGTTGTCCGTTCGTAATAAGCCAACGACAACTTTTTGTCTAAATATTTGTGTCGTTGGCTATAAAAATAAGATTATGGACAAGAATCAGGTCATAGATAGATATAAGCGCATGAAATCAGTTGGCAGTATATGCAGAAAATACCTGAGAACATACAATTCCTGAGAACATAAAATCCCTAAATAGGTAATAACCGAATCGTTATGCAGGAAACCAAGAATGCTCGATCTCAAAAAAGAGGTAAGGGATATCAGGAGATTTAACCTTATTCTCTTTGTGCTTGCCAGGGAAGGATTCGGATACTTATTCAGCGCAGCCCATGAGCGGTTCCATCCGTTCAGGAAGAAGGAAAAGATCCTGAGTATACCGCCTGAGGCCCGCCTGCGGAGAGTCCTTGAAAAGCTCGGGCCGACGTTCATCAAATTCGGGCAGATACTGAGCCTGAGGCCCGATCTGATCCCGATAGCCTACGCAAAAGAGCTGGAAAAGCTCCAGGACGCTGTCGGCCCATTTCCTTTTGAGGAAGCAAAAAAGATTGTTGAGCAGGAATTGGGAAAGCCCCTCAGCGCCCTGTTCAGGAAGTTTGAAAAAAAAGAGATCGCTTCCGCATCCATAAGCCAGGTGCACAAGGCAGCGCTGCCCACAGGAGAGATCGTGGCGGTGAAGATTCAAAGGCCCGGCATCCTAAAGATGATGGACACCGACATCGAGATTATGTTCTCTATCGCAAGATACCTTGAAAGGCATTTCCCGAAGCTCAGGCTCTACCATCCAGTCCTTATCGTCGAAGAATTCAAGCGGTGGACGGATGCGGAGCTTGATTTCAGGAACGAAGCCCATTATGCGAAGCTTTTCCTCGAGAATGCAAAGGGCATGGCTATGCTCAAGATCCCCAAAGTCTATGATGCCTACGTCACCGATAAGATCCTAACCACCGAATTTCTGGAGGGAATTCCCCTGCATGATGTGAAGGGGTTAAAAAGAAAAGGATACAACATCCAAAAAGTAGTTGAAAACGGCATCGCCATCACCCTGAAGAATGTTTTTGAAGACGGCCTGTTCCATGCCGACCCCCACCCCGGAAACATCCTGGTGATGAAGGGAAATAAAGTTGGCCTGATAGATTTCGGCATCGTCGGAACATTTGATGAGAAGCTGAAGCATTCAAGCATAGAGATGTTCTACGGCATCGTGGAGGAGGATACTGACGCAGTTGTTGAGGCGTTTGCCTCCCTGGGGCTTATCGACGATGGAGCCGCCGGCATGGATGAATTCAAGAGGGAGATCAAAAAGATTATCGGCCCGCTGCAGCACGCCTCGCTGAAAGATGTCAAACTTAGCTATGTGCTTGAAGAAGTCCTTGATACAGCGGTCAAGCACCATATCAAGATGCCCATCGGTTTTGTGCTGTTTGGGAAAGCCATGCTCACGGTTGAAGGAGTTGCGCTGGAGTTTGATCCCGGCTTCGAGCTTGTCAAGGTCAGCAGGCCGTATGTCGAAAAGCTTATTAACAAAGAACTCCTGGGAGAAGCCATGCCCAAGCGCATCATCGCCGAATTTTCAAAATACGGAAGGTTTCTCAGCGAGCTTCCCGAAAGGGTCAACGCTGCGCTCGGCAAGATCCAGAAAGGAACTATCAAGATTGACGTTGAGGACAGCGACGTCAAGCGCCTTGGCCTGGAGATTGACAAGAGCAGCAACAGGATGACGTACGGCGTGCTGATCGCAGCGCTGCTGGTGACCGGAGCGCTGCTGAAAGATGTCGGCTCCCCGATGTTTGGGGGATTCCCGCTGGTGTCGTTGATCTCATTTGGCTTCGCTGTCTTGATTGCTCTTTTCCTTGTCGGATCCATTTTTAGGGAAGGGAATTGATTGGGAAACGATAGATAGGAAAAAGATAGATAGGTGAAAGATGTGTAGAGAAAATAGGGATTGAAGAAAGAGAAACAGGAAAAAGACAAACAGGGAAAAGATGCGTAGATAAAAGATGGATTGAAGAAATGTAAATAGTGAAAAGGTATATGGATAAAAAAATAAAGTGATTTATGAAGGAAAAAGAAGCATTGATTCCTGAAAGAATAAGGCGTTGACGAGGTGAACAACAATGGATAAGAGCGTAAAACGGGCGCTGTATGCGGCAATAGGCGCTGCAAGCATCGCTGCAGAGAAGGCAGAAAAGATTGTGAAGATAGTCGCAAAGCAGGGCGCAATCTCCCAGAAAGAAGGTATGAAGCTTGTGAGAGCTCTGTCAAAGCACGCTGACAAACAGCGCAAAAATGTCCAGCGCATGATGGTAGGGCATATTGCCAAAGCCTCCAAGGCAGCTGAAGCAAGAGGGAAGCAGATCGTCGGAAGGGCAGCAAAGATCGCCGAGAAAAAAGGAAAAAGCCTCCTGAAGAAGCTTGGCCGATAGATGAGGTTGGTGCGAAATAAAGGTTGTTGCAGAGCGAAGCGAACGCAACTAGGAAGTTTCCGAGCAGGGCGAGCGGAACTAAGAAAATCCTCAGATTTTCTGTTGTTGCCGAAACGAAGTAGAGGGCAATAACAAAAATAATGGTAAGGTGCTATCGTAAGAGGTGCTCCCTTATTTTTCTCAATCAGAGTATGGGAGATATTTGGTGAAACATCATGAGGGAGGGTGAGAGCTTATGCCGCAGGCAGTCGTCCACGTCATACTGACAATCATTGCGCTTGACCTGATTAGGGATTACGCCATAAAAAAGCGCAAGTTCATTCCCCTGCATTACCTTTTCCTCGGAGGGATTTTTGGATTGCTCCCCGATGCCGACATCCCCGTTTACTGGCTTGCAAAGAATATCCTCGGCTATGAAGCTGTATGGTTTCACCGGACGATAACTCATTCGTTGCTCTTCCCCTTTGCAGCAATCCTCCTTGCAGCCCTTGCGTTTTCCTTTGCAAGAAAGAAGAGGCTCTGGCTCTTTTTTGCGGTGATGGCATTCGGCTTTTCCATGCACCTTCTCCTGGACGGCATCCTGACCGGCTACATCCCGCTGTTCTACCCATTCTCAGAGGCAAGGTTCGGCATTAACCTCCTTGGAAGGATCGGCTGGCCCGCTATCGTCGAAGGCCTGGAAGCGGTGATCCTGCTTATCTGGCTGTATGACCTTGACAGGAGGCACAGGCTGAGGGATTATCTGTAGAAAAATGCTTTGCAGAAGGATTAGTTTTAGAAAGACTATTTGTAAAGGGCTATGGGGAAAAGAATTATTGAATTTGTTGGAGGATTGGTGATAGGGGAATTATCTGTATAAAGACTATGTGGAAAAGGATTATTTGTAAAATCATTACGTGAAAAAAGAATTCTCAAGGCCATCTTCCGAATCAAACCCATTTCCGAAGCCAATCAACCTGCGAAGCCAATCACCCCCCAATCCCTATCAGAGAAACCCCGAGGATTATCACGGCAATCCCTGCCCACTTCATCGCATTCATCTTCTCTTTCAGGATTATCACCGACCACAGGGAGACCCATATATAAGTCGTTGACACCAGAGGATACAGCACCGAAAGCTCACCGCCTTTCAGCGCAGGGATGAAGAACGCTGTCCCGGCGCCATAGAGGAACACGCCGAAAAGCAGGTGGAAATTCCTGAATATCCCAGACAAGCTCAGGCCTGCCGACGCTGATCCTTTCTTCAGAAAGATTGGGCCGAAAGACCCGATGAGGCAGCCAAGAAGCACCATCCCGACAGCCCAGAGCTCAGCCGCCATCAGAGCACACCCATCTTTTCAACAGGCTGGCTGCCGTGATCCGACCCGAGCCCGATAAGGATAATCCCGAGGATAATAGTAGCGATTCCCGCCCAGCGCAGGAGCGAAAGCTCTTCTCCCAAAAAAGCCATAGATAGGATGCTGACCCAGACATAGCTCGCTGCGATGATGGGATACAAAACAGTGACTTCCCCGAGCTTGAATGCGCTGACCATCAGCACTGCCCCGATGCCATACAGCAGAAGCCCAAAGAGGATGGGAAAATTTGTTATCAAAGAATAGGCATCAAAGCTTAGCTCTTTCACCCCTATTTTATAGAGCATCTGCGCAGCAGAAGTCAGCAATGTCGTCGTAAACATCAGCGCAACTGCCAGAGTTTTCTTTTCCATCTTCTCCTGCATTTCGCGGTCTTAAGGCAATCAATCCTTCAGCAGCACTTCGATAATCTTTGCAAAAGCCGGCCTGGTGATAAAGACTCCGATGGTGACACCGATGATGGTTGTCAGCGCAAAACCCTTGAGCAGCCCTGCTCCTGCAAAAAGCAAAGGCGCCATCGCCGCAGTTGTAGTCAGGTAAGCCCCCATGATAATAAAAAATGCGCCCTGGACGCGCTCTTTCCAGTTGAAGATTCTCTTCACCTCTCCCCTCAAAGTTTCGTCAGAAATAACAATCTGGTGGTCGACTCCGGTCCCTATCGCGATGATGATTCCTGCTATCGCTGCTAGGTCAAGGTTCCAGCCTATCAGCGACGCGACGCCCAGAAGGATGACAAGCTCAGACAGAGAGGTAATCACAATAGGGATGGCAACCTGAAGCTTCCGGTATCTGAGGAGGATAAGCAGAGAAACTGCAGCAAGCGCCAAAAGCCCTGAGAACATCGCATTGTTCAGGAACTCCTTCCCCAGCAGCGGTGAGATGGTGTCTATCTTGACAATATTGAGCTTGTAGGGCAATGACCCTGTGATGAGAATGGTCTGCAGCCGCTTCATGCTCTGCAGGGAATTGATCGCAGCTTCCTGCTGGGAAATGCCTGCTCCTGATCCTGTGATCTGGATGTTTGTTTCGGCAGACCCCTTGAGCTCTGCCCCGATCCTGAGAAGGTCAACTTCTTTGTCATCGAGAAAAAGCGCGATGCTTTCGTTGAGATATTGGCTTCTCCCTTCAGACACAACCGAGAGCTTGTCCGTCACTGAAGCCTGCATCCTCGCAGCTTCCGGCGACAGGATGATGGAGAACCTGAACCTGCAGAACCATTCCTTTCCCGAAGCCTGGCAGCCAACATTGGGGTCTAAGCCTGCGCAGTCAGGCGTCCTGCAGACAAAGGTGATATCATCCCCGCCGCGAAAAACAGTTGAGTTTCCTACCTTTGCTTCAAACTTTCCCTGCTTGGCGATGAGCTCTTTGACTTCCTCCTGGGTGGCTCCTGCGATCTCAGCAACAACATACTGGTTCCCCTCAAGGTCCGATGCCTCTCTGATGATCAGGTCGCTGAGACCGTAGACATTCAGCCTCTCGCTCATCACCGCAATGATGTTCTCAAGCTCATTTTTTGAGATTTTCTTTTCCGGCTGAAGCAATACCCTTGTCCCCCCTTCGAGGTCAAGCCCTTTCCTAAGGTTGCTTTTCGGCGCCTGATAGACTCTCAGCCCGAGGTCCTCGATGCCTTCACTTATCTCAAGAGTCTTGGGAACTTCAACCCTTGAAGAGAATGTCTTATTGACGGAAACAAGCGTGCCGTTCCTCGTCTCATTGATTTCCCTCACACCCTCAATAGTGCGCCATTCAGTCTCATTCAGGACCGTTGTCCGTATTTTCTCCTTGGGCTTTAGATAATACGTTTGTTTGTTTGTTGCGACCTGCACGGTCGAATTCAGCCTGAGTTTTGAGATTGCTGCATCAAAACTGTCGATATCAATAACCTCCCGGCTGTTGATTGCAGTGATGACCTCCCGGGACATCGGCGGAAGATTCGGCTTTGGGCTCTGGATGCCTGCAAGATTCGCTGATGAATTTGCGATGACGCTCCTGATAGCAACGCCTTCCCTGACAGGGTTCGGGCGGATAGCGATGAGGGAGAGCACTATCGCTATAAGGAAGATGATGACCCTGAAGTTGGTGAATATTTTTTTTGCTTTAGGATGCATAGTGATGCGCCTTCCTTTCCTTCCCTTCAGCATAGGACCTGATGATCCCGACATTCTGTATCCAGGTAAAGACCGAATCAACAATCATTCCGATAAAGATTATCATGAAAATCTGCTTCATTGCCACAGACTCGGCAAAAATAAGCCCGACAAAGACAGCTGTCATGGTTGTCAGCGTCATCATCATCCCAGTCTTTACAGCTCCCCATGTGCGGTCAAAGATAGTTCCCCCTTTCATCTTGAGGACCCTGGTGTTGAGGAGCATGTCCGTATCGACGCTGTAGCCGGTGAGCATAAGGAACGCTGCGATCCCCGCAGTCGTGAGCTTCATTCCCATAAGGTTGACGATTGCAAGCGTGACGATGATGTCTGAAAATGCCGCGAGGATGACGGTGATGCCCGGGATGAATGCCCTAAAATATGCAAATACCACAAGGCTCATCAGCAGGAACGCGATCCCCAAAGAGACAATTAGCTGCCTGAAGAATGCTGTGCCCAGCGCTGAACCCACAATCTCGACGCTGTAGTCCTCTCCGGCTAAAGGATAGCCTAAAAATTTTTCAAGGGCAGACAGGAAGCTGTCCATTATTTCTTTGTTAGTCCCGTCAATGTCTGCAACAATCACGACAGCAGACCGCATATCCCCGCTGCGCAAGGTATTTGCCCCGGCATCATTCTGCGGAAATGCCTGCCGCAGCGCGGTTTCCAGCGCCCTGAGATCGATGGGCTGCTTGGGAAACAGTGTCAGGGTGACTCCACCCTTTAAAGAAACATCCTTGTAGAGAAATTCTCCTGTAGCCGCATACTGGTAGCCGATAAGCCCCAATGCGATCAGCGTGATGATGATGGGGATTGCCAGCAGTTTTTTGTATTGCTTGTCGTAGAAATCCAGCAGCCGGGCCTTCAGGGTTTTTGTTGGAGAGAAAGATTCAGTGAGGGTTTCAACAGCCTTTGATTTTTTATGGGCAGCAGATTCCTGTATAGTCTCCTTTTTTTCTGCAGGATGCTTTTCATGCTCCGGTGTTTCCTGATTTTCAGCCGCACTTCTGCCGATTAACGCAGGCTCGTCATTCCCTTCGCCCTGAAGTTCAGTCGCTGCCTGCTGATTGCCCTCAAGTTCGCTCCCTTCTTCCTGGATGTTAGAGGTTTCGTTCCCTTCGCCCATTTGGCCATCTTCTTGAGTTTGATTTTTCTGATGCTCTTCCACTATTCTTCCCCCTTCGTAATATATCCTCCAAACCCCCTAATCTTATCCATCCCATTAATAATACAATCTGCCGATGAGAAGAAAAAAGGGCGGTTAATAAAGGTTACTGATTTAAGTTTACGGGGGAAGGAAGGAATGCCGGATATGCCTGACATGCCGGATTTCGGATTTTGCCTAAGGGCATTGGATTTGCTCTCGCCCCTTAACTCCTCAACGCTCTTAACTTCATCAAGCGTCAATTCATCCAACTCTTAGGCTGGCTGGCCGATCTCTTTTTCAAGCTCCTTCTTCCAGATTCTTTTTCGGGCTTCTTTTTACAGTTTATTTTTCCAGTTTCTTTATCAAGATTCCTTTTAGAGTTTCATTTTCAGGCTTCTTTTCAGAGTTTCTTTAATTTTGCCTGCTTGTCAGGATTGTCTAAGTAATCATCATCTAAATTGATGGAGTGGATTTGGCTATTTGGTTTTTTTATCATTTGTCTCTTTTCCTATTTTTTTTTTCTTGGTTAAATCCAGGTGATTTTCAGGAGAAACGACTTTAATTCCGAATGTTTTTTCTGCATCCTGTCGGGCTCTTCCGGCAACTGTGCCTCCTTCGTTGGCTGCTTCTAATCCTTCTGTAAAACCGCTAACATCTTTTTTACGTGTCGCTTCGGTAGTAAGCCGTTCTCCTAACATAGAAAAGATAAGCTCTAAGTCAGTCATATGGTCCCGAAGATTCTGATTTTTGAATTTTGGATCAAGTCTTTTTATCTCTTTATGCGCTTTAATAGGCACTCCAAAAGTAGCCTGAGAAATTTCATTGGTGAGGATAGAGTATTCACTTTTTTCTTTAATCCCTCTTTTCTTCCATTCTTCCGTTAATTCCTGCCTGATGGCGATTCCCCTTAACCGTTTATCAATCCAATCCTTAGGATACCCTTTGAGTTCATAGTATTCTTTAGCTCTATCCTGCGCTAATTCGGGATTTTCAATCTCTTGAATGCGTTCATAACCAACTTGTGCCAGCCAGCGCTTGAATGGCTCGGCTTTCTTGGAGGGAATTGATTGAATGATGCGAAATAATGCTTCTGTATTGGCACAGTCTGTTTCCCTCATTTTGCCATCTTCTGCTGTTAATTTCAATTGTACACAAATTGTGTGCAGTTCAATTCCATTATCAGCCTCTCTTGCTTTAAGCATATTCCAATAGTTTCTAGAATTATCGCTATCCGTTAATACGCCAATAACATCTATAACCGAAAAAAACCATTCTTCATTATGCCAGATTCTACGAATATTCTTTCCTTCAAAGACGACTAAAGCGTTTTCTGGATTCATTTTCAGTTAAACCCCTCAACAATCTTAATCTCTTCTGGCGTTAAATCATGCAGCTTATAGACTAACTGGCCAATCTCTTTCTTTATTTTCCTTATTTTTGCTCATATCCAATAAATTTCTTGATTTCAGCATTAATTTATCAAAATCAGATTCAAATAATCTATCTTGGACTATTCTATATTTCTCAAATTCACTTTCTGCAAATTCTTTTGCGATTCTCATTGTTATTTTACCAGCATTTTTTAATATTTCTCTCTCATCAAATTCTAAGAACAAATCAAGCCTTTTTGACCAATCTTCTATAGTCATAGGTATTCTTCTCTTTGCTCTTTCTTCTGCTAAATCAAGATATGCGCTTACTATTCTCCCTAATGATTCCAGCTCTTCTTTTGTTAAGTAGTTTTTAGCAATAGACACATCTGTCTTTATTATTTTGCCTTCAGGAGAATTTTTCCATGATGTTAAACCCATATGCTCTCTTTTGCTATTTGCTCTTTTCATGATCAATTCAGGGGCTGTGTGCCTATGAATTGCATAATGAAGCTTGTTTTGAACTTTTGCGAAGAATTCTTTTGTCGCTTCCGCGTTTTTATCGTAATCTAAGCTTGTTGCATAAATATCGGTTATTTTTTGGTAGAAATTTCTTTCACTTAATCGTATTTCCCTGATTTCAGCTAAAAGCTCGTCAAAATAATTCTGATTAAGGAAATTTCCGTTTTCTAATCGTTTTTTGTCTAAAACATATCCTTTTATTGCAAATTGCTTTAAGACTTTAGTTGCCCATATTCTAAACTGTGTTGCTCTTTGTGAATTTACCCTATATCCAACAGATATTATCGCATCAAGGTTGTAGAATTTTGTAGCGTACTCTTTCCCATCAGAGGCAGTATGTCGGAAATCCCGACAAGCTGATTTTTCATCAAGTTCTCCTGTTTTAAATATCTCATTTAGATGCTCGGTTATTGTGCTTCTTCCTTTATCAAATAATTTGGCAATCATTTGTTGAGTAAGCCAAACATTTTCGTCTGCATACTTTACTTCAATAGATTCTTCTCCTGCCTGCGCAGTAAATATCAAGAATTCAGCAGTGCTGTTCCTGATTGCTAAATCTTTTTTCATTTTCCAAACTCCTCAACAATCTTAATCTCTTCGGGCGTTAATTCATACAGTTTATAGACTAAAATATCTATCTCTTTTTCCAACTTCTTGACTTTTGCCTGCTTGTCAGGATTGCCTGATGGATCATCGCCCAAAGTGATGGGAAGAATTTGACCGGCGATTTGGGCTAATCCACTTCCGCCGCCGCCTTCATTTCATCCCCGCCCGTATCAGCCCCAAAAACAGCGGCGCAGGATCTTCAAGATTTGATTTGAACTCAGGATGCGATTGGGTGCCGACAAAGTATTTGTGCTTCGGCAGCTCCATAAATTCCATCAGCTTTGTGCCGTCTGAGCGCAGATGGAAGCCGGAAAACACAAAGCCCCCTTTCTCCAGCCTCTCGATAAAAAGAGGATTGACCTCATACCGGTGCCGGTGCCTTTCGACAACAATAATATCTTTCGGGCCGAATTCACCAAGCCTGAAAGCCTGCTGCCTGTCTTTCCTCAGCTCTTTCACCCTGTCAGCATCTCTCTCGATGCGCTTTTCCTTATACAGCTTCTGGATGACTGAGCCTTCCTGAAGCGCAGCTGCATACGCCCCTAATCTCATCGTCCCCCCGAGCTGGCTCTGCTCAAGAATTTTTTTCTGGCTTTCAAGGATGGTGATGACCGGATGCTCCGTCTTGGGATCAATTTCAGTCGTATTCGCATCACCCATCCCGCATACGTTTCTTGCATACTCGATGGTCGCAAGCTGCATGCCATAGCACAATCCCAGATAAGGGATGTCATGCTCACGGGCGTATTGGATTGCCTTTATCTTTCCTTCAACCCCTGAACTCCCGAATCCACCCGGAACGATGATGCCGTTGAACTGGGAAAGCTCCTTAAGCTCTTCGGGATGCTTCTCAAACCTCTTGGAATCAACCCAGGTAATCTTAAGCCTCACCCTGAGGTTTGCAGCGGAATGGGCCAATGCCTGATTGATGGACATATACGAATCGGCAAGGCTGTAATCCCCGATATCAACATATTTCCCGACGATAGCGATGTTGACTTCTTTCTTCCCGTCAACCAATGCCTCCACCAGGACTTTCCAGCTCTTCCATTCAGGCTCCTTTTTCGCCTTGACCTTCAGCTCTTCAAGCAGCTTCTTTCCCAATCCCTCTTTTTCCAAATCAAGCGGAATCCTGTAGATAGTATCGATGTCGGGCTCCGAGATGATATTTTCCCTCCGGATATTTGCCATCATCTCTATCTTTTTCTTCCTCACGTCATCCAGCGGCTTTTTTGCCCGGCAGATGATGAAGTCCGGCCAGATGCCGTTTTCGCTCAGCAGCCTGATGGCCTGCTGCGTGGGCTTCGTCTTCATCTCCTCAATGTGGGAAGGGATGGGAAGATAGGTAATCAAAATATAGGTGATGTTGTCTTTGCCAATCTCACGCTCCAGCGATTTCAGCGCAAAAAGATAAGCGATATTCTCAAAATCGCCGATAGTCCCGCCGACCTCGACAAGGCAGAAATCAAACCCTTCCGCAGCAGCCTTTATCCTCCTTTTGATCTCATCAGGCACATGGGGGATGAACTGGACCGTCTCGCCAAGGTATTTCCCGGCCCGCTCGTTGTCGATGATAGTCTTGTATATCTGGCCCGTGGTGATGTTGTTCCTTTTAGGGATGTCCGTGCAGAAGAACCTCTCATAATTCCCCAGGTCCTGGTCAATCTCCCCGCCATCGTCGGTAACCCAGACTTCGCCATGCTCAGTCGGCCTTAATGTGCCAGCATCATAGTTCATGTAAGGGTCAATCTTGACAGCAGTGACCGAAAAGCCGTATTCCTGAAGTATCTTGCCGACAGAAGCAGTCGTGACCCCTTTGGAAACTCACCCCTGCAAAAACTCCAGAATATGTTGTTAATAAATGTTTTGTTTCGCTGCATTACACTGAGAGTAGGGCGGAGTTTATAAGAGTATGGATTTCATTCTGGGTTTACAGCCCCACTCTTGATTTGTTCAAAAATACCCCATCGATTGTGATGATTAGGCCCCATAACCCTGATTTCGGTGGTAGAAAATATGTGTGTGGGAACCATTAAATATCCACCGTATATTCCAACAGCAAATTCAATATTCCGGGGGGTTGATATTTAATGATTGAAGAAGCCAAATCTTTTTTCGGAAATGGGGCAGTGAAAGACTCGGAGGGAGGCCTGCCCAGGCATATTGCTGTTGTGACAAAAGGAAAGCATGAATTTGCCGCAAAAAACAGCCTCGGCCTTGAAGGCATCTACCAGCACAGCTGCAGTCTTATAGATACTATCGCCCAGGCTGCGTTTGCCGTTAAGATTCCCGTCATAACTTTTTATCTTCTGTCCGACAAGCGCGACAATCTCGATTTTGAGGTTGTCATTGGCGCTCTCACTGCATACTTCAGGCTCCTGTCAGATGCAGGATTCATCCACGAGCAGCGCATCAAGATCACCGTCATAGGAAAATGGTATGACCTTCCGGAGCGCATGGTTGAGGCAGTCAAGCTGTGCCTTGAGAAGACAAAAGACTACACAGGATTTTGCCTGAATTTCTGCCTTAACTACAACGGCCGGAGCGAGATTGTGGATGCGGTCAACCTCCTCCTGCTCCAGGCAAAAGCCCAGAAGGTTGAGACAGTGACAAAAGAGCTCATCAAGGAAAATATCTATTCATCTAGCTTCCCGCCGCCGGACCTGTTCATCATCAGCGGCCCAAAAGTGATTTCAGACCTCCTGCTCTGGGACGCCCCAAGCGCAAAAATTTATTTCTCAGGAAGGCTCTGGCCCGAGTTCAGGAAAGAAGATTTGATGCTTGCTCTTGCCTCTTTCCAGCAGAGATAGGTGAAACTCTCCAGATGTTAAAGGTTCAAAGGAATCTAAAATTACAAGTTCAAGGTGCAAAAGGGCCAAAACAACAAGTTTTTTAAATAAACCCATTCTTCTTAACCTCACCAATGACAGAATGATCCAATGCCAAAAATAAAGCGTTGGTGACAGAGGTATATGTTTCTGGAAGACGGCCTCTCAAAGAAAAGGATTGGATTTTCATTTGAAAAGATAAATGTTCAGGTGAAAAAGATAGATATTCCGGCGAAATAAAGAAAAGAAGTGAAATATCGTAGAAAAGAAGTGAGAAGCAGGATAAGCGATTTGAGCATCAAAGGTGAACACCATGGCGAATGAAAAAGGCAGTGAAGATAGAGTCTTTGAAGTCATCGAAATAGCAAAGGCGACAGGCAAATTGAGGAAAGGAACAAATGAAGTCACGAAGGCCATCGAGAAGGGCGAGGCAAAGCTTGTCGTCGGGGCAAAAGATGTCTCTCCTCCTGAGATTGTCATGCATCTCCCGCTGTTATGCCAGGAAAAGAACATTCCTTACATCCAGGTAGCATCCAAGGAAGAGCTTGGCGCAGCCGCAGGGATTGACAAGCCGGCATCTGCTGTCGCTGTTGTCAGGGAAGGCGAGGCAAAAGAGCTTCTGAAGGAGGTCATCGCCGGCATCGGCAAGTGATCGGTATGGCAGAAAAACCCCAGCAGAAACCGCAGGCCCCTGTTGCAGACGAGCGCAGGAAGCCAAAGCGGGGCGGAAAGGAAGAAGAGGTGAAGAAAGGCACTGCCTCATTCACAAGAGCCTTCCAGGCAAGTGTCGAAGAAGTGATGGGCAGGACCGGCACCAGGGGAGAAGCCATCCAGGTGAGATGCAAAGTCCTCGAAGGCCGTGACCAGAGCAAAGTCCTCAAGAGAAATGTCAAGGGGCCGGTGCAGGTCGGCGACATCCTTATGCTCAGAGAGACCGAGATTGAAGCAAGAGAATTGAGCAAGGTCGGAAGGGCAGGTGGCTGATGGTAAAATGCAGCTTTTGCGGGGACATCCTCAAGCCGGGGACGGGGAAGATGTTTGTGCTTATAGAAGGCAAAGCCTTATATTTCTGCACGATGAAATGTGAGAAGAATATGCTCAAGCTGAAGCGAAAGCCATACGAGACACGATGGACAAAGCTGTACAAAAAAGCGGAAAAGTAGAAGCCGGCCAGTGCCTCGTGCTAATCAAGCCTGACGGTCTCATCAAATCCCTCACCGGGGATATCATATCAAAATTGTCAGAGACCCAGCTTGTCATCGTTGGCGCAAAAATCGTCCAGGTCACCAGGGAGCTTGCAGAGGAGCATTACCAGCATCTCCGCGAAGAGAAATTTTTCGATGAGCTCATCCGCTATATTATGGGAGAGTTCCACACCAAGCGTGTTTTGGCATTGGTCTATCAGGGCGAAAATGCGACAGAAAAGATAAGGAAGATAGTCGGTGCGACAAACCCTGAGCTCGCTGAGCCGATCTCCATCCGCGGAAAATACGGCAGGGTCACCACAAGGGGTGTCTTTGAGAATGTCGTCCACGCATCAGAAAGCCCCAAGGAAGCCGAGCGGGAGATTAAGCTGTGGTTCAGGCCGGATGAATTGGTGAACACCCTCTTTCCAACTCAACTGAAAAAAGTCACGATCGAAAAGCTGTTCTGGAAATAAATATTCCTGAGGATAGGCATAAAAAACAAAAAAGAGAGAAGAGTATACGCAACAGCAGGTTAACAAAAAAGGATTCTCCGAACATGGCTCCAAAGATGGTTGACAGGATGAAGGAAGTCGTCAAGACTCCGAAGAATATCAGGAATATCTGCACGTCTGCGCATATCCATCATGGCAAATGTATCGCACCCTCGACAAGGATACTTCTTGCAGACGGGATGGTAAGGACTGCCAGGGATATTTTTGAGGAGATTGCAAAAGATGGCGCAGTCAAAGAAGACAATGAAGACCATATCATCTATTCCCCCGGCAAAAAGTTCACGATATTCTCTCTGAATAAAGAGTCAGGGCAGCTTGAGAAGAAGCCCATCGGGTATGCATGGCGGCTGAAAGGTGGAAAGACAATTTCTATTCAGCTGAGGAATCGTTTTTCTGTCTCAACAACCCCCGAACACAGATATACTGTCTGGAAGGATGGATTCCAGGATGTCGAGGCAAAAGACATAAGCATCGGCGACAGGATTGTGTGCGCAAGGAAAACCAGTATTCAGGCAAGGATCGATCTGAAAAAGTATATTTTGGAAAGTTTGGCAAAGGGAAATTTTTACGTCAGGCTTGAAAAAGCTGCATGGCAGGAATGCAAAAGCAGGATATCAGGATATGGCATTGGCAATCTCAATATCCCGACAGGCATCAAGCCAAAATCATTTTATCACGGGCTTTGGCAGAACCGGCTCAGCCTATTGGACTTTCTGCATGCCTCCAGGATATTTGGCTGGAAGGCAGCAAAGGCTTATGATGCGGTAGCAAGCATCTATTACCGGACGGGAAAACAGCGCGGCCAGAATTCCCTGCCCATGAAGCTCCCCCGGAATTTTGAGGACCTCTTCTATTGCGCAGGCCTTTTCTTCGGGGACGGCTCAGGAAAGAAGTTTATCGTCGGAAAAGAGCAGCTTGCAGCTGATCTCGAAAGGATTTGCGAAGTATCGGGCATCAAGGCTGCAAGAGGGGGTTCAAAGGACAGGACGCCCGAAATCCATACAACTATGACTTTTGCCAGGCTGCTCCATCACGTTTTTGGCTATCCCCTGGAAAAGAAGGCGCACAATATCAGGGTTTCAGAGATTCTCTGGAGATGCGGAAAAAGATACTCATCAAGATTTCTCAGGGGATATTTTGACACTGATGGGTGCGTTGAAAGCTCGAGAAGGGCAGTCACCATCACCTCTGCAAGCAAAAAGATGGTCGAAGACGTCCATCTCCTGCTCCTGAGATTTGGGTGCATCGCGATCCAGGAAAAGGACAATACCCTCACAATCTCAGGAAGGTCAGCCCTGCAGTTCCAGAAGGAGATAGGTTTTGGGCTTAAGGAAAAGGCAGCAAGGCTTCAGGCATTGGCTGCAAAAGTCTCAGGAAGCACAGTATTGGACAAAGTCGAGGTCGGCAGCCAGCTCATGCTGATGCAGAAGACCCATAGAATGATGCCTTTCGGGGATCTTGCCTTCGTCGAAGTCACCCGGATAGAGGAAGGCCATGAAGATGTTGTTTATGATTTCACGATACCTGAAAACAATAATTTTGTCGCTGAAGGGATGGTCATCCACAACACGGCATTTACCGACAACCTTCTCGCAGCTTCAGGACTTATGGCAGAGGCATTGGCCGGCGACCTTGAGAAAGGCATGGCGACCTGGCAGCATTCCGACGAGCAGGAGCGGTTATTGACCGTTGACGCAGCAAATGTCTCCATGGTGCATTCTTTTGCAGGGCAGGATTACCTTATCAATCTTATTGACACTCCGGGGCACGTTGATTTCGGAGGCAATGTCACAAGGGCTATGAGGGCTATTGACGGGACTATTGTGCTTGTCTGCGCTTCAGAAGGGATCATGCCGCAGACTGAGACAGTGTTAAAGCAGGCCCTCAAGGAGAGGGTAAAGCCGGTATTATTCATCAACAAGGTTGACAGGATCATGAATGAGATGAAGCTGACTCCTGAAAAGATCCAGGAGAGGATCGCAAAGCTCATCATCGAATTCAACAAGCACATCGAGAGGATTGCTGAGCCTGAGTTCAAGGAAAAATGGAAGGTCAACATCCAGGACGGGAGCGTCGCCTTTGGCAGCGCAAGGGATAACTGGGCTTTATCGCTGCCGTTCATGCAGAAGAAGAACATCAAGTTCATCGATATTGTCAATGCCTATAACATGCAGGAAGAGGACAGGAAAAAATGGTTCTGGGAAAATTCCCCGGTGAACGAAGTCATCCTCGACATGGTCGTAAAGCACCTTCCGACGCCTGTAGAGGCCCAGGCATACAGGATTCCCAAGATCTGGCAGGGAGAGCTTGATTCGCCGCTGGGAAAGAGCATGACCACCTGCGATCCAAACGGAAAACTTGCATTCTGCATCACCAGGGTTCTTGTCGACCAGAAAAGCGGAAGAGAGATTTCAGCGGGAAGGTTGTTTTCAGGCACCATGAGAGATGGGATGACTGTCTATATTAATAATACCAAGCAGTATGTCAGGGTCCAGAATGTGTATATGTATCTCGGGGTCAAGACAGAGCCGTTTGAGGTTATTCCTGCCGGCAATGTCCTTGCGATTGCAGGCATCCAGGGCTTTGCAGGAGACACCCTGACGGAAGAGCCCGATATGCCGTTTGTCGAGCTGAAGCACATCTTCGAGCCCGTCATCACAAAAGCGATCAAGGTCACAAAGCCCCAGGATCTTCCTAAGCTTGTTGAAGTCCTCAAGGAAGTCGCCAAAGAGGATCCCTCGATAAAGATAGAGATCAACGAAGAGACCGGCGAGAACCTCATCAGCGGGATGGGAGAGCTCCATCTCGAGATTGTTGAGAACAGGGTTGTGACGGAAAAGGGGCTGAAGATTCAGTCTTCCTCGCCTATCATCGTCTACCGTGAGAGCATCCAGAAAGTCTCCCAGGAAATTGAGGGGAAGACTCCCAACAAGCACAATAAGTTTTATTTCATCGTCGAGCCGCTGCCTGATGAGGTTGTTGAGCTTATACGGTCCGGCCAGGTCCCTGAAGGCAGGATCAGGAAGAAAAACCTTGAGATCAGGGATGCTCTTGTCGCAGTCGGGATGGAATCAAAAGAAGCCCAGTCGATCAAGGATATCTTTAACGGGAATGTCTTCGAGGACGCCACAAAAGGGCAGGTCCACCTCGGAGAGGTTATGGAGATGGTCCTTGATATGTTTGAAGATGTCATGAAAAGGGGCCCTATCGCCAGAGAGCCGTCAGTGAGGATAAAAGTGAAGCTGACAGACATGAAGCTCCACGAAGACGCTATCCACCGGGGCCCTGCGCAGGTCTATCCCGCTATCAGGGACGGGATCAGGGGGGCGATGATGACCGCTAATCCGGTGCTCTTTGAGCCGATGCAGGTCCATCTGATTGAAGTTCCGTATGAGATGATGGGCGAGATCTCAAAGCTCGTCGGCAGCAAGCGGGGCCAGCTCCTGGATATCCAGCAGATCGGAGAAAAAGCCGAAATAAAAGCAAAGCTTCCCGTAGCCGAGATGATAGGCTGGGCCTCAGACTTACGATCAGCAACAGAAGGCAGGGGCCATTCCTCCTTAGTATCGCAGACGTTCGAGAAAGTCCCTTCCGAGCTCCAGGACAAGATATCTTCCCAGATTAAGCAGAGGAAAGGATTGACGGATGCGATGGTAGGGGTGTAGACAAATTAAAGAAGAGGGCGTGGAAGTTTTTTCTTATGTATGAAGATGCAGAGCCATTACGCTCAATTTTTTTTGACAAATGGGGCAGGATTTCTTTAGGATTTTCCTTTTTGCCTTGAAGCTATGCAAACTTTTTTAATTATGCGGCCGTTCCCAAGAGGCAATGGAAAACAATCTCCAGAGGGCATTCGACGAATTAAAGAGAGAAGCAGCGCTAAAGAAACGAAAGAAAAAATCTGCCTTAAAGCTTCCCAAAGAAAAAAGGCTTGCTTACTATTCTGGATGGCATAAAGATGATGAACCTGTTTCCAATGTGAGTTAAGTTGGCTATAGCAAACCCCCGGTAGAAAGATAGTGAAGATTAAAGCGGCATGGAAGAGATTAAAGCGGCATGGAGGAGTTTATGGCAAACCTAGATGATCCAACCTATCACTTCCATTATATATATTCCATTATAGTAATATTTAAATAGGATTTGACACCACTCTCAAATAGCAATCAATTTTCCGTAAAATACCCATAAAAAATATTCATTAAAGATAAATAACCATAAAGAAAAATAGGCATAAGGAGAAATGACAATAGGGAAACATAGGCATAAGATAATAGGGAAACATAGGCATAAGATAATAGGGAAACATAGGCATAAGGTTCCGATATTCAGTGGGGGGTAAGCTCAAAACAGGCGGGGGATGTTGTGATGAACAAAAATGTTGTCTTGATGGGAAAAAGTTTAGCTTTCGTAAATAAAGGGATTATCGCAGCCTTGATGGCAGTTATGCTTATGGCTGTCTTCGCCAGCGGCGCAGCAGAAATCGGCCTGAGCGCAGAGACGCTGAGCGTCAACGAAAAGCCGACAAAAGGTTTTTCAACTTCATTCTCGGTAACAAACAACGGCACAGTGAACCTTTCAGGACTTACTGTCGCTCTAACTTCCGCTGATCTCACTAATTTCAATACCTCCCTCACCCCATCGTCTTTTTCGCTGAATGTGAACCAGACCCAGATCATCACGGTTTCAGGAACAATCCCCCGGAGCATTAACACCAGGCTCAGCCCGTTTAAGGGAACGATCACTGTCGGAAATGCGCAGGCATCACGCTCCTTGTCGCTCCAGGTTACTGCTGCATCCCAGCTGGATTTTGACAATGTGAAGGCAGAAGTTGACGGCAAGACCAAAAGTGTCGATGACGGGGATTCTGTCAAGGATGTCAAGCCCGGAACAAAGCTCATCATCAGGGGAGATGTCAGGAACCTTTTCACCGACAATGATGATATCACCATCGAAGATGTCACTGTAACGGTCATCATCGAGAATATTGACGATGGCGATGACCTTGAGGAAGAAGATGATGTCGGCGACATAGACGCTGATGAGAAAGAGTCTTTTAAGGTTGAATTTGAGATCCCTGATGATGTTGACCAGGATGAATTTGATATCACTATCGAGGCTGAAGGCGACGATGAGAACGGCGCCAAGCACCAGGTTGAGCTGAAAGATGTGACAATTGACGTAGAAAAAGACAAACATGACATCCTCATCACGAAAGCCGTAGTTTCCCCTACAAAGGTAAGCTGCACAAGATCCATCAGCATGAACATTGACCTGAAGAACCAGGGAAGGTCTGATGAGGACGAAGTTGTTTTAAGGATAGAGAATGCCAATCTGGCCATTGCACTCGAAGACACTGCTGTTCCTGAGATTGAAGAGGGGACTGGAGACGATACCGAGCTGAGCAAAAGCTATTCCTTCAAGATTGCAGACGATGTAAGCCCGGGCACTTATCCTATCTCGATAAGGGCATTCTACGAGACCGATGTCCTTTCCGACATAAAGACTGCAGATGTTGCAGTTGAAGAATGCAGACAGGCGGGAACATCAGTTCCGCCTTTTCAGGAAGAAGACGAGCCTGTGGTTGTTGTAGCGCCTGAAGAAAGCTCAGACGATGAAGAGCCGCTTGATGTGATTTCAGAGCCGCTTGATGAGACTACAGAAACAGCAGCATTCGGCCTTTCAACTCCTGTCCTCATTGGCATCGCAAGCCTGCTCGGTGTTGGTGTTATCGTTATCATCGTCCTTGTGGTAGTGCTTGTTGGGATGAGAAAAAAGGAATAGGTGAGATGAAGAAAAGAGAGTGAGATAGGGGGGAATAGGAGTTCCCGAGCCTGATCACCAGAGATTCGTTTCCACAAGAATAGATTATGATTAATGCAGAAACATCGCATTGATTAATATATATTTATCTCATCATTAAGATTCCACATAAGGGGGTTGCTGAGTGAAAATAAAAGAAAATTTATGGATAGCTGCTGGAATTGTATCCCTTCTCACTAGTTTGCTGATTCTTGCCGGAGCCGCTTCTGCAGAGATTCTTATAAACGAGATCATGTTTAACCCTACCGACGCCCAGGGCGGCGAGGACACCGGAGAATGGGTTGAGCTCTTCAATAACGGGGAAGAGGCTGCAGACCTGTCAGGATTCAGGCTCTGCGGCAGCAATCTTCTTGCGGGGTATGTCGAAAGGCTGAACGGCAGCACCGAGGAAGCAAACGGATTTGCGCTTGAAAGCCAAAGTTTTGCTGTCATCACCAGGGGAGGGACCGGAACCAATGTTTACAGCAGCATGGCAGTTGATCCGGACAGTCTTGCTTTCCACGTCAGCAGCGCATTATGCACCAGCGGTTTGAGCAATACAGGAGAAACAATTTCGATAGAAAACGCAACCATTCCCGTCGAGCAGGTCACTTACACCAATGGCATCGCTGCAGAGGGATTTACCGCTGAGCGCTATAACTTCCTGTCGCAGAAATTTGCCCAGAGTGAATTTGTTGATGGCTCTCCGGGATTTATCAGCAGCATCTTCGATGAATCCCCGCCGGAGGGATTTATCGGAACAGAAAAAGCCGTCATCAACGAATCCACAACTATTCTTTTCAATGCCTCAAACTCTACTGATGATGCTGCTATTGTGAACTTCACCTACAGTTTTGGCGACGGTAACATCACCACCTCTTCTCAGGACACGATACTTCATCACTTTAACAGAAATGGCACGTTCACCATTGTCCTGACCGTAGAAGATGCTGCGGGCAATTCCAATAATACTCCAATCTCCCTGACTGTAAATGACCTTTCGCCTATAGCAGCCTTCTCAGCCTCAAATGCCACGCCAAAAGAATCCCAGATGATAACCTTCTCAGATATCTCATCCTCAGCGAATGATGCGCTCACGAGCCGCCTTTGGGATTTCGGCGACGGGACTTTCAACACAAGCGCAAACTCCACCCGCAGCTATCCGGTAAATGGGACATTCACCGTAACCCTCACCGTCAACGACAGCGACGGAAGCTCAAGCGCAGTTTCCAGGATTGTCAACGTGAGCTTTGAAAACGACGCTCCTTCAATCACCCCCTTTGCAGTAACGTTTGATGAAGATGGGTTTAACGATGCTGTTGACCTTGACGCCCAGGGAACTGACGAAGAAGATGGCAGTAATCTCACCTGGACTGCAGTGCCCTCAACATCTAATATCACTGCAGTTATCGCATCAGGAAATATCCTCAATGTCTCAGGTGCAAAGAACTTCTCGGGCATCGGCAGTATCTCCCTCACAGCAAAAGATTCGGGAAACAGGAATGCGACAGCAGTGATCAACGTTACTATTAATCCTGTCAATGACGCTCCGGCAATCCAGCCGGTTGCAAACCTGAGCATCACTCAGGATAAGAAACTTGTCATCCAGCTCAGCGCATCGGACATTGACGGCGACAATCTCACCTTCAGCATCACCTCCACATCTCCCTTTGGAGATTTAGGAACTTTAAATGCCACTTCAGGCCTGTTTGAATTCACCCCTAATGCTTCTTTTTACAGGAATTTCCCGATTACATTCACAGCCACTGACCCATCAGGCCTGGCTGCTGACACAGCCGCAAACATCTTTGTCTTCTCAACATTAAATATATCTTCAGTCTCTATCGGGATTTCAGCCCCCCCTACTCAGCTCCTCAGGGAAGGCCAGACAGTCCAGAATGTCCCTCCAGCCTCAATATTGAATTTCTCAATAACTATAAAAAATACGGGAACCCAGAACATCACCCGGCTCAGGACCCAGATTGGGACAGATGACCTCGATATTGACAGGCCTGACGAAGAGTCAACGATCCTTTTCCCGGGAGCTTCCCAGGTTTTTTTCTTCAATATCCCGCTGCCTTCGCTCATCGGTGAGGGGATCTATACTTTTGTTGCTGACACTGAGGGAGATGATGACACGCTCTCCGGGGACGAAAGATCCAGCGATTTCTCTTTTCAGATTAACATCACACGGTCAACCCACGAGCTGCTTATCGAGGATATGGATTTCAATGTAAACCCTTCAAAATGCCTTAATGCCAGCGCAGTTACTGTGGAGATCTCCAACATTGGTGACCGGGATGAGGTGTTTGATATCAACATCACTCAGCCATCGCTCCGCCTTAATTTCACCGACGAGGATATAAGCCTGCCTTTTAACACGTCAGCCGAGGTCTCAGTCCCCTTTAGCGCAGCCAATGTCCCTTCAGGGAATTACAGCGTCGAGGCTCAGCTAAAATTTAACTTTGGCCTCCAGGCAAAAAAAGCAAACGCCACATTGTCCATCGATAATTGCGAGCCTGCGCTGTCAGCCGCACTTCCAGGCATCACCATCGATGAAGGCAGCTCAGCCGCATTGAGCCTCAAAGACTTTTTCACCGATCTCAATAATGATACCCTTTCCTTTGCAAAAGTGGGCGGCCAGAATCTTTCAATCATTATCTTAACCAACGGCACAGTTACGATAAGCTCCCCAACAGACTTTTTCGGCTCATCCAATGTTTCGTTCACCGCAAGCGACAGCCAAAACACCACAAGGAGCAACAATATCACAGTTACCGTAACTCCGGTCAATGATGCCCCGGCAATATCAGCAATTCCTTCCCAGACTGTAAACCAGGGTTCTCCGTTTACATTTCAGGTTGCTGCATCCGATGTAGAGAATGATACATTATCCTTTTCGATTGATGTCAACGATTCCGTCAGCCTTGCCAGCCTCATCATCAGCCAGTCGGGGCTGATCTCAGGGTTCACTCCCTCAAATGCAGACGCCGGGAAAGTGTTTCTGGTAAATGTCACCGTCAATGATTCTTTGAATGCCAGTAAAGCATCCTTTACGCTTGCAGTTTCCAATGTCAATGACGCCCCTCAGTTCAATACCTCAGCATCAATCCCAGATTTCACGATCGCTGAAGACAGTTCAGCATCTCTTTCGCTGGTACCGTTCTTTTTCGACTCTGACGGCGACAGCCTGACTTTTATTTCAGCCAGCAGCAATGAGCATATCCGGGTATCTGTCAACCAGACTTCAGGGATAGCGGCAATCACGCCTGATGCAAATTTCAGCGGGACTGGAAATATTTCGTTTGGGGCTTCCGACGGGACATCATCCTCAAACTTCAGCAATACGGCAGTTATCAACGTGACTCCGGTCAATGATGCTCCTTCAGTCCAAAGCATCACATCTCCACAGCGTGCCATCGCAGGGAATGTGTTCTTTCTGGCAGTCAATGCGTCCGATATAGACAATGATACTTTGTCATTTGCCGCAAACACAACCCTCTTTGCCGTCAATGCCAACGGCACTATCTCTTTCGTCCCTTCCTTTGATGATGTAGGGCTTTCTGAAGCCATAGCGGTAAATGTTTCCGACGGCAATGCCTCCATAACCAAAGAGTTTATCCTTGAGGTCATCAACGTCCTCAGCATCAGCGATGAAGCAGTCAGCTTCAATAATTCAGCCTTCGCTCCAATACAGGATAATGAAGTGATAGAAGGGATCATTATCGGCCACAATCTCAAAGTCCGCGCCAATGTCACCAATTTTCTCACAAGCGCCCTCAATCTTGGAAGGATGAATGCGACAATTACTGACGGCCAGTCCGGCCAGTCAGTATTCGCAAAAGCCACAGTCAGCTTAGGAACTTTGCCAAAACAATCTTCACAGACAGTGACCTTAGACTTTGGGAATCTTCCATCAATCCCTAATGGCGCCTACAGCCTTGTCCTTGAAGCCCGGGGTGAGAATGCATTCGGCACATTTGAGGCGTCCCGGGAGTTTATCATAGCAATATCCAGCGAAGCAGGCCAGATCCTCCTGAGCAGCATAACAGCTGCGCCTTCGGAGGTAGCCTGCAATAGGGCTTTTACTCTCAATGCTTCCGTCAGGAATTCAGACGGCTTTGGCAGCAGCCTTAATGCCTCAGTGCAGGCTTCCAGCCAGCAGCTCGGCCTGAACTCAGTCTCATCGTTCCAGGAAATAGCCTTTGGCGATGCCAAAGTGTTCTCTCTCCCTCTTGCAGCCCCATTTGCTGCAGCTCCGGGAACATATGCATTCACTATCATTGCCAACACCTCCCAGGGGACAGAAGCAAGAGGAACGCAGTCAATCGTAGTCCAGCCATGCGCCCTCCAGTTCTCGCCGGAAAATGACCCGGTCATCTCGCACAGGGCTCAGCAGCAGTTCGCAATCGCAGACCTCAAAGATTTCCCTGTGAGCGAAATCCTCTGGCAGCTTGACGGCATCAATCAGTCCCAGAGCTTCAACCAGGAATCTTTCACCTATCTGCCCGACAACAGGACTGGAAAAAATTTCCACAGCATCGTTGTCAGGGCCAAAGACAGCAGCGGCAACACGCTCCAGAAAAACTGGCTTCTTACTGCTGCATCATTCCCGATTGCCGATACGCTTCAGGCTGCGCCGCAGCTTTCCGCATTGAATGAAAGCCAGCTCGCCAGCGTCAACCTGACGCTCACCAAGGCCAACAGGGGTTCAGTCCAGTTCCTCGAGCCGGTTGACCTCTCCAATATTGTCGTTCTCGACGGCAAAGTCAACTTCACAGCAACAGGGATCATAGCGGTAGACACCAGCGGCTCAACAGTTGCCCTGAACAAGCCTGCAAGGATCACCTTGACAGGGCTGTCTTACACCGCTGCCCCAAGAATATTCTTCAACAATGGATTTACAACAGATCCGGCAGCATTCACCGATGACTGCACCAACATATTCTGCTTCATCCAGAATTTCACCCCTGCGCCGACAGCCAACGGCCAGATCACGTTTAATGTCACCCACTTTTCAAGCTTTTTTGTCAATGCGTCGCAGCCCCAGCAGGCGCAGCCAGCGCCGGGGAGCCCGTCTGCCAATGCCGGAAGCGACCAGTCAGTTTCCGCAGGAACAAAGGTTGCTCTTGACGGCAGCTCCTCAACGGATGCAGACGGCTCAATATCCGCATTTTCCTGGTCGCAGTCCTCAGGCCCTTCAGTCTCAATAAATAATGCCACTCAGGCAAAAGCAAACTTCATCCCGGCAGTTGATGGAACTTACATCTTTTCCCTTGCCGTAACAGACAATTCCGGGCTGACAGGTTCGGATTCTGTGACAATTACCGTCGGTAAGGAAAGCAGGCTCAGGATTACAGACCTTGACATCAAGGTTGGCGATAAGACCAGCAAGGATATTAAGGACGGAGAGACCATCAGCAGGAAAGCCCAGCCGGGAGATAAAATAGTATTTGACATTGAGGCAGGAAATGCTTTTGCATCATCATCAAACACCGATATTGAAGACATTGAGATTGAAGTTACTATCAAGGATGCCGATGACGGCGATGATGTTGATGACACCATCGACATTGAAGACCTTGAGCCCGGTGATGATGATTCCGGAACAGTTACCCTTACCCTGCCGACGATCATTGACGAAGACACCTACGATGTGGAGATTATTGTTGACGGCGACTCTGATGAAGGTTCTCAGAGAGATGTATTTAATCTCAAGCTTGAAGTTGAAAAGGACAAGGATGAGCTGCTGATTGACCGCGCTTCCGCCAGCCCCGCAAAAGTCACCTGCGACAGAAGGCCCATCATCAGCTTCAGAGTCGTCAATATCGGAAGCAACGACCAGGACGACGCAAGGGTTGTTATTGAAAGCCCGGAGCTGAATATCCTGAAAGTTTTTGACAGCTTAAACCTTGAAGAAGGCGACCAGGAAGACGACAGCGCCCTCAGCGAGAGCTTTACAATATCGATCGGCTCAGCCATCGCTCCAGGCAGTTACCCTATAAAGATCAGGGCCTATGCCGACAACAATAAGCTTGTTGATGACGAAACTGTCACTTTAGAAGTCGGCAGCTGCGCTGAAAGGCAGGTGACCCCAGTCAGAGAATCCAGAAAAGACGTTGAAGTGAAGAAGCTGCCTTCATCTTCAGCAAAAGTCCCTTCTTCGCCGGCATCATCCATCACGTTCAGGGACAGCCCGGAGTATCTTGCGCTCCTGGCTGGCGGATTCCTCGTGCTTCTCGTGGTCGGGCTCATCACCCTGATGGTTGCAGTCAAAGTCCTGAGAAAGAAAGGGCAGGTTAAGTGATTTTGAAGGCCTTCCGTTGATTAGCTGGTTTATTGACTAAGTTATTGATTAGGTTATTGGCTGGTTTATTGGCTGTTTTTTTGTTTGATTTTTGCTGTTGCAGATTTTATCTGGAAGTTTTGATGATTTTTGCTGCCTTCCTGATTTTTCCAAAAGTCATTTTTCCGGCAGGAACAGCAGAATATTTATAAAGTCCAGGCGTCATTGCATCATTTGGGGGATTGGTTGATGGGCAAAGCTAACCATCTTATTGTCCGTTGTATATTTCTTCTTGGAGTAATGCTGCCGCTTTCATATGTAGTTCTTGGGTATGGCGGTGGTACCCCCGAAGAAGCCCCAGAAATAACCTTTGGGACTGACGAATGGGAATCATTTTACACTATGAACGAATACAACTGGTATCACACCCATACATCTGGATTGGGAAAATTAAAATTTGGGATAAAAGACATTGCCTCTGGAGATGACTTAGACATCTATGTTTATGACTGGGAAGCAGATGAACGCCTGTGTTACAGCGATAAGGGCGGCAATGCAAATGAGGAATGCATTGTTGATAAAGGTTCAAATAGCAACGATTGGGGATTTTATATTATGGTCTACCCCTTTGAAAAAAGCGGAGCATATGCGACAGGAACAATATACACCCGCTGCGAAGATAAATGGCTTAATGAATACAGGTGCTCATCATCAACAAGGCAGAGAAAAAAGCAGAAGACTGACTGTAACACCGCATGGGAAGATTATGAAACATGCGCCAACGGCTGCAGCGGAGGAAGCTGCAATTCCTGCTCGAATGACTGCTCGACAAGTGGCGCAACACGATGCAACGGGAACAACAAAGAAACATGCGGCAACTATGACGGCGATTCCTGCCTTGAATGGGGAAATTCGCAGAGCTGCAGCAGGGGATGCAGCAACAATGTCTGCAACGATTGCACCCAGGATTCACATTGCGGCACCGACGGCTATATCTGCGACGGAAGCACCAAAAAATACCGTGACTATGCTTGCAGCAGCAATAAGTGCACCAGCTCAGACAGCAACAGCTACGACTGCAACAATGATGACGGGAATTATTGCAAAACCAGCACTGAAAGAGAATACAGAGATTATTCATGCTCAGGAGGATCCTGTTCCTACAGCTCTTCTAACGGAGAAAATTGTGTAAACGGCTGCAGCGGCGGAAGCTGCAATTCCTGCAAAAGCGATGGCTCATCCTGTTCATCCAACTCCCAATGCTGCTCAAGCCAATGCCCGGCCGGAACAGGGAGATGCTTCAACAAAAACACATGCAGCTCTTCCCAGTGTGTAAGCGATTATTGGGGCTCATGCACCGATTCTGGCGGGCTCTGCTGCTCTGGCGACTCAACTCCCGAGCAATGGTATTGCAGATCTGACAGGAATTGGGCTGAATGCACTTCAAATAACCATAATGCATGCAGCAAGGAGGGAAACTTTTACTGCACCAAAGAAGGGAGCGCATGGAAATGGAGGACCTGCCCGGATGGCTGCAACAGCACATTAGAGAATTGCAATCCCTACATCACCTTATACCAGGCAGAGGATGTTTCCGTCGCCGATGAACAGGTCAAAGTCAATTCCTACATAAAAAATACCGGCGGCTCAATGACTTCGGAATGGCTCATTGAGCTTCAGCCAAGAAAAGTTTCTGACCTGCTATCCTACGAAAGCCCCCAAAAGGCATGCGACAGCTCGAGGCCGGATAATGTCCATAAGACTTACAAGCTTAACAGAGATGAAGCCCTTACCCTTGACCTTGCCTCAACTGTCCCTAATGCAAAATACGATATAGTTATGGCCAGCACTGACGGATGCTGCATCGGAAAGGACTGCACTGCAACTGCCCCTTACTCATGGAATACCAAGCTTGCGACAAAAGATGTCTGTTATGATAAATCGGACAGATGCGATAACTGCACTAAAAAGGGGATTGATCAGGCCTGCGACATTGAAAATGGCCAGCCTTGTGACGGTGAATGTGATCCTCCCGTTGGAGTTTATTGCGCCGGCGGAACAAAAAAATGCTGGAACTCAAAAAAATGCGCATCGAACCAGTGCGAGAGCTATTGGTGGGCAGAGTGCGCCACTGAAGGGGAGCCCTGCTGCGATGGCGCCCCCATAGCAGGACAGCACATCTGCAAATCCGAGGCAGGGAATGTTTTTGTTGACTGCACAGAATCCAAGCATACTGCATGCGAACAGGTCGGGAATTATTACTGCACAGGCGATGGAAACGTCTGGAGGTGGAGGAATTGCGCAAAGGGCTGCAATGGGGCGACGGGCAAATGCGCTCCGGAGATAGTTGAGGCGCAGGCAGCAGATGTTTCGGTTGCCGGCGATAAGATCAAGGTTAAGTCCTACCTCAGGAACGACGGCGGCGATATGAATGAAGAATGGCTTATTGAGTTCCAGCCAAAAAAAACTGCCGATATCCAGTATGTGGATACCTCTCAGGAAACGTGCGATCCCAACACCCCAAAAAATGTCCACAAGGACTACAAGCTCAGCAGCGGTGAAACTGCCACAGTCGAGCTTGAATCTCAGGTTGAGAACGGGGTTTATGACATCAGGATGGTGGCATATGACCAGTGCTGTGTCGGCCCGACCGGAAACAGCAACTGTCAGGAAACAACCCCATATTATGACACTGACGCAACAAGCATCATCAAAAGAGATGTCAATGTCTGTGTGGATAGGCTTGGAATCTGTGATGACTGCCTGAATAGGGATCCTGGCCAGAGCTGCGATGTCGCAAATGGCGCCGGCTGCCACAGGGAATGCAAAGATAATCTTGAATGCTCCGGCGGAATCAAAAAATGCTGGGACCCGAAAAACTGCAACACAAACCAATGCACAAGCTTCTGGTGGGGTGAATGCTATGATCAGGGCGAGCTTTGCTGCGGTAATGACCCCGTCCCTGCGCAGAATTTCTGCAATGCGACAAAAAAGTTTTCCTACTGCACCGACAGCATCCATACTCCCTGCGATAAGAAGGACAGTTACTTCTGCTCCCTTGAGGATGGAAAATGGGCGTGGAGAGCCTGCGGATTTGGGTGCGATAGTGCAACAGGTGCATGCAAACCGAACATAATTGAATATCAGGCAGCTGAAGTTGCTGTTGACCAGAATAAGATTACCGCAAAGTCCCACCTGAAAAACACAGGTGCGCCGATGCAGTCTGACTGGCTTGTTGAGCTGGAGCCGGTTCCGGTCTCAGGCACTGCAAGCATCCAGTCAATCGGCCCGCAGGAAACATGCGACTCTTCCAAGCCAGAAAATGTCCATCGTGATTACCGGCTGAAAAGAGACGAGGCTGGAACCATTTCGCTCTCTTCAACAATAAAAAAGAAGGGAAAATACTATGTAAAGCTTCTCAGCACCGATTCCTGCTGCGTCGGCCCGACGGGAAACCCGGACTGCAAAGATACTCAGCCCTACGGCTGGGAAGAGATTATTGGGCAGGTGGAAATTCTCTGTGACGGGAACGGCAGATGCGATGGGAAGGAGAATGCAATCACCTGCAGCATGGACTGCCCTGTATGCAAAAAAGACGGAAGGTGCGACGCTGATTACGGGGAAACACCGCAGAACTGCAGGACAGACTGCCCCTGCGATTTTGACAGCGTTTGTGAGCTGAATTCCGGCGAAGACCAGTATAACTGCCCATCCGACTGCTCAATCAGATGCCCATTCCCAGACGGAAGCTCGGACACCTGTGAATGCGACAGCGATATTGACTGCGCTTCAAGGGAAGATTATTACTGCAACCAGGTATCGGGAAATGACCCATGCATAAAGAGGCAGTTTACAGACGAATGCTCCAACTATAATGATTATTTCTGCGATGGAGGAGATGTGTATAAGTGCGAAAGCGACGGAAAATCCTACAAAAAGAACCGTAAAGACCCATGCGGAACGAACCAATACTGCGATGAAAGCATCGTCGATGGGACAGGAAAATGCTCTGTATATCCGGAGCACCTTGATGTTTGGGTGGATGATGCTGGCGTCGGCGTTGCGGTAAACAAGCAGGTGGGAGACAAGTTCACGGTAAGTATCTTTGCAGAAAAAGGCGCAACGCTCTCATTAAGCTATGATGAGTCAGCGATGGCAAGCCCCTGCAGCAAAGGCTCAAAGTCATTTTCTCCCGGAACAACCTCCTGTGTCTTTACCATAGGGGCCGATGCTGATGAAAGGCTTTATGCGGTCTCGATAGGGGGCGAGGTTGCCTACATTAACATTATTGGCAGCCCTGAATATCTTATCGTTACAGACAGCGAGAAGCTCAGGGAAAGGTTTCCCCATGAAGAGCGTGGCGTAAAGGCAGTCTTAAGCCAGGCATATCAGAATGTGAAGGACAATGGGATAGTATATGACTTAAGCAAATACAAAGGCGAGATTGAGGTAGCCCATCCCTTTGGAAGCCTCGCAAGCTATGGTGAAACAATCACCCTGCCCTCCATGAGGAATAATGATTATGCATCTTCTGTCGCAGCCTTTATCAAGCAAAGGTGCGGGGACTGCAGCCAAATTTCAATCTTGGGGGATGACTTTGTGGTGCCCCATTACAGGAGAGACATCCCTACATGGGAGAAAAAGTTCATTTTCTGGGATGACATTGGCACGGACCATATGTATACTGATATTCCCTATTCAAAATCCACCCTATTGAAATTTTCCAGCTATTATGAGATGTTTAAGATAGACGGGAAATACCAGGGAAAGGATGTCCTGCTGATTCTCCCTGACAACATAAACCAGACAACAAAAGACCAGGTAGAGAGGGTAAAGAAGGCTTTGGCTGATAAAGATTACAAGCCAAGGTTTCAGACCATAAGCGGCAAAGACTCTTACTGTGTTGATGAGCGCTGGTTCTCAAGCGTAAGGGGCAAAACCCTGATCATTATCGGAACTGAAGAAAACAACAATGCCTTTAATTGCATGCCGTTTGTTTCTGGCGAAGATAAGCGGGATGCTATATTTATCCAGCCAAATGTCTGGGACAATAATGAATATGCTATTGTCATTAACACCGATGATGAAACGATCATTACTGCATTTGCGAAGATGATTGAGAGCAGGGCAATTGAGAACCTTTCGAGCTATGAGGCTTACCTCTTTCACGTCGGTGTTGAGGTTGCAAGTTATGTCGCCCTTGGGGTGGGAGTTGGCGCGATGATTGTCTTCTCTGGAGGCACAGCTGCTCCAGCAGCGTTTCTGATTGCTGCCGCTGCCCTCGACACCATTGCAGATGCTGGAGATGTTACAGATACTTGCATAATAAATCGTGAGGGATTCTTATGGTGCGGTGGAACACTCCTTCTGACCGCTATTCCCTATGTGCCTTCGAGGCCGGTGAAAAAAATAATGAGGAGGCTTGGCGATACCCAGGTTAATAAGGGCATTTTTAATATGTTTGAAGATGTTGATGACTTGATTACTGCTTATTTTAGAAAACTTCGGAAATCCCCTTATATCGGGGAAGGTGCATTCGAGAGAGCGACTTCGAAATCAGTCAACGATAACATTTTTATTGCAAAGGGATCAAAAAAGTACTTTATCAATCTTAACTCGCAAAGTGAGATGGATAATCTTCTCAGAAGGATAAAGTTTTCACCAGAGCAACGGGTTGAATTCCTAAGAAGATTAGGGAAGTTGGTAGACGGTTTTTCTCTTAGGGAAGACAGTATTAAAAGGATAGTCTTCCTTCCAAGATCACTTTCTCCTTTCGATGGAAATTTATTCAAACAGGGAGTATATAATGTAAAAACTAAATTTTTACACATAGTCGATGATATTTCACCTTCGATGGCAATATCCCACGTATTACCTCATGAGTTTAGCCATGCTTTTATTTTTGAAAAGCTAGAAAAACAATTTGCCGAATTTATTGACTTTACCAGAGTTAGTAATCCAGAAAGGGCGATTCATGAATTCGATGAATATATAACCGAGATTACAGCTAAATCTTTCGACCCGGACTACATAGCTTACGCCCAAACGGCTGTCTCGCCTTCCAAATTTTTGGATTTCCTAGATACTCATGCGGTGTCTGGTTTTCTAACACAGAAAAATCCTGATTGGATTTCCCGGCAACTTGCAGTGGTTAGGTCGATAGTCCCATCCAATACTTATGATGAAATCGTCTTAGCATTTAAAAAGAGCGATTATAAGGATTATTTAGATGTTGAAAAGATATCTGAACTTGCTGGAGAATTCCATAATGCGAGGGGGGTTTTGGACCTTCCTGAAAGGGAGAATATAATGACGGCTATAGCAGTTAAAACAGAAGGGCTTTTAGGGTAAACCAATGAACAACCAAAAAATTATCTACCTATATATTGCAAAACATCTTATCATAGACAAAGCATATCTTTTGAACGTCAGAAATTTGATTAAGAACTATAGGTGTTCTTTGGAGTTCAGGAGGGATAAAATGCTGCATCATAATAAGGAGCATCTCAATAAGCAGAATGCTCTTCTTGACCAAGTTCCCATGTTTAAGAAAATTTGTGAGAGTGCTCGAAATAAGGTTCAGGAAGGAAAGATTATCTTTACGGGAAGAGAAAATTATTTCCAGGTTATTTCCATAATCTATGAATTGGTTGCATATTGCATCGAGAAATATGGCAATCTTCCACTGATTGACATGCTCATAAATAGCTTAGACGATTTCGGAATCAACGATATCACAATGGGTCGCGGTCTTTTCCGAAATAGGGAAGATTATTCAAAGAGTTTTCTCGATAATACCTATTTCATGTGGTGTTTTCCATACCTCCATGTTCTCCATCAACTCGAGCCGGATAAACCAATTTGCGGCCAGGACAAGAAAAAAATCGGTCACCTCTATAATGATTTTTTTATAAAAATGAACAATCCAAAACTTGAAAGCCTTATGGATGGCTTATTAAAAGTTTGGACAAAATAAAAAATATCGGTGTGAAATATTTTACAATGTCAACGATGAAAGATGAACCGGGGAAAAACGGAATGTTATTGCTAATCATCTTAATCTTAGCCTTATCTCTTCCTTTATCTCTTCCCTTCTCTCTCGCCATCACCACCTTTGAAGAAACAGCCACCCCTTCCAGAATCGTAGGTGAATCCCCGACTGAGATGCTCAGGCAGATGCAGCGTGGCGGATTGGATATCAGCGAAGCCGCCTATTTTTCTTATGAGACCGGCAAAAATAAAAAGCTGGAGCTTCTCAAGGAGCAATTCGGAGAGGTAGAATCAAATCTTGAGACGGGCGGCTATACGTTCTATGATGTTCACAATGCTGCCAGGGATTTATCAAAGAATGAGCTGTTTATTATTGAAGCCTATGGCTGGCCAACACCCCTTTCAGCCTATACTGGCCAGGTCCCCTATTGGCTTGGCTCTGATCCTCTCTTCCCAAAAGACCTTGTAAAATGGCAGGAATCCATTGAGCAGAAAAACCCGCTTTTTTTCTTTGAATCCCTCTATGGCGGGCTCTACCTTCCGAAACAGGATTCATTTGTATCACGCACCGTAAGAGATGCGACCGTCATTGCCCCAATGCTCTATAATACCCCCCAGTTCACCAAATCTTTTATCTGCATGCTCTGGGACGGAGAGACAGTAGGGGAAGCATTCCAAAATGCGAGAAACTTCCATTATAACGGAGGTTCAATAACGAGGGAAGGCAATTATCTCGGATTGATCCTCCAGTCTTATGCGTTGTTTGGAAATCCTATGCAGTCAATAAACATGGACTGGGGCTTTATGGATTTTTACGCTATAAAAGACAAGTTCTGCAAAAACAACCTTGAAAACCTGGAAACCGGCATTGAGTATCTTGGGCAGGAAGGCAATTATTCAAAATTCCGAAAACACATTAGGTTTCAGATTGATGAGCATTCAATCATTGGCGAAGGAAACTTCTCAATCATAAACGTCTCGGATGGCTTCCAAAGAGAGATTTTTGGGGAGCCTGTCCTTCCCATGGCTGTCAGAACCACATTTTTTCCAAAAAACACAATTCTCATCAACATTTCTGTCCTAAGTGTGGCTGACAGCGCTGGCCTTGATATTCCAGCCCCCCCATCCTATGAGGAGGATTACACAAACAGGACTTGCTACGAAGAATATGAGAATTATAGCATAACCTTTGGCGGTGCCTACACTAAAGATGCCTTAGAAGTCGTCGCAGAAATCCATCCTGTTGAGATCATCAACTGCACTGAAGGAAAATTCCGCATCTACAAGACGTTTGACTACTTCATTGATTACCTTGCCGTCAGCCCAGTCCTGATAAAAGATGTTCAAAGCCCGCCAAAAGCCGCAATCAGCCAAAAAATAAATATCTCCGTTGAGTTGAAAAAGCTTACCGACGGAGCAGTAAACGGCTCAATTGCGATTTTCGATCAGAGCAACAACAAGCTTCTCGAGACAGAGATAGGAAATGTTATTCCTGCCATAAACCTGAGCTTTACCGCCCCCCCAAGAGAAGGCATCCAGAAGTATAGTGCGGAGTTCATCCAGGACAACAGGACAGTTGCATACAGGCCTTTTTCAGTCGATGTTGCCATACTCGAGGTTGGCTCTGAAATTCCAGTTACTGCGCTGCAGGACACAAGTATCAATCTTACCTTTGAGTCCTTCTATGATTCCCAGTTCCCTCTGGACGCAAAATACGCCCTCCAGGAAGGAAACGCCATCATTGCCGATGGGCAGTTTTCCATGCAAATAGCCAAAGGAACAACAAAAAAATCTCTCTCCTTCACCGGCCTCAACAGGACAGATCAAAGCTACACCTTAACAATCCAGCTCTCCTACCTTGACCAGCAGAAGGTAGAAACGTTCCTTATTGTGACAAATAACGTCCCATTGATTCAGGCGCATTTCAACAGGACTGCCCGGGAAGATGAGATAATGGCTCTGAACATAGATGCATTAGACCTGGATAATGACTCGTTGACAGTATCCATCAATGATACGAGGCTTGAAAAAGTTAATGGTTCCTATGAATGGGATACAGACTTCGGCGATGCCGGTCAGTATGCAATTGAGATTACGGCAGCTGACGGTGTTGTTGCCTCAACCCAAGTCCAGTCATTTATCATTGAGCCATTCCCGAATGCCCGCCTTATTGATTTTTTTGACGGAAACAGAAAAGGCATCTCTATCAATGTTTCCCCTCAGAGCCCCGGCTACCTTTGGATGAGATTGCCAAAAGCTGCTTCCCTGCTCTCTGCAAAGCTGTTTATATCCCAGGATTTGAACGCAGCCCCGATTCCAGAGTTTGCATCCTCGAACAGCAGGGCATACTCAACAAAAAACATCGACAACGAAACATTCTTCATAAGAGTTGAGGATAAATCTTCCCAATATCTGAATACTACCTTTTTCGAGGACATTGTCTGCCTTGCGACTTTATGCCCAAGCAGCTGCAGCGACGAGATAGCATATTCTGTTTACATTAATGGGCAGAAAGCCTGTGATAAGTCCATCTGCACCTTTGACAATTGCGGCCAGAACATATCAATAAATTATGGCAGTATTGCTGCCGGATTAAACAGCATCACAGTTTACCAAAGAAAGCCTGCATGCTGTGAGAGCACTCAGATTTTTGACCAGATAAGGCTGGAAAACCCAAGAAGCTATGTCCTTGGCAGCAGCTCTTTTCCTGATGTTGGCATTTCATTTGATGCCCTCAACGACAGCTCTTTGGATTCATCATACAATGGTCCCCTCAATAATACTCCCATCAAGGCCTTCCTTAATGTGACTGCAATCCAGGATTTCCTCCGGAATTGCCCGCGCAGCGCAAATGCAACCTGCCTTGTTCCGATCAAGGTAGAATCTTCAACATCAAACACGCTGTCAGTCTCACCTTATGTGGTTTACCTCCCCGGGGAAGCTCTCTCTACGACCCTGAACATAAGCCTCAGGGAAGGCTGGAATATGGTTTCATTCCCCTTTGAACTTGCGATTGAGGACCTGAGCCAGGGGCCATTCAGCACAGTGCCCGAAAACTGCACAAGAAAGCTGGCAAGATACAACACATCAAAGAAACAGTATGAGATGGCAAAAAAGAATGGCTCAGGATGGAAATCGATTGACAACCTTACAGCACTGGACGAATCAGCAGGATATTTCGTTATGGCCTGGGAAGACTGCAGCCTCCTGGTTGAGTTAGGGGGGCAGCAGCAGAAAAAGATTTTCCTGGAAGAAGGATGGAACCTGATCCCCTATCCGTCTGAGACTGTAAGAAGCCCGAAAGAGGTATTTTCGAACGTGACTGGGCAGTTTATTTCTGTTTTCACATTGGAAAATAAGGCATGGCTAAGTTACAGCCCGCTAAAACCTTCCTCACTCAATTCCCTGGAAATTATGGGGCCAGGCCAAAGTTATTGGGTCAATATCAACGCCTCAGATGCCGCCTGGGAATTTGATGAGGGAAAAGGAATGTTCATCAGGCAATAAACATTTAAATAACCCCCTTCTCCCTAACCCATTATGGCCGGAACAAACATCAAAAAATGGGTTCTTCAGAACGCCCTCACCTACGGCGGTAAAGCCAACCCCGGAGCAGTCATCGGAAAGGTCATCGCCGAGCATCCCGAGGCAAAAGAAAGGATAGCTGAAATAGCCAAAGAAGTCCAGCAGATTGTCAAAGATATCAACAAACTCTCAGCTGAGCAGCAAAAAAAAGAGCTGGAATCGCTTGCGCCTGAGCTTCTTGAAAAGAAAGAGAAAGAGGAGCAGGAGTTAAAGCCGCTGCCGGATGCAGAGGTGGGAAAAGTGATTCTCAGGCTTGCGCCCGAGCCTTCAAAATACCTCCATATCGGCCATGCGCTCGTTTTTATGATCCAGTATCTCTATGCCAAAAGATACAAGGGCAAATGCTATCTGAGGATTGAAGACACCAACCCTGAAAAAAGCAAAAAAGAATTCTATGATTCAATAATCGAAGACCTGAGATGGCTTGAGATAAAATATGCTAAGGAGATAATAGTAAGCGATGAAATGCCGCTTTTTTATGATTCAGCAGAAAAACTTATCTCAGCAAAGGATGCATACGTCTGCAAATGCGCCCAGGAAGAGATGAAAAAGCTCAGGGAAGAAAAGCAGCCATGCCATTGCAGGAACGATCCTGATTCTTTGGGCACGTCGATGAAAGAATGGAAAGCGATGCTGAGCGGAAAATTCAGGCCCGGTGAGAGAACCCTCCGCCTTGCTGGAGACATGGAAAACCAAAACGGCACGCTGCGTGACCCGGTGATATTCAGGATAAGCGATACTCCCCACTACCGCCAGAAAAACAAATTTAAGGTATGGCCGATGTATGACTTTGAAAACGCAGTTGCTGACGCCCACTGGAAAACTACCCACGTCATCAGGAGCAAGGAATTTGAGCTGCGGGCTGAGCTGCAGGATCTGATAAGGTCAAAATTAGGCCTCGAAGGCCCAAGAACCATTGACATCGGCAGGTTCAATATTGCAGGAGCAGAGACTCAGGGAAGGGTCATCAGGGAGATGATTGAGTCCGGAAAGATCGGAGACTGGGATGACCCGAGGCTTGTCACGATAAAAGCGCTGAGAAGAAGGGGGTTTGTCCCAAAGATGTTCGAAGACCTTGCAGTCATCGCAGGCCTCTCAAAGACCGGCGGAAAGATTGATTTTGCAGTCCTCTCGTCCATAAACAGAAAAATAATCGACCCCGCTGCGCACAGGTATTTTTTCATCGCAGACCCAGTCCTGATAACGGTGGATAATGCTCCGGAAGAAAATGTTGTAGAGCTTGACCTCCACCCCGACAGCAAAAAAGGCGGAAGGAAACTGAAGGCAGGAAATAAGATTTTCGTTGACAAACACGACCTCGACCAGTGGAAGGAGCACGAAGAAGTAAGGCTGATGGGCTGTATGAACATCATAAGGCAGAAAGATAGGTTCTTCTTCACATCAAAGGAAAATGCAAAGTTCAGGGGCCATAAAAGGGTCCACTGGCTGCCCGATATAGAAAGCACACCAGGAAATAAGCAGGAAAATAAGCCAGAAAATACGTCAGAAAGCAAATCAGAATATAATTCAGAAAGCAAGTCATCAAAACTATCAGGCAGAACCTCAGCGAAAGATGGAAAGCTGCAATCAGGGAAAGATGGAGAGATACGGGCAGGAAAAGATGGAAAGGCGCAGACAGTAAAAGCAAGAGTGATGATGCCTGATGCAACGTGGAAAGAAGGCCTGGCAGAAATAAACCTCGCAACCCTCAAAGAAGGCGACATCATCCAGTTCGAAAGATTCGGGTTCTGCAGGCTCGATGACAAGAAGAAGATGGAGTTTCGGTTTGGGCATAATTAGGGTTAAACTCAATAATTTTTTGGGCTAATTAGTAGAAGGGCGAGAAAACCTAGAAAATATCCACGATTAGTCGATATAAGGCTCTATCCTTCGTGTATAATAACCTCTTATTACATATTTGGTTCATATCATCTATTTTAATTCTTTTTGAAGGCGATTTATTAAAGAAAAATGTGACACCATCTGCAAAATATTCTGATTGATTTATTGCTGAATTATTTCTAATAAATCCTTTTTTCTTTGCATTTTTATAAGCAGAATCTATCTTTTTACAGATATTTTTATTAAGGATATTTGCATGAATTTGATGAGCAATTTCATGTCTAACAACATTAAAAATATTTTTATCTTTCGCCAATACCCATTCTGCACCAATTACTGTAGGATCTCCACCCCAACCTCTTACTTCATCAAATGATTTGTAGAATTGATGCTTACCATATCCCTTGACATAAAATGGCTTACCTTCCCAATGAGAATATTCTTTAATATCAGTAAATTTTTTATTTAATGGTAAGATGATAACTCTAGCTTTGTTCTTTACCAAAGCCATTAAAATCCAATCATTAAATATTTTCAAGTCTTTTAACAAATTTCTTTGAACCTTAGATTCTAACTCATTAAAATTGGATATATATTTTAATATCAGATTATGCCTGTTCATACAGATTTTTTATTGTTTACATTATTTAAACTTTCTTGTTAATTAAGTTTTCTCGCCACAATGTAAGTTCTTGATGTATCGCTTCGCTCTTTTGAATGGACGACGATGTGCCCCTGCATCATAACTCTGCGGACGCAGTTTTCCCCCACTTCGCAGGGGAAAAGAGCATAACAGCGCGCAATGCTCAATAGAATTTCTGTTTCCTACGACTAAAAGAACACGGCTTTTTTTCGAAACATTTAATAAATAGGGCTTAATATTATGTTTCATGGCAAAGTTTTTAGATACTACAGGTGTTTCAAATGAATTAGCTCAGATAATCAAATTGGCTAAAGAAAAATTAATACTTATAAGTCCTTATTTACAGATTTCTGATAGGTTCAAAGAGATGTTGGAAGATCAAGATAGAATGAAATTAGACATAAGAATTATTTATGGTAAAAGTGAACTTCAACTACAAGAAAATAACTGGCTAAAATCTTTGAAATCAGTAAGGACGAGTATTTGTAAAAATTTACATGCTAAATGTTATCTGAATGAAAAAGAAGCATTAATTTCTTCCATGAACTTTTACGAATTTTCTCAAATGAATAATAATGAAATGGGAATTGTTGTGTATAAATCAGAAGACCCACAGTTATACAATGACATTAATGAGGAAGCCAGAAGATTAATAAGAATAAGTGAAGAGATTAAAGTTACTATTGAAAAAATTATCCCAAAAGAAGAATTAATTAAAAATGGAGATGGCCATTGTATTCGATGTGGAAATAAGATAAAATTAGACCCAGAACATCCTTATTGTATGACTGATTATCAAAAATGGAAGAGATTTGAAGATGAAACTTATGTAGAAAAATCTGGATTTTGTCATATTTGTGGAAAATCTTATTCTTCTTCAATGGAAAAACCTGCTTGTATGGATTGTTATAAAAAGAATAGAAAACTTTTTAAGAATTTGTAAGCCATGCCCTTTTAAAATATAGTCTGCTTCGCAGGAATTTATTGGAAACGGAAATTTTACTTTGATTTTTTGCCTTTGGCACCATTGCACTAAAAATTAAGTCCTAACAAACGAGTATAACGGGGTCCCGATGTTAAGCAAAACAGTTTCCACCCTATTTTTGATAAAAAAATAACTTATTCTTTGAAGGATATCCCCCAACACCCCCTTAAGGTTGGCGAAACGACTCTGCGGAAACCTTCGGTTTCCTTGCCTCGCTCTGATTTAATCTTCGTTTAAAAGGTCTCTCGGTTGCTGAACAGGCGCGCCCACGGCAATAGAATTTCAATTTCTACAAGAACCGAGAGCCCCCGCCTCATTCTCCATCCTCACTCTCTCCACCCTCTCTAGCTCAAACGAGGGATGTACTCGAAAGATATTGTAAAAAAGCCAGTGCAGCTTTCCGGTAACTAAAGTTCCGCCGCCATCAACAGCAGAAGCAGCCCCGCCGATAAAAGAAAGGGCGTTGACGGGAAAGTCAGCCTGAGCCCCAAGATACAGCAAGCCGGCCCCGAGCCCAAAAAAGATCGCCCCATACGCCCGGTTTCCTGCGCGGTACAAAGGAAGCTCACCATCAACTTTCTGTATCTCCACTTTGAGCGATTCTATGCGGTCGTCGAGTGTCATAAGCGCCATAGCCAAAAAAACAGCCGGCAGAATAAAAAGGTGACTCAAGATTAGATGCTTCCTCCGTAATAATTACCCCCTGCGAAATCACAACGAATAAAACCAAATTCCTTTATTTTCCGAAATTCTCCACTTTTCCGATTTTCTCTATTTTTCCGAAAATAAGCAAATTTCCGAAAAGTTTAAAAAGTCCAAGATTATTCTAAGATGCTATGGAACAACAGTCCCTTATCATTGAAACTATAAAAGTTGGAAAAAAAGGCCAGATCACTCTTCCAATAAAAATTAGGGAAATGGATAATATTAGAGAACATGATAGATTGAAGCTTTCCCATATGCCAAATGGAAATATGGTATTGACAAAAATAAATATTGGAAAGACACCTGAAGATGAAATGCTGGAGATAATCGATAGGGCTCCCCGCTTTGATTGGCGTAAAGTCTGGAAGGAGATGGAAGAGGAGCGCGCAAGGGAGGGTTAGCGTAATGAGATATTGTGCAGATTCTTGGTTCCTTATTGCGCTTTTCCAGAAGGATCAAAAAGCTCTTTCTATAATTGAGAACGCAAAGCTAAAAAAAGATTGGGTATTTATCCCAATAACTGCTCTCGCCGAAACTTCAAAAAGGCTTCTCCAGTTGGGGATGGCTAAAGAAGATATTCTTAGATTTATGGACAAAACGGAAACCTCAGAAAGAGTAACTCTCATTTTATTTACCAAAGACATAGCCTGGGAAGCCGCCAATATCGCCCACAGGTATGGCATCCCTCTACTAGATTCTTTTGTCGCAGCGACAGCCAAAACAAATAATGTGGACGCCCTTATCTCAGGAGACGAGCATTTTCTTCCATTAAAGAAAGCTAAATACCTCTCCTTGTTGTCATGGTGATGCGCAGCCTTAAAGAAATTGCCTTGCCGCCTTTGTCACCAGCTTAACCTTCTTCCTGTTCCTCTCCATCCTCTTATTCCCCTCATCGATAAGGATCCTGAGATAATCTTCAGAAACAAGCAGCTTCCCTTTTTCAGCGATGATGGCTTCCATCGCATCTGTCCCGACGATCTCAAGGGTGATGCGTTTCCCAAGCGATATTATGCCTGACCGCTTCGCCCCAGCATCTCTAGCCAGCTTCAGAAGTTTCTCCCCACTCTGCAGGTTCCTGCAGCACACGTGCAGGATAAACCCTTCCTGC
>JACPBV010000027.1 GCA_016180135.1 Candidatus Woesearchaeota archaeon
GACATCTCCAAAAAAAGCCCAGACGATGGCATCGCGCATGATGCCTTCAGCAACACCGACACGCAGCTCTTCCAGTATTGTCCTGATGAGATACTTTGCTTCAGAGGGGCTTGCTGAAGTCAGCAGCTCGGCAACAAGCTGAACTTTTCTCTCGACAGTTCCCTCGCCCTCAAGCCCGCTTAATTTCTGCAGGTTGGAAACGACCTTCTTTACAGAAAGGGTTGAGCTGAACAGAGTAACCTGTTTTTTTCCCGACATCAAAGCTTCGGCCACATCTCCCAGGTCGCCGAGCTTTTTCCATCTTTCTTCCACTTCCTCGACGGAAACACCAGCCGCTGTGTGGATTGCCTTAAGCACAATCCTGGCTGCTATCCCCACCTTGCGCTCATCCCAGTCAGGAAATACCTTGCCCTGCAGCAGCAACACCACTTCAGCCATCTCAGAAGCCGATACCTTTTTCAGGAACTCAAATACTCCCCTATAAAAACCTTTATGAGCCACGAGCATCATCAGGCGCACAGCCATCCGATTTCTCACAGCGCCCATGCAAAGACTGTGCTTGATATCATCATGGAACGAAGGTCAATCAGGAAGTATAAAGACAAAGACATCGCGTGGGGGCTTATAGTCCACCTTATCCAGGCAGGCCAGTATGCCCCCTCAGCAGGCAATCTCCAGAACTGGAAATTTATCGTTGTCAGGAATCAAGCGACAAGAGGCAAAATTGCAGATGCCTGCCACGGGCAGGACTGGATGAAGGATGCACCTGCGCATATCATCATCGTTGGTGAGCCCGGGCCTGCAGGGCAATTTTACGGTGCAAGAGGAGAAACGCTCTACACCAGCCAATCATGCGCCGCCGCCATCCAAAATATGATGCTTGTCGCCTCTGAGCTTGGAATAGGGACGTGCTGGGTGGGGGCATGGGATGAAGACAAAATCGCATCAATCCTGGGATTTCCTGAAACTGCAGTATGCCAGGGGATTCTCACTGCAGGCTATCCTGACGAGCATCCGTTTGTCCCGACACGGAAGCGCATGAAAGAGATTGTCTTTGTGGAAAGCTTCGGGGACAAAGGCTACGGAGAAAAAGCGAAGGGATACAAAAGCCCGGTCTGGAAAGAGATCGGGCAGGATGTCAGGGGGCATGCGCAGAGAATAGCAGGGAAGTTTAAAAAATAATTTCTTCTTATGATATCTCGAATTAAAAAATTACTGCAGATCAGAAATAAATTTTTAAATTGGATGACCTTGGTTTTGATTTCATTCGTCATCCCAATTTTTCTCATTTATATAGGTAAAAAGTCAAAGGCAATTTTGAGTCTACTCTTTTCAGTATTGAAAATTCCGCTTTTTATTGCAAATATCTTAAAAAATCTTCCAAAATTCGCCCTTGATATCGACACAACCGTTGATTATATGTGGGCTTTTGATCCCAACCCATTAGGTGTATTAACATTTATAATAATCTCGGGTATGTTTATTCTGATTATTTTAAAAACATTCACATCAAAGAACATCAAATTAAAACGTGGAACGATGTGGCTTATCTTCATCTTTTATACAGCTTCAATTATTATCAAAGTAATTTATGAAATAAAAACATTTTTGAAGGATGAACCTGCCAGTTATACAATTGGAGGTGGAAATTTTCCTGTCTTAATAGGCTTGTCCACCACAACCATTATTCCCCTTTTTCTGTTATATAAGTTAAATCGTAAATTTAACCTGAAGTATCTGTTTAAGACTGGATTGTATTTTATCTTCCTGTTATCAGAGGTTTTTTTAGCCATACTGGTAAGTATACTCTTGGTTAAAACAGATATTGATGAAAACGCTAAACTTTTAGATTTTTTCTCAAGAATTGCCTACTATTTAATATTGGTTTATTTTACTGTATTGCTGTTTGAAATATTAAAAGAAAAGTTGATAGACTTAATGGAAAGAAGCCAAAAATTTAAAAAACCTATCCTCAAGCTGGTTGGAAATAAGCAAAAATATTAAGAATCTGCCAATAACTGGCAAAGCAAAGAAAATATTCCTTTACACCAAAGCCTCAACAACACGCCCCTTCTGCCTTCGAACTTCTTTTTCTGAAGCCAAATGAATCACATAGTCATACAATTTCACGAGGCCATAAACGAACTCATTTTCAAGATTTAGCCTATACAGCTGGATATTGCCAAATTTTCTTGTTGGAACGATTATCTTATTTTTTAAAAGCTCATCAATCATCCTATAGAAAGTTGCCCGTCCGATGCCTGCCTGCCCTGCGATGTCAGAGATGCTGTAATCCAGCTCTCTGCCTGTGATGAGCAGGTCTAACACTCTTATCTTGGGTGAGTCTCCAAGGAACTTTACAAACAACGTCGCTTCCATAAGCATAAGAAACAAAGAAAGATATATAAATGTTTCGTTCTGAGACACTGCTGTATCATTTGGATACACCATGCCAAACATTTTTAAGTCCTCAAAAAACACAATCTTTATGAGCAAACTTTCCCTCCAGAAATTTTTCCTCAGAAAACTTCGAAACATGCCCCGCCAAAGTGGGGTGCATCCCATACCGAAGAAAGGAACCTCTTTAAGGGGCTTCCGAAGCACATTATTGGAAGAAAAGAAACCCAAAAAGCCCTGGAGGAGCTTTACAAACTTGGTTATATCAACCGCTACAAGAAAACTTTTGAGGCTCATGTCTCCTTAAACATTGATAAGAAAAAAGAGATTGAAGAGTTGCTTGAGAGTCAGGCAGATGGACAGGTATAACGCTCCCCCTAAAACCCCACACTTTTAAAAGTATCTTCCCATTTCTGCCCCTCATGTGCTCCATCTTCGGCATCTGCGGAATTAAGGGAACTAAGGACCGGGCTAAAAAACAAGAAAAGCTCGTCAAATCACAGGAGCAATCAGCAAAGAAAGCGCTCTCTGTAATCAGGTATCGCGGCCTTGATGCGCAGAACATCCTTACACATCAAGGCATCACCTTTGGCCACTGCCTCCACGCCATGGTCGGATTTATTCCCCAGCCATTGAAGGGAAAAGGTATGCTAACTGCAAACTGCGAGATTTACAATTGGAAAGAGTTTGGGGAGAAATACGGGATTGCTGCAAAGAACGATGCTGATCTCCTGTTCCAGCTGCTGGAAAAAAATATGCCTCTCAGAGAAATCTTAGATGAGATTGACGGCACCTATGCGTTTGCCTATGCAAGAGACGGCAGGATAACTTTGGCACGGGATATCCTCGGCATCAAGCCTGTGTGGTATTCGCTCGGCAACGGCTTTTCTTTTGCTTCAGAAAAAAAAGCGCTGGCAGCTATAGGATGTAAGGATGTTTTCGAGCTGAACCCGAGAAAGATACTTGTCTACGACAGCAAGGCCGGGAGGGCAAATTTCATAAACCGTCCTTTTTTCACAACAACGCCGGAAATTGATGCGCCAAAAGAAAAGATTGAGGAAAAGTTTGAAACTCTCCTCACCTCTGCCGTCCAAAAAAGGATTCCTCAACAAAAATTCGGCCTTCTTTTCTCGGGAGGGCTGGATTCGACGATTCTCGCCGCAATCCTCAGGAAGCTGGGGGCTGAATTCACCTGTTACCTTTCGGTTTTTGATCATCCGACATTGAAACAGCCGGAAGATATTGAATTCGCGCAACAGGCGGCAAAAGCCCTGAAGCTTCGGCTGAAGATAATTAAAACGACGCTGCAGCAGGCGGAAAATGACCTAAAAAAAATAGTTCCCCTGATCGAGGACACCAATGCGACGAAAGCGGCGATCGCCCTGACTTTTTTTGAAGCGTGCAGGCAGGCAAAGAAAGACGGCTGCAGGGCGCTTTTTTCCGGCCTCGGGGCTGATGAAATCTGCGGCGGCTATGAGAGGCAAAGGAACTCTGCGGACATCAATAAAGAATGCTTTTCCTCATTATTGAAGATTTATGAAAGGGACCTTTACAGGGATGATGCTGTGGGCATGGCTAACGGCATTGAGATGCGCTTGCCATTCCTGGACAGAGCGCTCGTGGAATATGCATTAAAAATTCCCCAGGATTGCAAGATAGGGGAACATGGCAGCAAGCTAATCCTCAGATGGCTCGCAAAAAGACTTGCAATCCCTGAAGCGATTGCCGGGAGAAAAAAACGGGGCGCGCAATACGGCTCAAGGTTCCAGACGGCAGTTGATCTGAGCGCCAAAAAGAACGGGTTTACGGCTGTGCCCGAATATCTGAAGACTCTGACAAAAACTTCAAACCCAGCTCTTGGAGCCCTTATCTCGACAGGCAAAGACAGCTGGTATGCTGCATGGAGGATGGCGCAGCAGAATTATCCTATCAGATGCATGATTACCATAGAATCGAAGAATCCTGATTCTTTTATGTTCCACACTCCGGCAGTAAGCCTTGCAGCCCTGCAGTCGAAAGCATCGGGAATCCCGCTGATTATTGTCAAGACAGAAGGGAACAAAGAGGAAGAGCTCAAAGACCTGAAGGGCGCTTTTGAGAAGGCCAAGAAGAAATACCATATCGAGGGTATCGTCTCCGGAGCCATCCATTCAACCTACCAAAGGGACCGCATCGAAACAACTGCCGACGGATGCTCGCTGAAAATCTTTACGCCGTTATGGCATTCTGACCAGGCAAACCTTGTCAGCGAAATCATACGCCTGGGGTTCAGGGCGGTGCTTACTGCGATCGCGGCAGAAGGCTTTGACGGTAGATGGCTGGGAAGGCGGATTGACAAAAAAGCCATCGAGGAATTAACCGGTCTTCATAAAAAATTTCTCATCAACATCGCCGGAGAGGGCGGAGAATATGAGTCTCTGGTCCTGGACTGCCCGCTCTTCAGGAAACAGATCGTATTGAAAGGGGCTGTCAGCTCCATGGACGGGAAAAATTCCGGAAGGCTGCGGATCAAGGGGGCAAAGCTCGCAGATAAGGATTGATCCCTGATTGCGATTTACCGTCGATAAAACAAAATCTAGAAAATTCACCACTCCAAAGTTTAGAGAAATTCTTAAATATAACCTTCTTCTGGACTTGGATTAATAAAAATTGTGGAGAAAAAGGGGTTGTTTCCGTTCAGTGTTTCGGTGTAAATCACCTGTTTGGCGACAGGCGTTTACTTTCCATCTGAATGAATACAACTTGTTGGGCATTAGCAAATTGTTGGCGCAATCAGCTAATTCTTAAGGAGTTAATGGATTAGACTACTATATAAATGTTTTTGTAGTGTAATCTATATATTCCAGACTATATATTAGAGAATATACCACAAAGGGGGGTTAAGACTATGATAGACTTGGTGAACAATGCCTTACAAAAGGCAGGGCAGCAGCAATTCAATCCGGAGGGGCTTATTGGGCAGGCCTGCATAAAAGTATTTGGTGTCGGCGGCGGCGGCAATAATATGGTCGGCTGGCTCTATGACAAGGGCATCAAGGGCGCGGAAATTTTAGCTGCAAATACTGACAAGCAGCATCTTGAATTGATCAATGCTGATAAAAAATTTCTCTTTGGAAGATCAGTCACACGAGGGCTTGGCTGCGGAGGCTTTCCCGAAAAGGGAGCTGAAGCTGCACAAGAAAGCCTGCAGGATATCAAGGAAGCGCTGAAAGGCTCGGACATGGTCTTTGTGTGCGCAGGAATGGGCGGAGGCACCGGAACAGGAGGAGCTCCAATCGTAGCTCAGGTTGCAAAAGACACAGGCTCTATCGTCATTGGGACTGTGACTATGCCTTTTAAGATCGAAAGAGCAAGGGTTGACAAAGCAGAATTCGGCCTTCAGCTCCTGAGAAAAGCATGCGACACAGTGATTGTCATCGATAATAACCGGCTTGTGGCGATCGCAGGGAATCTTCCGATAACCCAGGCTTTTGCGGTAGCGAATGAGCTTATCGCAACGATGATCAAAGGGATTGTCGAGACTATCGCTATACCATCGCTGGTGAACCTTGATTATGCCGATGTGAGGGCAATCATGACCCATGGCGGAGTGGCTGCTATCGGCGTCGGAAGCTCTGACACCACGAACCGTGTTGAGGAAGCGGTGATGGGCGCACTGAGCAACCCGCTGCTGGACATCAGCTATAAGGGCGCAACTGGCGCCTTGATCCACATCACCGGCGGCCCTGATATGACGCTTGATGAAGTCAACACGATAGGAGAAAAAGTTACCGAATCCCTAGACCCTGATGCCAATGTCATCTGGGGGGCAAGGATTGACGCCCAAATGAAAGGAAGGGTGCAGGTGATGTCAATCATCACCGGAGTGAAAAGCCCCTGGATCCTTGGCAAAATGGACTACTCGAGGCCAAGCCCGCAGGCAGCAAGAATCAGCGAGGAGCTGGGCATCGAGATCATCTGACGCTCACCCCCTTGAGTTGTGGTGAAAAGTTCTTGTGCCTTCATTTTGAAACCACCCCCAAAACGTTTTTTAATGAAGGCATTTTTTTATTTTTTTGATTATTTATGAAGCTTTAAATAAAGAGCTTGATTTTTCTTGATTATGGCATTGTATATCATCGGCCTCGGCCTTTCTGATGCGATGAAACCCCCAACTCCAGAAAAAGCAGAGATTCGTGTTCCAGCAGCTTTTTGCCGTTATACTGAAAAAAGTTGAAAATTTATCACTTTTCAACTTTTTTGGTATATTGGAAATTAAACTGATATGAGATTTGCAATTTAATTTCCGGCTCCGTTCAAAATCTCGCTTTCGCTCGGGTTAGCAGCTTAAAAATCCCAAAGCGATTTTTCAGTTGCTGACATGCTTAGAAATCTTTTATGATTTCTGGCACCGCGCAAGGCGGTTCCCCGTTTGGGATAATCCTGCGTTCCTGTCCCTTCGGGAAGGAGGGCGGCCCCCCTGTCGGCTGAATTTTCTCGCCAATTGATTTTTACTTTAGGCTGCTAACCTATATTTTGAACGGAGCCATTTAATTTCCAATAAATATATAAATAAATCTCAACTTTAGTGGATTATGCAGTTTGAAATTCAGGAAGACACGTCAGAAAAGATTAGCGAAATTTCCAAAGTCATGGGAATAGATAAAAAAGAGATGATAGACCGGGCTTTGCTTCTTTATCTGGACAGTATTGAAAAGATGGTTGCGCTAAAAAAGGAGATGGGGGAATGGGAGATTCTCAGCGATGAAGCTTTGGTTAATTTTGAGCGGTCCTTATGAAGAAAGGAGAAGTTTGGCTTGTTGAGATCCCTTCATCGAACGGATACGAGCAGTTAGGCAACAGGCCCTCAGCAGTCATTGCAGATACTACCTCAAATGTAACAGTGATCATCCCCTTTACCTCCAACATTCAAGCCCTTAGATTTCCCTTCACGGTTGAAGTAAAGCCAGACCAAAAAAACGGGTTAAGCGCGATTTCTGTTGGCCTAGTTTTCCAGATAAGGGCTATTGATAAAAAAAGGCTGAAGAAAAAGA
>JACPBV010000016.1 GCA_016180135.1 Candidatus Woesearchaeota archaeon
CCGAGGGGGCATCCCCCCACGACGAGCGCGATTCAGTTGGGCAGATGAGTTTTGACCTTAGGATGGCAGAGCCGCTCTTGCCGGAGCTTAATACATACGGGGGTAAGGGCAGTTCTTGAACAAATAAATGCGGGAGTTTTATTTCGCCTTTAGCCAAGCAGGATCTTTTTTTATTGTAATCTTAGTGTCCCCCTTAGATTCTTCACATTGCATGCTATACAGCTCATTAAACCGCAGAATGGGTTTCATCGTCTCCAAGAATTGGGCATATCCTTCTCCCCTGTATGCAATATGGAATGTTAATTGCCTGTTATCTACACTTAAATCTTTATCAAAAACATAATTTCCCCTCATGAGCCCGTCTATAATTTCATGCGACCTAATCTCCATACCTTGAAGAGTGGAGATTTGTGTTGAAGTTAATCTATCTCCTGATCTAACCAACAGGCTGACCCTTCTTGGAAAATCAATAGAGATTAATCCTTCCACACCCTCAAAACTGATATTGAAGTCATTGCAAAACCTCTCTAATTCTTGCTGATCATGCGCTGTGCCTTCCTGAACATCGCCCCACCTATAGAGGTCATACCATTGATCAGTTTGATGAAAATGAAATTCCAGCATTTATCATCAAGAGTGTCATTTTGATTAAAAAGATTTGTTTTTCCATTCAATTCCCCAATATTTTTATAGTTGCTAAGGCTTACACCTTAAACATGCATATGAAGCCCCTCATCGTTGGCGTTGACCCTGGCACGACCGTGGGCTATGCAGCGATTGATTTTGATGGGAAGCTGGTCAAGGCTGATTCTGCGAAAGAATTGGATCTGGGCTCGCTCATCGCAAAGCTTATCCCTCTGGGAAAAGTTATCCTGGTGGGCGGCGATAAGGAGCGGAATCCGGAATTTGTCGAAAAATTGGCGGTCAAGCTTGGAGCAAGGCTCATCAGCCCCGACTACGACCTCAAGGTTGAGGAAAAAAGGCTGCTGGCAAAAGGCTATCCTGCGAAAAACCAGCACGAGATCGATGCATTGGCATCTGCGCTGAGCGCCTGGAAGAAGATGCGGGCAGTTTTGCAGAAGATTGACTATTTTCTTGAGATGAACCGCAAAATGGAATTGAAAGACAGCCTCATTGCCTTAGTCATCGGCAGGGACCTTAATATCAGGGACGCTTTTGAGCTGCTTGGGGAGCCGAAGCGTGAGGAGGCAAAGATCATCAGGGAGGCTGTTGAGAAAAGGAATTTTACCGAGCAGAATTATCTTTGGCTCTACCAGAAGCTGCGGCGCTCGGAGAGGGAAAGGTTCCTGGTATCAGAACAGAATTCAAAACTCCAGCGGGAGATTGCGCAGATGGAGAAAGAATATGCTTTCATGCTGAAGAAAGCCTCGAAGGCCAGCCAGGACCTCAGCATGCGGAATGCGCTCCAATTCAAGGAAAGCCGCATCAGGCACCAGGAAAAAGTTATTGGGGAGAAAGAAAAAGAGATCGCACGGAAGGAATCTTCCCTCACGACACTGCTGTATTTCCTGTCACGCATCGGCGAGTATGTGCTGCTGAAAAAGCTGGACAATCTTGGGTCGGCTGAGTTGCTGAGGAAAAAGACGATCCTGAATATTGTCCAGGGAGATATCCTGCTGGTCAAAGACCCGGATATTTTCAGCGAGCAGGCAGTGGGGCCGCTCAGGGAAAAGGTTGCTTTTGTCGTCTACCGTAAACCGGTGAGTGAAAAAGTGCGCCAAAAACTCCCCTTCTCGTTCATTGACGCAAAGCTCCTTGAGCTCGAAGAAGACCACTATTTTGCTATCGCCAAGAAAGAGGATTTTATCTCTGCCCAGCAAAAAGCCAAAGCCCTGATAAATCTTGTTGAGGCCTACCAGCGGGAGAGGAACAGCAAAATCCTGCCTGCCCAGGATAATGCTTCAGGGGAGTAGGCCGTTTAGGGGGAGTAGGATGTTCAGAGATGTAGGCGTTCAGGAGAGTAGGCAGTTTGGGGGGCGGGAGGGGTGTAGGCTGTTTAGGGTGGAGGCTGTTCGGGGAAGGGAGGGAAAGGGGGGCCGTTTAGCTCTCCATCATTCCCCTATTCACCAAGCACCTCAGGGGGCCTGGAAAGATCTGCCCGGAACAAAACAGTCATCCGGTAGACAAATTTGCTCGTCATCTTGTTCTGGGTAAACAGCCTTCTGGATATCACCACTTTGCCTTTAAAGGATTTTTTCAGCTTTTTGCCCAGCTGGAGAAGGAACTTATTGGAAGAAAGATACAGGTCAACCCCTTCCCGGTGGAATTCCTCTTTGGCGATCCAGACATGGGCATCATGGTTTATCTGGTTGAGCACCATCGAAAAAATCTCCTCAGAAGGGTTCCTGAGCTGAAGCGTCCCTTCAAAATAATGCGGCCTCATCCCTTTCTTTATCATCTGCAGTTCCATCAGTGACGGGAATTCTTTGTTTTTCATGGTGTGTCTATTATGAAATAATTTACTTCACCTGAGAATCATTTTGGGTTACCAAAATTTTCTCGTGGGGATTGGCCATCTGGAGTTAATTTAGATTTTACTTCAGATGTTACTTCAGATTTTAAAAACATTTATATAGTAGCTTTATAGGTAAAGAAAAAGAAAGATTCGGGATATATAAATATGCATAGTTTTGTGGAATGCATGGCTGAAAAAAGGGGCGATTTCCAGCCAAAAGGAGGCTGGAAAAGGAGTTTGGGATTATATTTCTCGTTACTTATCTTGATGGTCATCTCTTCTGCGTTTGCTGCCGGGACAATCTTTACCGGCAATGCAACGATCCACAACTTTAATAATAATGCAACATCGGTGTTTAACCTTACTTCGGCAGCAGTTTCCCTGATCACCAATGCTCCGGGCCATTTCAAACTGTCCAATTTCAGCCACAGTTCAGCTAATTTTTCAAAGCTTATTTCCACGAGTTCCTTATACCTGATGAGAAACCTTGGCCCGTGGAGCGGAGGATATGAGAATTTTGCCAGCAATTTCAAGCAGGTTCCCCCGTTAAACAGCTCCGGATTTATTGGCGAGGCCTATTGGACTGACGATGCGATATTTCCCGGGAATGCTGTTGCGCTCGCAATCACCAACGGCACTGCCAACACGACCAATGCTACCTTCGGGGTGATTTTCATCCTCAGCCACACTATCGGCTCGAATGTGACTTTCTATTACATCTATAACAATGCGACCAACAACCTTTCCATGACTAACTCTTCCCTTGCAGGGTGCCCGGCGCATACGGCTTTCACCGAGTGCCTTGCAGACAAAACCAACGGATGCAGATGGGAGGATAACAGGGGCAGCTGCGAAGGATTTTCAGGATTCCATGATGTCCCTCCTGCGCAATGCAACATGCTTCCGAAATCGGCCTGCGACGGAATCAACAGCACGATTTGCGGCTGGAACTTCAATGCCGGGACGAGGGGGATGTGCGAGCCACAATTATTATTTGAGCCAAGGATAGGATTTAACTGCAGCCACATCATCAACGGGACTTTTTGCGAGAACCAGCTTTTTACCGAAAGGTCCGGCCTTTGCTCCTTTGCATTGAACACCTGCAGCAAGAATGTCACGAAGACATTTAACGATGTCCTGAGGCCGCCGGTATTCTCCTGCGATTCCCCTGGGTATGTCAGCAACAAGACGAGATGCGAAAACCTGTCCTATGGGTATTTTATGCCCTGCGGCTGGAACAACAAGACCACCAAGTGTGAAAATTCATTTATGGATTTTTCCTCCTTCCAGAAATTTGATGACATCAGCAGCGAATCAACCTGCCAGACAGCCGGCGGAGTCTGGAGAAGCGAGACTGCCTATAACCCCATCAGCAAGGCTGTAAGCACCGAGAGCTGGTGCGAGTTTGGAGTTGCCGTCAAGAAGTTCAGCGAGCTGGGCGGAGGAGGGGGAGGCGGATTTGGGGGCCCATCTGGCCATCTTAAGGATTGCGCTGCAGACTGTTTTTCCTGCGAATTCAATACTACTGGCGGCAGATGGCAGAACGCTTCTGCTGCAAGGTCCAACTGTGAATCCTCAACTCAGGGATGCAGATGGAAAAATGACACCAATGCATTTAACAGCTTTGGCTGGTGTGAGCCTACGCTGGGGAGCTTTGGCGGAGGATTTGACTGCCAAAAGTTCTGCGGGGACTGCAATATGCAGCCCAGCCCCCAGACTGCCTGCACCACATCCAATGCCAACTGCAAATGGGACAATATAAGCAGTTCCTGCGCAGGCCAGGCAGAGAAAGGCTGCAATCAGGATTGTTTCCAGTGCGATGATTCAACTGTATGCGCCGCATCAAAGGCAAAGGGCGAGAGCGGCTGCACCTGGGACAGCTCCTCAAAGATCTGCAAGCCAACCTCGGGAAAGTTTGAGGTCTGCTTTGACGGCGTCGATAACGACAATAACGGGAAGACTGACTGCCTTGATTTCAAATGCAATTCTGACCCCTTCTGCGGAGGATCCGTGGGGGCTGAGTCAAGCTGCTTTCAGTATGACTTATTTTCCTACAGCGGAAACATCAACTGGGCAAGGACCAACTGCTCAGCGGCAACGGGGTGCGTATGGGCGAACGATGACCTTGGGATTCCCTCCTGCATGCCTGCTTCTGAACAATGTTTTATGAACTATTCCTTAAGCACGAATCAGGCAGACTGCGAAAGCTATGGCGGCGGGAGCGTATGCAAATTCAAGACGGATTCTGTCTGCGTAGAGAATGATACGATGTTTGCAGGCTGCCTCGGAAAGAACCAGATCGCCTGCGGAACCACCAGGGGCTGCGCCTGGAACGCCAACTTCAATGTCTGTGATTTTGCCCCTGTCGTGATCTGTGAAGATAATGAGACATTGCAGGCCAGCCAGTCCGCCTGTGAAACTGCCGGATGCTACTGGCAGGGCGGTGATTTTGGCGGAGGCTTTGAAGGAGGATTTTTTGAAAGCTGCGTGAGCCCTTGCTTTAACAATTCTCTCAATACTGCGCAAAAATGCGGGGCTGCAAACGGCTCAAAGTTCGTCGGCGGCAGCTGTGTCTGGCAGAGCGGATTCTGCTCTCCAAAAAACTTCATGGGGGGCTGTTTTGAAAATGAAGGCAATATTGATGCCTGCAATTCAAACTCAAACTGCAAATGGTTTGAGGCTCCTGTCGGCCCGATCAAGAACCCTAATGGGACGTCAGACCAGTTTACCAACAGGTTTATCGACCAGACTTGGATAAGCATTGGCCTGCAATTCCCCAGGAACAGCTCGGGGCCAAAGCCCAATCAATCTGTCTACACACTTAACAAGACTACAGGCGCAGCCTATATCCAGCTGCTCCAGGCTAATGCGAATGCAAGCGGCGCCCATAAAAACATTTCGAGGATTTACTGCAATGCTGCAGTAGTTGCCGAATATAACTACACTGCAAACAATTGCACAGTGGGAACATGCAATGCCTACAACAGCACGCTTTGCGCAGGGGCAAATCTCCATTACTTCCTCAACAATGTGACAAGAGTCATTGAAGCCTTGTGGGAAGTTGACAAATCCCAGTTTGTCCTGGATACTGCGGTCGGAAATACAAATGTGACTTCTACCACAAACAAATCAACAATAGTCATCAATGGGAATCTCTCCGAGCAGGCTCCCGAGAATGCATCTGCTGATGATACAACCAATGCGACAAGGTCTTTGACTTCGCATGGATTCTGCAATGACGGCCTGATGGGGACGTTCTTTGCCGGGATGGACATGGAACCCCCCACCATCATCGCAGCCGATACAACAGGAGGAACAGGGGATCCCGTGCATGGCTTCCTCGATATCCAGGGATTAGGCGTAAAAAAGACTCCCCAGGCATATATGTATGGATTATCGACAAAGAATATGAGCCATTCAGCCATATGCAACGGGGTTCCCGTCGGGGTTGACAGAGTTGCCGGCGTCGGGAAAAATTCTTCAAAATATTATCTCTATCTCGATACTGATGGGACAGCTACCGGGGGCTGCTCGCCATATGATAATGCTTCATTGGCAGGGTTTGAATACCTTTTCAAGTATGCTGCTGACTGGGAGGCTGCCACCGGCAGGCTGAGCGAGACCCTGCTTACCAATTCGTGCTCCGGCGGAAGCTGGGTTGCCTCAAGCGTTCCGTTCAAGTCAGATAAGACAAAAGGATGCGACTTTGCAGGGGGCCCGATATTTGCGATCGACAAAGACGCCCTTAACTCGAAAAGCGATGTCAACACAAGCAAGCCCTGGAGGGCGTATGCTGCCACAGCCAATTCAACGGGAAATACGACGGTGGTGATGGACACTGCAGGGCCGGGAACCATTGATTTTCAGGGCATTGACTTTGAGCTCCTTGACTGCACTTCCCCAGAGGATAAGGATGACTCAAGCTGCACGAAGTTCCAGCAGTTTGGATTTTTCCCCGGAGAATTCGGGCCGGCCTGCAAAGACTCAAAAGACAATGATGGAGATGGGGATGTTGACTGCAGCGACTTTGACTGCACTTATGACCCATTCTTCTGCTCAGGCAGCTTTGCCTCAAAGTCAGACGATAAATCACCGCCTAAAGTTGTCTGGTCGAAGGTGAACAATAAGGTGCCGACCTCTCTGGCAGTCATCTATGACACCAATGAGCCCTCCAACGGCACGGTGAAGTTTTACAACAACGATTCTTCCTGCTCAATCCTGAACAATACATTCCTCGACAAAGCGCTCCTGGATTCCGACACCTTTGACAACTTCAGGCCGCATCATGTTACTGATGTCACGGGGCTCGCTGCGAATGTCACCTACTTCTACAAGCTCAGCACCTGCGACCCAAGCAATAACTGCGGACTGAGCAAATGCACCAATGCAACTACCTCCACTTCGCATTCCAACATCACGTTCATCATCGATGCGCCTGACGGATGGGCAATTGATATTGATGCTATCAACCTTTCAAACTATTCTTCAAGCTATGCGCTCAAGGCTTCTACGGAGTATCTGCAGAACATCAACATCACTATCAAGAACCTCACCTCTTCTGCCCAGGTCACGTTCAGGGGAGTGAATATCTTTGAAAAGACCACTTTCAATGTTTCCCAATTTGTCACAAGCTCGAGCCTGGTCGGCATGGACGCAAACCAGTTCCAATCCCTGAAGCAGAAGACAGGAGCAGAAGAAGTATCAGTCAAGATTCCAACAACCTCCACGGGGACTATCCTGCAGCACTGCGACGACAGCGGGGCAAATTGCCAGGCGGTCACCTCGAAAGTCAACTGCACGTTTTCCAGCACCTACACCGAATGCACTATCCCTGATGCTGTCGGCTTAGGGTTCTCGACCTACAAGTCAGCTTCAAGTAGCAGCGGAAGCTCAAGCAGCAGCAGCAGCAGCAGTGGAGGCGGTGGCGGAGGGGGAGCTGGCGGAGGTGCCTCGCCAAGAACAAAGATTGTCAAGCTTGAAAACAACTCACTGTTTAATTCAGGAGCTGCTGTAGATATCAATGGGACTCAGGGAACATTGTTTACCTTCAAGGTGCTGAATGAAGACCATAAGCTGAACATCTCAAAGATATTCAGCGACAGAGTCGTTGCCGTCTTGAGTTCAGAGCCCATCACAGCAGTCTTTTTCCCGGCAACTGAGAAGAAATTTGATTTTAATGCGGATAGCGCCCCTGATCTCTCTGTCCTGTTGAGCGCCATTATCGGGGGGACAGCGAAGTTTGTCATCCAAAAACTAACTTTGGATGAGCCTGTCCAGGAAGCCCCTGCAGCAACAGTAGATGATGGTGAAGCTGTCCAGCAGGATGGGGCAGCGGAACAGGAAACTCAGGGGGCCCTGGCTGAGGCCCAGGAAACCAAGCCGGCTGAAGAAGGAGGATTGAAGCTGCTCTACGTGCTGATTGTAGTCTTGATTGTCCTCATAATCTCCTCAACTCTCCTGAAGAAGAAAAAAGGGGAGGAGAGGTAACTGCAAAGGAAGATAAACCCTCCTTTTGACTGTAATGCGCCATATTTTTTCTGGAGCAAGTTGTTAGTAAGGTAGTTTTCTAGGGAAAAATTCTTTTATTTGAGGGGCTTTGTCCCAAAATCCAGAAAATGGCTTTCCTAACAAACGATTGAACATTTTCCAAATAGAAAAAAGAATTGCTCTTGAAGGAAAGGATTTCGGCCCGCCAATCAAGGGGCGGTAGGGAGAGGGGCCCTAAGGGAATCTATCAGCCCGGTAAGCTCCTCCTGGCCGATGCTCTGGTTGCCACCATCAATCTGACTATCAATTGTATTGTCAATCTCGCTGCCCGATTTATTGTCAATTTTACTTTCCAGATTACTACCTAAGTTGCTGTCCATACTATCTAGATTATTACTTATGTTACTGCCTATTTTACTATCAAGTTTACTACCTAGTTTACTACTTATGTTGCTGGATAGTTTACTAGAATGGTTACTGCCAATTTTACTTTCATTTTCGCCCCCTTCCCCATCTTCATCCTCATCATCTTCTTTATCTTCATCTTCCCTGCCATCGGTGGCTCCAGGCTCACTGCCATTCCTACTACGGTAGGTTTGAGTAAGATTGCCGATATTTAACGGTTTAACGCTGTCCCTTTCGCCTGAATGGCTATTATTTTTCCCGGAGATTTTTCCGGCAGATTCTTCAGAAGTTATCTTAAGGCCAGCCTTTTCGGAGATGGGCTTGCTTCCAGTGATAGCCTGAGAAATGATCTCTATGCTGCCTTTTTGCCCCCTTTTGGAGATCTCGACAGCGCCGCCATCCTTCCTGCCCTTCCCTGAGGAATTCCCTGCCTGAGCCTCCTGCAGCGCTTTGTAGTATTGAAGCGGTTTTCCCTTCTGTCTGAGGGTTTCAGAGGAGTTCTCCTGGCTCAGCTGATTGTATCGGTCAATTTCCTCCTTAAACTCCACCAATATCTTTTCGCTCTCTTTAGCCCTGCTCTTCTGCTGCAGCTGGAACGCTTCCCTTAACCTTTCTTTTGCAAAGGTGAGATGCAATGATGCTTCCACCCGGGCGTCTTTTACAAAGAATGATTGCATGGACTCTTTGAATTTTTTTACTGGATATAAAACCTCACCTGGAAGAGAAGTAACTTTTGATAATTCAGAGATAAGCAGCTCCTGCTCTGCAGAGGTGATCACATCATCGTCAAGGTTGATGGAAGGGATTGATTGGGCGCCTAAGTCAAAGGCAAAAGCTATTTGAAAAAGAACAACCGCTACGAGCAAGCATAGCGCGCTTTTCTTTACGGTTTTCATCATAATATGGGTGAGGGATTTCTCTTTAAATGCTTATTGGAAACTAATGTTTCTACTATCATCTTTTCCCGATGATGGCTGACAAGCCTCTTTATGATAAAATAAAAAGAGACTGCGAAAAGGGCTGCCAACACGAGAGCCCCTACAACATACTGGGAAGAAAACATCGTTATGCTGTCCAGTGTCAATTCACTGGGTATCCTGCCCTGAAACAATGCTATTCCCAGGAATAGGCTTGCAAAAACCAATGGGATCTGAACAATAGGATTCCATACGATAAAGCCTGCAAAAAGCCCAATGGGGCTTAGATGTATATTTAATGCACGGAAAAGATAGTAAGAGGAAATCACCAAAAGGATGTTCAGCCCCGGTGTGGGGGCTATCAGTATAAGGGTCGCAATGCTAAAGGCAAGCGCAATCTCGTGGGGAGAGTGGCTGCTTAAAATGGCTTTCTGGAAATGCTGCTTAAGCTTCCTCCTCCATCGCCTGATTTTTTGCATCATTTTTTTCACCTCCCGTCATTAAAGGCCGGCAGCGGCCCAATGTCCTTTTTCCTGGGCAGTTCACCAGTCAGGCTTAACATTCTCAAGCTTATTTCCTTTCTTACTCCATTTGTTACTTCAGGCGTTGCTTCGGTTGTGGTTTTGGTTGTTACTTTAGTTGGTAAGTCAGGTGTTGCTTCACCTGTCACCTTGGCATCACCCAATTCGGTCACCCAATCCTGAATATTGCCTCAGCATTGCTCTCTGCGCTGCTGCCTGAAGAGCCCAGATCCTGGTCCTCATGCTCAATCTCAATCCTAACCTTGACGCTTGAATCAGCATCTGATTCAACCTGTTCTTTTGCCTCCGCCTGAAGGCGCTCCCACAATACTTTCTGTTCTGCCGTCAAAACTCCTTCGAGAGTGCTCTCGACTGTGACAGCACCATCCTTCTTTTTCACTTCAATACTTGCCTCTGCTTCACCCCCTGCACCCTCAAAGCTTTCGACAAACAGGTCAAGAGTATCCTGCGCATCTGAGGAAAGTTCCGATGAGCTGTCAACTTTGAATGAGGTTTTGGCTTCATCACCGTCATCGCCTCCCTCCAAGCCTTCGGTATCAGCCCTATTGTCAGAGCTGTTTTCAACTCCCGCTTCACCATCTATCACCCCTTCGCCCCCTCCCTCATTTTCCGATCCGTTTCTGTCAATTGTCTCAGCCTGGGCATTGATAGTTACCTTTGTGATCAATCCGGTTGACTTATCAACCCATACTTCGAACTCGCTTTCGAGGGTTGCCCTGCCCGTCGTTTCACTCTCTGCCCCAGTGACTATGAAAATCTCCCTGCCGCCGGCAGAAGCTTCCACAACCTTGTCCGTTTCGAAGCCAAATTCTTCTTCAGCAATATTTTGGGCCTCCCCTGAAGTGATTGCCTCTGCTTTGCCTGAGTCATTATCTCCATCTCCGCCACTACTTCCCAGAATGATGAAGCTTATCGTATCCCCTATGTCCAGCCCCAAACCGAGACCGATAGTGTCCTTATGCTTGACTGCCGATTCTGCCTTTTGGACAAGGTGAACCTCACCTTTCGCCTGCGCTTCAGCCCTGATGGTGTTGATATCATGGGTGACCTCTACATGATCCTTAATCAAATCCTCGTGCTCTTCCTGGATTATCGCCAGGATATCCCCTTTTGATTCCTCGCTGATATTTCCCCCTTTGAACTGTATCATCGCTTTCTGCTTTACAGCAACCCACTCCTGCTGCCGTTCCTTCAATTCTTCGTTCCTTTCCTGGAGGAGGTCAAGCGTTGCCCCATCATCAAAGGTAAATGCCGATTTCACAGCAAAAACAACGTCACCTGCAAATTCCCCAAATTGGGTAAAACGAAGGCTTGTTACAGTGACTGTATCTGCCTCCATTGAGGCCTGCGCATCGCTTTCCTGGGCTAGCCCTATCGGCAAAAGGGAAATTGCAATGACTGCGAAAACTATGTCCCTTATCAAAAGCTGTTTTGCGATACTCATCTTAAGGCACCTCCATGTTTTTTCAAAGTTTAATCTCCAGCACCATACTTTGCATTTTCTGTCTCCACATTTTGTATTTCTCAACTTTATCATCGGTATTTCTCAACTCTATCCTCAGGATTTCTCACGCCCATCTACCATTTCCCGGACAAAACTTAGCTGCAGTTCTGGACAGCAGTCCATCCATCAGGCACATCGCAGGGGGTTGAAAACTCCCGGCACTCCCCGGCCTCATCATTAATCGCAGGCTGGATAACCTGTATGCAAAACTCTCCGCCTGAATCATCCTGGCCGGAACCCCCGTCACCTGCCCCAGCATCTTCATCACTGTTTTCATCCTCTTTTATCCCATCCTCTTCCACTTTGACTCCATCATCGTCCTCATCCCCATCTCCAATATCATCGCCCTCATCCCCCGCTCCTTCCTCGGGAAATCCATTTGGCTCAGCACATTTCCCTAAGACATCTCCATGGATAAGATGCGCCTGCGAAGCGCTTCTGCTCACTTCAATGGTATGCGCTGCTGAAAAATTTCCCTGAGGAACATGGCAGATGGCAACCTTTGTTTCTGCTTGTTCCAGAATCTTCTCCCCCTCAGATTCTTCCCAATGAGCGCATTTCCCGGCAATAAGCGCATATTTCCCAGCGATAGAGGAATATTTCCCGGCACTGATGGCATTTGCAGGAACCATCATAATTGCCAGGGACATGATTACCATGAACGTTGTTTTGATCCTAAATGGCAGTTTCGTTTTCTCACACCTGTTCCCACACCTGTTCTCACATACTTCCCCAAACATTTTCCCATATTTTTTCTCACCCATGTTCTCACCCCCCCATTCACAAGTTAGCTGAAAAGATAAAAGATAAAAAAATAAAAAAAGATGGGCTTATAAGGCCCATCTCCAAGGCTTGATCTCACCTTAGTTGGAAGCGAATGCTTCAGCCACTGCGCTTATACTGACCTTGATTGACTCAATCCCCTTTTGAATCAACACCTTAATGGTCGTAAAAGCTTTGGCAATAGCCCCCTCTTCTGATGATGCAGATGCCTCAGATTCTGCACTCACCGATGCAACCAATTCAGACTGCTGTTCAGTCCCTTCTTCGGCCCCTTCCTCACCAGCATCTTCCTGCGCTTCATCACTCGTATTTATCACAAGTGAAGCACTGGCTTCAGCGCTGGCTTTGGCTAAGACCTCAAGGGCAGCTTCCTCTCCGGCTTCCTCTCCTGCTACAGTTGCTGCTTTTACAGCAGCCTCTGCGGTTGCCTTGGAAACTGCATGCACTCCTCCCGGCTGGTTTGCCTCAAGTATGGCTTCCGCTGCTGCCTCAGCGCCAGCTTTAGCTCCGGCTTCGGAACCAGCTTGGGTGACTGCTTCAGCAAGCGCACTTGCGCTAACTTCAGTGTTCCCGCCATCAAACTCAGTCTTCGCTTCGGCTAACGCCTTAGCGCTTGCCTCAGTTCCGGCTTTCGCACCAGCTTCAGCTGCAGCTTTCACAGTCACATTCACAAAGGCCTGATCAATGGTGACCTGCGCACTGCTTTCTGCGCTTGCAGATGCTGAGCTCTCATTTTCAGGCTGTTCTTCCTCTTCCTCCTCTTCTATCTCTTCCTCTATCTCTTCCTCTAATTCCTCTTCCTCTTCTTCAGCCTGCTCAGGGCAATCGCCTAAGGTATCTCCGTGGTCAAGATGTGCCTGCAAGGCGCTCTCGCCCACTTCAATCGTATTGGCTGCTAAAGGATTTCCTGGAGGGATGTGGCAGATAACAACCGTGCCATTCTCAGGCTGTTCATCCTCAGACTGCTCTTCCTCTTCCTCCTCTTCTATCACTTCTTCAGCCTCAGCCCCGCCAAAAAAGATATTAATCAGGGCATGGATGAAACTTGTTGCATTCGCCGTCCCATTCTGAGACTCAGCTGAAGCGCTTGATTCCGCAGTCACTTCAACTGAAGTATCATTTCCAGCTTCGCCGACGAAGAAGTTAATGATAACCTCAGCAAATGATGTTGCTTTGGCGATCACTCCTTCTCCTGAAGCTTCAGCGCTAGCATTTGATTCAGCGGTGACTTCAACTTCTGTCCCGGTTTCGGCTGATTCATTTCCCTCTTCAGCCTCTGCGCCAACATTAGCTTCAACTTCAGCGTTCGCAGAAGACTCAGCGCTCACTGTTGATTCAGTTTCCGCTGTTTCATTTGTCTCTGTTTCATCGCTTGCCGTTTCATTCCCAGCTTCAGCTTCTGCGCTTACGTCAGCAGCAGCTTCTGCCGTTGCAGTTGACTCAGCAGTAACTTCTATTTCTGTCCCGGTTTCGGCTGATTCATTTCCCTCTTCAGCCGCTGCTTCACCGCTTGCATTGACATCAGATTCAGTTTCGGCAGCAGACTCCAAAGCAGCTTCAACTACAGACTCGGCGCCAGCTTCCTGTTCAGAAGCCCCCTCGCTTGTAGTTTCTGCAGCTGCAGTTGACTCGGTTGTTGCCTCGACGACAGTCTCATCTGCCGTTTCGAAAACTACTTCGCCCCCTGCTTCACTGCCAGCCTCAGCTGTTTGCTCTGTATCCGATGTTACCTCTGATGTAGTTTCGGAGCCTGTCTCCGCTGCGCCATCTACTGAACTGTCTCCACTGACACCGGCACTGGCATCAGATTCGCCCGTAACGTCAGCAAGCTGCGCTAACGCCATAGGCCATGCGAACAAAAACAAAATAACCGCAATAACCCCTATTCTCATCTGAATTCCCTTGTATTGCATGTTGTTCACCCCGGTTTTGTTTTTCCCAGACTATTTGGGAGTATAAATGCCCACCAGGATATTTCCTGGCAAGGCAGGGCAGAGATAAGCCCGCTTGGCTCCATTGATAAAGGAAATTGCCATTGAAGAAATTGCTAAAGTGGGAAAAGAAATTGCTAAATTGATTAAAGCTATCGATTAAAGCTAAATTGATTAAAGAGATACCTGAAGAAAATTGATTGAAGAGATATCTGAGGAAAATGCTGGGTGTGCTTTGCTGCCAGGTATTTTCTAGTATAGCAACATTGGGATGATCCGCACATTCCGCACCTTGCCCTGTCGGGCTAAATGCCTGAATCATTAACCCGTTTCCATCAACGAATGATTTTGTTATTTGGTTATCCATCCAAACCCCCGGCATGGTATTGCCAAACCTAGGATAGAGTGTTTCAGATACAAAATAACTTGGTGAAACAATGTGAAACAATCCCTAAAAAACCATAATAGAACGGCAGTGACTCTATTTTCCAGCAATAGTGCGGGTGTTGGCGGAAGAAGGCATCATTATTCGGGTTTCCCAAATAAACCGGCAAAATAACTATTGCAAAAAATTGACAGCACCAAGAATTTGTTGCGCCGGTATAGAACCAGCCTTATTCTATTTTTTCAAAAAATCTCTCTTCCGGTTTACCTGATTCAGGGCTCTTGCCGGGCTGCTTCCCCTCATCAGCAACCTTATCATTCCCCGCCAGCGCTACATCGGGAGGCTCTCCCCTCCAGGAGATCCTGTTCGTCCTCCCTATCTCCTCTTTGGCTATAAGCTTTTTTTCTTCGAGCTTCTTAACTATCCTTGTTGCTTTGGCTCTTGAGAATTTAAATTCTTGCTGCAATGCTTTCTGCATGATTTCCCCATTTGTTTTGATGAATTGGATTGCTTTTTGTTCATCCTCCCTAAACCCGTAGAATAGCGCCTTTTGTTTCTTCTTCCGAAAATGAAAATAAGAAAAGACAAGAAGCGATGCCAAACTGCCGATAACAAATAGAAGCCAGCCTGAGGCTGAAGAAGAGATGCTGGCAAATTTTACAGAAAAAAAATTCTCCCCTTTAGTGTTAAGATTATCCCACGTTATCACGATGTTCCTGCCATTGCTGGAGATAACTCCTCCGGATGGCTTAAAAGATTCATCAGACAGCCCATACCCTAAAGGAAGGACAATCCGGGCTGATGCATGGGAGATAAACGGCCGGTTGAGGTCAAGCTCAAGAAAGAAATGAAAAATCCCGCTGTTCTCAAAGACTGCCTCTTTTGAGGTAAACCTAAGCTCTAATTCCTTTACCGATTCATTGGGGGAGATAGATATCAGGATTCCGTCATTTTCAATCCTGTCAAAAATTGCGGCTTTCCCATTCACAAGAACACTGATATCCTCTGAAGCCTTATCTGCCCCAAATTCCAGATGGTCTTCTTTGATTGGCGGGACAAAGGTGTAAAGGATCCTTTCCTCAACTTTTTGCGGGTAGAGATTGATTAGCAGATTCACATCTGCTTTGCTGGCAACAGGGGAAGTGATGGCAAAGAGAGCTGGCAGGAGCAATAAAAGCCCAAGAATACACCATATCCAAATGCTTTTTCCACTCATTTTCCACCCCAACCCATAAAGAGTTGGTAAACATCCTTAGTATATAAATTAATTTGCCAAATAAAATTCCCAACGGCCCCAAGGGGCGGCAGAGCCGCTCTTGCCAGAGCTTAGAGCCTATCCCATTAGGGGCTTTTTTTTAAGCCGATCACGATGATAAAAAGTCGTGTCCATCTACCTACTGAGATAGGCTCTTAATTCTTACGAGATAGCGATAGCTTTTTAAGAAGCGGCGTTTTAATAAGCCTATGGATTGGAAGACTGCAAAATCATGGCTCGGGAGATTCTGGCATTTTATCTGGGAGGAGGACAGCATCGGGAGCTGGATCGCAAATATCGCCATTTCTTTTATACTTGTAAAGTTTTTAGTCTATCCCGGCCTCGGGTTTATCCTGAATACCCCTTACCCGATAGTAGCTGTGGTTTCCGGCAGCATGGAGCACAAGATGGCTGTTGACAACCTCGGCTCATTGCGCCTTTGCGGGAATACCTTTGCAGAGAAAGCCCCTGTAGATTTTTCCCTCTTCTGGAAGTCGTGCGGCAGCTGGTATGGAACAGCAAACATCACACAAAGCAGTTTTCAGGATTTTCCCTTCGCTTCCGGTTTCAATCGTGGGGATATTATGATCCTGTATGGCAAAAAGGCGGAAAATATTGATGTTGGGGATGTTATCGTCTTTAGGAGCAAAAGGCCTGACCCTATCATCCATAGAGTAGTAAAGGTTATAAATTCCAAAGACGGAAAGGCGATATTCCAGACCAAAGGCGACCACAATGCCGGTATGATCCAGAGCTCGAGCCTTGATGAGAGCAGCATACCTTACGATAAGGTCATTGGGAATGCAGTTGTCAGAGTTCCCCTGCTCGGTTATGTCAAGATCTGGTTTGTTGAGCTGCTGAATCTCTTCAAAGGAACAATGACGGGGTGATGGGAATGTTTTGCCCAAAATGCGGATCTATCTTAATGCCAAAGAAAGAAGGGAACAAGACTGTCGTGAAATGCTCCTGCGGCTACCATGGCGGGAAGGAGAAGGCATTTGGCTTTTCTGAAAAAGTCAAAGAAAAAGAAGCTGCATCAATGGAAATAGTCGAGAAAGACCACGACCACGAAGCTCTGCCCATGATGGATGCTTCATGCCCAAAATGCGGCCATCACAAAGCACGGTATTGGACCGTCCAGACCCGTGCAGGCGACGAGCCTGAAACGAAATTCCTGACCTGCGACAAGTGCAGGCATAGATGGAGGGATTATAACTGATGGGCCATAATTAAGTGGCCATAACTGAGAGGCTATAACTTAGGGATTATGATCAAGGAGTCATAATCAAGGGGTTGTGGCTTGTGCCTTTAGTTGTTTTACTTCTTCAACAATCTGATAGAATCTTTTAGCATTGAATGGTTTGTCTATAAATCTCTTTTCGCCAACAATTCTTTTTGCCGCTCCTATCAAATCTTGATCAGCTCCGCCAGTAAGGATATAGACGGGGATTCTTTCTTGGGAATAGGATTTCACATACACTGCGACATCTGCGCCGCTAGTGCCCGATTGATTTAAATCAGTGATTACAAAATCGTATAGTGTTTGGTGGGCGAGAAATTCATTAAGGCCCTGCTCACAGGTCGAAAAGGAAGTAGATTTTACACCAAGGGTTTTTAGATGCTCCTGGATTAACCTCAACACATCCTTATCATCCTCAATGACCAACGCATTTAGGACTTTTTGTTCCAATCCCATACTTTTTGGGAAAGCGCATGGCTTTTTAAATCTTCCTATATTTCATTACTTTGTAATAGTTACTAAAGACTTTATACTTGGCATGGTGTTTCAGCCAGATGGAAATCCAGGAAAGCAGATTTAAGGTCATCATCAGGCCCAATTCCCCCAAAAACAGCATCGTTGGCTATGACGGGGGAAGAAAAGCCTATCTTGTCAGCATCAGGGAAAAGGCAGAAGACAACAAGGCAAACAGGGAGCTGGTAAAGTTCCTTTCCCGGGAATTGAAGCGGAGAGTGAGGATAAAATCCGGCTTTTCCAGCCGTGAGAAGCTCATAGAAACTTTTATAAATGAGTGAGGCAAAGGAAAGGTAAAAGGGGTGGTATGGATTACGAAGGGCCAGCATATTAGGAAACGGGCAGTCTCGCATAAGCCTAAAAGAATTCTGAAAGAAAGCCATGAGCTGGATATTCTTCCTCCTCCTCCGCCAAGTGTCTTAAGGAAGGTCCTTGAAGGCCAGAAAAGGCTGAAGCAGGAGATCGAGCTGAGGAAGCTTGAAGAGCTTAAGCGGATTAACCAGGAAGCGCTGCAAAAAGCGGAAGCAAAGAAGGCAGACATCGCTGCTAAAATTCAGGAAGAAAAGAGCAGAAGAGCGCAAGAAAAGGACAGAAGGGTAGAAGAAAGGATGCAGGAGGCCGCAGCAAAGAAAACGCCGGCAAATTCAAGGAAAAACTTTATAGTGGAATTCCTTGATGGGCTTGCAGACAAAGAGCGTGAGCGGTCAAGGCAGCGAAGGGATTTTCTTGTCGAAGAGCGGAAGAAAGAGCTGGAAAAACTGAAAAAAATTGACCAGTTTGAAAAGAAGAGGGAAGAGCTCCTTCTGCGGGATATCCGGGCAAAGGAGGAGCGTGAGCAGCAGAAAAGGTCTGAGGATCAGGAGCGCAGCGCAAAGAAAGAGATTGAAGGCGCAATAAAGAAGGCAGGCAGGAAGCCGTTGTTTGGGTTCTTCAAAGCAAAAATAAAAGAGCCTGAGCTTTTGCCTGAGGGCAGGGAGGCTGCCGGCTTGATTGAATACAGCAAGGGCTCAACGGAAAATTCGGGCCTGAGGGGGTTCGATAAGCTCCAGATGGAGTCTGCTGGCAGCTCAGAAGAATCCGATAGTATATCAATGGAAACTGCTGCTGAAGAGCCACTTTCGCAAATTCCTGAATACGATACAAAACCAGCTGATGAAAAATCCAGGGAGAGCGCAAGCGCAATTTCCCAGCCATCTCCACGGGAGGGCTTTAAGCGGGAGATGTATCTTGCGAGAGAATATCTGGAGAAGCTTGATTTCAAAGGCGCAAAAGAAAAGTATATCCTTCTTTTGGGCATTTACCAAAATTTTTCAAATGAAGAGAAAGCAGCTGTTTATGAGGATCTGCGTGAACTCTATGAAGACCGGAAGCACGCAGAGGCATCGTTTGGGAAAAAATAGATTAGATAACCTTTCTTAAAAGAATTCAAAAACCTCACTGGGCATGGCTTTTTGAGACGATGGAATCCAGAAACCTGTCAATCTTCCCATGCAGCTCTTTGATCGAGCCGTTGTTGTGGATGGTGATGTCGGCATGGCGGAGGCATGCGTTGATCTCCTGCCCCTTGGTCCTGCCCCTGTTCTCAATATTGTCTATGCGCTTGAATGCGGCAAATGTTGCCGGGTCGCCTTCCCTTTTTCTTAGGACAATCCTCTGGAACCTGAGGCGCTGGGATGCAGTGATGCCGATGACGAACGTCCTGGCATGACGCTTCAGCTCCTGTATCTCCCCGACATTCCTGACACCGTCAACAACGGCATCTTTCTCAGTTATCTTTTTCAGGAGGCGCTTGGACAGGAACCCCGGATCATGGCCCTCTTCCTTGATCTTCCTGCCGATCCTGTGCAGGTTCTCCCTTGTGGGCTCAATGCATTTCTGCTTCGCTATCTCCCTCAAGACATCAGAATAAACAAGATACTGGAATTTTTTTTCCTGGAGGTATTTTGCGGCCTCTCCTTTTCCAGAGCCGATCGTTCCGGTCAGCGCAATTATCATCGCCCTCAGTAACTATCTCTGGTTTTTAAAGGTATTGACTGACATCGGAATTTAACGAAGTTGATTTTTAAGATATGGGCGAGGCTGAAGCAACCCACTGCCGGACCCTCGAAAAATCAATTTGGACGTAGCAACAGCCCAAACAAAAGAGCGACAGTTATACATCAAGGAAAAGAATCAAAGGGGCACAATCAATAATTAGGATTTAACTCTGAATAACACCTATACTTCTATAATCTAAAAAAATATGATATTAAAGATATAAAGAAAAAATGATAGTGGAAATAGATGATGCTATTGGATTTTTTTATTAATTGCAAATCATCCCTTATCTCAAATTAGTATAAATAACAATCGATAGAATCCTATATGTTTGAGTATTTCTAAGAATGTTCCTTGATAATTTTTCGCCTTATCGCTTCAATACCGCCATTTGCTCTGAGTTCTTCATGAGTCATTTCCCAACCACATGACTTACAATACAATCTTGACTTTCTAAAAAGTCTTTCTGCTATACCTGACTCCCATAAATCAGCTTCGCATATTGGACATTTTCCCATTTGTATCCATATTAAATTTGAGTGGTTAATAAATATTTCGTTTTTTGAGTGTGCCCCCTCCGGTGTTTATAGTTTTAGTTCGTGTGTGCCCTGCAGTTATAATTAATCTTATATGGGCTCTGTTAAGTGGGGTCGATTGAAGTGGAGAGTTTCGCACCAACCTCGAACAACAGGAAATAATCGGAAGTTTCGTAAGTTTTCAAAAAAAATCATACCACCATCTGCCTTAGAAGCAGAATAACTGAGTTTCACCTGATTTAACTCCTGAAGCAGGCTAACGCCCTAAGAATAAGAAATTTCAGCTGACAGAATGAATCCTTCGGTTCTTGGGGACAAAGTTCAGTATACTGCCTTCTTTTAATTTTCCGCTCCCAAGATAATCATCTCCTGACTTAACAATCACAAAACCGCTGCAGTTTTGGCCATCCTGGCTGTCCTGAATTCTCTGACTATCCGGACCGTCCTTGCTTTCCTGGCTGCCCTGACCTCCCTGACTGCCTTTTCTGTCCTGACAACCTTGGCTGTTCAAAACGTCCTTGCTGTCCTGGATGCCCTGCCCGGTCCCCTGCACTTTAATATCTTCTCCCCTCAGCCATCGTGCTGCAATTTCCTCAGGGACCTCGATGATGTTCTTTGATGCATACGGCCCGATCAGCTGGCTTCCCTCGATAGAGAGCCTCACCTCGCCACTTCCGATCTCTGCAGCATACAGGCCGATGACATTCACACGGAGGGCATCGATGGGAAATGCTCCGGCCTCCCTGCTGATCAGGAAGACCTTATCTTTCCCGTTGATAAAGAAGAGGTAATCCAATTCCCTGGAAAAGCCAAACTGCTTTTCCAGCATGGCAAGAAAATTTTTCCGGGACTTGCGGTCCATCGCCCTGAAGGCAAGCCTGTTCATATCCCCCACAGCGGAACCTCCTTCCTTTTGATCTCGGCAATTTCCTTGAGGACCTGCCTTTCTTCTGCGGATAACAAGGTTTTCAGGCCTTTCAGCTTCCTGAAGCCTTCTTCGGAAACTGCGCTGTAGATGACATCCCCTTCCTGGATCTGCCTTCCGACGGTGACATTGTCCATGGCAACAGCGGCCTGCTTTCCCCTTTCCACCTTCTCAACATTCTCCTGCTCCATCTGCATGCTCCTGATCTCAGCAAGGACTTTTCCCTGGGCATTCATGACCGAAATCCCGGCCTTTGCTGTTCCGGCAAGAACTTCGCACCCAACAACAGCAGGATTGCTCTGCCTGAAGACATAGCCCCGCAGAATCTGCATCTTAAAGGGGAGGATGAGGCTTCCGAGCTCTTTGCTCTGCCTTAGGCGCTGCTGCTCCAGGCCCCATCGGTCCAGCTCCTCGATCAGCCTGTAGATTATATCGCTCGTGATGACCTTCACATCAGAATCCTTCGCCTCCATTGCCTTGACGTTGAACCCAAGGATGACTGCGTGCTGGGGGTCGGATGGCAGGCTCGTCTCTGCATCGATGAGGTCCTTCCTGGTGATATCTCCGACGGATGCTTTCTTGATGGGAATATTTTTTTCCTTGAGGGTGAATTCCAGAGCTTCGAGCGATCCGATGCTCTCTGCCTTGATGATGATGCCTTCCTGGGCAGTATCGATAAGCACTTCCTCGACCTCCTCTTTCAGCTCTTCAATGATAGCAGAGAGCTCATCCTCATTGCAGGCCCTGACCGGCATGCCCGCAAGCGCCCCGTCAATATCTTTTGCCGAGATTTTCACACCCATCGCAGCAGTCACCTGGCGGACAGGCTTGAACTTGCTCTTCCGGTCACGCATCTCTGCGAGAGGATTTGGGACAAACAGGCTTTTCACTTTTGTGACGATAGGCTTCCCTAATGCTCCCACGACCAGGTTGTCCCCTATGAGAAGGCTGCCATCGTAAAGTATCACATCGAGGCAGGTTCCAAGGCCTTTTTCCTCCTTCACCTCAAGGATTGTCCCTTTGCCTGACACCCCAATATTTACGAGAAGCTTTTTCTCAAGGAATTTCTGGGCTAGGCCTGAAAGCACCATCAGGAGCTCAGGGATCCCCTCGCCGGTCAGTGCAGAGGTCGGGACGATAGCGACTTTTTTGGTGAAGTCATCTATCCTGTCGAAGCGGTCTGCGTCAAAGCCAAATTCCGATACCTTTCCGACAAGCTCATAAATTTTTGTTTCAAATAATCCAGAAACAGCCGGATTTTGCTGGGCGATGTTCTTCATCAGAGGCATTTCAGGATGAGGCTTCCATCCCGGTATAATATCCACCTTGTTCGCTGCGATGATGAAAGGGGTCTTGAAGTTCCTGAGAATTTCCAGCGATTCGATGGTCTGGGGCATAAACCCCTCATTGATGTCAACCACCAGGATTGCGATGTCCGCAAGATTGCCTCCCCTTTTTCTCAGGCTGGTAAAGCTGGCATGGCCTGGCGTGTCGATGAACAGCAGCCCAGGGATGGTGAAATTGATCTTCAGCGCCTCAAGAAGCTTCCCGCAGCGCTTCTGGATAACGTCCAGAGGTATCATCGAAGCGCCAATGGCCTGAGTGATGCCGCCTGCTTCCCCTGCTGCGATAGAGCTGCCCCTAATCTGGTCTAACAGAGAAGTCTTCCCATGGTCCACATGGGCCAATACAACACAGAGGGGGCTTCGGATTGCCATTGTGATTCCTTACCCGGCATTTGACTGGTGTTTTGATGAAGCCGGTTATGGGGGTTTTTACAGTGTTTTTTTCAGTATTCTTTCCGGGAATGTTTACGGAGTTTTGATCCATTTCCTACCGCCTAAGAGTCTTTTAATCAACGATATTCTTTAATATCCCTATCAGAAGCCGGGATGCTTTTTAAAACTAATCTTTTTGTATTTGTTTAGCATCTTCGAAACGCTCGACGGGAGACAAGGATGTCCTGCGTCCCCGTAAGGGACGACCCCCCGCGACGGACTCAGGGTAGGCTCAAAAGCGTTTCGACTTTAGGATGCTAAACAAATACATCTTTTTTATCACCGGCTGCAGACTAATGAACTGTGGACTCCAATAGGTATGATGGAGCAGATAAAAGTTTATATATCCCCTCAGGCTTTTATTAGCAGGAGAATGTTATTTGGGGGATTTGCGCCATGGACAAAGGGACTTTAGGAAAAATCACTTCTGGAACAGGCACTTTTGGAAAAGGCGCTTTGGGGATTTCTTTTTTGCTCAGCCTCATGCTCTTCAGCTTTGCCAATATTCATGCGCTCGGAAAGTATTATATCGATGAGCCATTCACTCCGGGAATCGAAAAGGAGGCTTTCTTCACCGTCAGGAATACGATTGGGGAGAAGCTCGAAGACGTCACGGTCAAGGTTTATTTCTATGACCTGGGCCTGATCTACGGCTCCAACACCTTTGACATCAGCAAGAGAGACAGCACTTCAGCGATGATGAACATCCAGCTGCCAAGGAGCGTGCCGGAAGGCGTCTATCTCGCAAAAGTCTCTGCGAGCAATGATAATTTCAGGGATACGCAGCATGTGTGGGTAAGCGTTTATTGATTATTCATCACTGACTTTTTATAAAGCTCAATCACCTTTTTATACTCTTCTTTGTTTGTTGTTACGATGAAAGTCCAGGAAGGAGCAGCAGCTATTAAGGCTTCACAGCAAGAAATCGTCACCAAATCCATGCCGGTCTTCTATAATCCGGTGATGAAGCTTAACCGGGACATTTCTGTCTTGCTGCTCCAGGCGATCCCTCAAAAAGGGATGAGGATAGCCGACCCGATGGCAGGCTCGGGAATCAGGAGCATACGTTTCCTCAAGGAACTGCCCAAAGAAAAGATAAAGCTTCTTGCGATAAACGACTACGATAAAGGTTCTGTCAGGGCAATCAGGGACAACCTCAGCATGAATACAATACCGCTGAAAAGCAAAAAAATAAAAATTTCACAGATGGATACTAATCTTTTTCTGCTCAGCTCTTTTGGGTTTGATTATATTGACATCGATCCTTTTGGGACGCCCAATCCTTTCTTGGATGCTGCTGTCAAGCGGCTGTCGAGACAGGGGATTCTTGCGGTCACCGCCACTGATACTGCGGCTCTTGCGGGAACATCGCCGAAAGCATGCCTGAGGAAATACTGGGCACAGCCGCTGAGGAATGAGCTGAAGCATGAAGCCGGAATCAGGATTTTGATAAGGAAAGTGCAGCTTATCGGGGCGCAGTTTGAAAAAGCATTGGTGCCTGTGTGCTCGTATGCCAAAGAGCATTATATGAGGGTTTTCTTTTCCTGCACCAAGGGAAAAAAGACTGTCGATGGAGTTTTTAAGCAGCACGGCATGATGGGTGCGGGAGGCCCTTTATGGAGGGGGAAGCTGTGGGACAGCAGTCTGGTGAAGAAGATGGAGAGCCTTGCAGATGCTGATATCAAAAAATTCATTTCTTTGCTGAAACAAGAGGCAGAGATTCCTGCCGCCGGATTTTTTGATGTCCACAAAGAGTGCAGCAGATTGAAGCTCACTCCCCCTAAGACTGATGCCCTTCTTGGGAAGATCCATGCGCTGGGATTTTCAGCATCACCGACCCATTTCTCACCGACGGGGATAAGGACAGATATCCCTAAAGAAAGGTTCATACGATTGCTGCGCGCTGCAACACGACAGGCTTCAGCACATTAGGGTAAGACCATTGCAATTGGATTATCCAGAATTCAAAAAATGGCGGAATAGCCAATAAACAATGCGGAAAAGAACTTCCGTTAAACAATCAGGAGTAAGGCTTCAATTAAAAATCGGAATAGGGTTTCCATTAAACAATCAGAGTAGAGCTTCAATAAAAAAAATCGCTACAGGACACCAAAGAGCTTAAACGCTGCCAATGCAGAGAGAATGCCTATCACAAGCCCGCCAAGGACGTCTCTGGGCGTGTGCCCGAGGGCATAATGGACGGGAGAAAGCTTCAGCTTCTGCATCCTGATAATCTTATTGATGGCTCTGCCTTCTTCCCCTGATGTTCTCCTCACACCGAGAGCATCGGTTATGATGATGATCGAGAGGACGATGGTGTGCATGAACAGGTTGCTTGCGCCTTCATCGAGCAAAACTGCTGTCGCAAGCGCGCTGATGAGCGCAGTATGGGTGCTCGGGAATTCTCCTGTCACAAAAATGTCCCAGAGATGGATGTTCTTTTTCTTGGCCCGATACAATATCAGAAACTTCAGCCCCTGGGAGATGACACCTGCAAAGATGATGGCAAAGAGGACGTGCTGGGCTGCTGGTGAGAATAATTCGGCCATAAGGGCTTTTGGAGAAGGCTCCTTTAAAAGATTTTCTATACGAATGGGGTCTATCCGACTGCAAAAGGGATAAAGGAAGTATAATCCCAAGAAATCAAATTACAAGAACTACAATCGCAGGAAATCAAATAACAGGAATTAAAATAATTTGGAATACATTCTCAATAGATGCAATATCAGGAGATACAATCAGAGGAAATCAAATCTCAGGAGATACAATCTCAATATGATGGCGCTCACCTGGAATATGGTTTAGGTGTGCTGCAGAACAAGTGAACTTAGGGTTACACCTTCTCAACCACGGCTCTGCCCTTGGATACCTTAATCACAAACTCTTCCTTTTCGTTAAATTTGGCGATGTCGGTGACGAGCTTTGGGAGCAGGACCCTTTCCCCGCGGAAATCTAGGTTGGAGATGATCTGCTGCTCCATCCCAGGTTTCTCTTCGCTGATCTCTTGCATAATCTTCTGCGTCTCCTGCCGGTTTCCTTTTTCCCTGAGCTCTTTTGTCCGCTCAAAGAGGAACTTTGCTATCTTGCCTGCAACATCGACGCCGGTTGTTTTGGTGATGCCCTGCAATCCCGGCGAAAGGTTTACTTCGACAACCAATGGGCCTTTTGCGCCTTCAAGGATGTCTACTGCGCAAAGCTCAGCTCCCACTGCCTTTGCCGCTTCAACGGAGATTTTCTTAATCAGGGCGCTTGGAAGGTAAGGGGCGCCCTCGCCGCCGGCATGGATATTTGCCCTTTTCTCCCCCATCACCGCTTTCCTTTTCATGCATGCAAGGATGGCCTCACCTGCGACGATGACCCTGATATCTTCTCCTCCTGTCTCGATGTATTCCTGGATCAGGAAAGGCTGGCGCAGGGTTGTCAGCGCATCAAGAAGGGATGATGCAGCGGCATAGCTTTCAGCAAACATGACTCCTTTGCCGCCTGTCCCGGACGGCAGCTTCAGTATGATGGGATAGCTTATTTTTTCAAGAATAGTTTTGCCGGCGTGGGAAGAAGACGCAAGGAAAGTATCCGGCATAGGAATGCTGTGGTGCTGAAACGCAAGATGGGTAAGGAGCTTGTCATGGCCAATAGTAAATGTTGCCGGCTTAATCGGCATATAAGCTGATTTATACAGGCAGCTGGTCACCGAGCGCAGGGTCGGGACATACCTGAAAGAGCCCTTGGCATAAATGCAGTCAAACTGCCCGATGGGATGGCCGCCGGAAAGGACTTCAGGCTTTTCCTTCCCGAGATCCACTTCAATGCCACGGATGTCAATGGCTTCAACTTTGGAAAAGCATTTCCTCATCGCAGCAAGCGTCCATTGGGAGCTGATGCTCCCCAGCGATATCAGGGCGGCTTTCATTATTTCCTACAGCACCCCCTTCAAAGGGTCGATGATAAACCCATGCTTCAGGATATTCACTCCCACAAGGACCTGATAGGTCATATGGGACCTGTCTGCGACGGTAAATTCGGCCCTGAACTCTTTCCTCGCAAGATGCGCTTCTGCCTCGATGATAGGGCGCAGTTTGTTGCCATGGGCAGATTTTATGATCCTTGACTTGAGGACATTGTCAAGCCCAAGCTGCCTGGTGAGGTTGGAGTCGATGGAAGATTTTGATGCGCCTGTGTCAATCTTTGCGAGGATTGTCCGCTTCCCGCCATTTGCGCCCAGGATGGTAATAGGCTCGATGAGCCCGATCAAAGTCCTTCCGTTATAGGTTTTATACAGCATCCTGGCGTTTATCGTTGCAGGGCATTATTTAAGGTTTTCTGTAAGGCGCTGAAAAAGCAGAGGAAAGAAAACAAAAAGTGATGACTAGGGTTTCTGCTGAGGTAATTGCATTAGCAAAGCTGCATTAGAAAATCCCAACAACACTGGGCTCGACGGTCAAATTTCCTTCGTAAATTTGCCCTGCTCGGGTCTCCCGATGGAGCGTCCCCTCCCTCGCCTCGCCAATGTTGTTGGGATTTTCGAGCAAAAACGCCGCAGAAAAACTCTGTTTCCCTTAGTTGCGCTTACTTCTTCAGGTAAACCCCCACAGTCTTCGCCAATGCCAGATTTTTTTGATGGCGTTTCTTGGTCCTTAATAGCCGCAAATAATTGTTTGGAGATATTGACGGCGCTGAAAAAGCAGAGGAAAGAAAACAAAAAGTGATAACTTCAATCTCCGCTGGATAAATCAAAGCTTTTATATACCCTTTCAGCATCTTCTCGACTATGATCACTTTCAGCCAGAGGCATATTGGATATGGGCTGGTGGGCTTTGCCCTGCTGCTCTTTATTCTTCTGTCGATGGTAAAGCTCGATGTGGACAAACAGGAGGAGTTCATCTGCAAAGCGGTTGATGAAAGCCCGACGCTCAAGATGGAAGACTGCCCGGTCCATAACAGCAACACCTCCTGGTGGATCATCTCCGCCTATGCGCTTAATTTTGTGATATTGGGGATTGGCGGGTTTTTGATCGTGCTGCCGAGATTCCAGCAGGGAAAGCCGCAGCAAGTTTCCTTTAAAACGATTGATGTGTCTGAGCTCGATGATGAAGAAAAGAAAGTCTATCACCTCATCAGAGAGAAAAAAGGCTCAGTCTACCAAAGCGAACTGGTGAAGGAAACGGGGTTTTCGAAGGTGAAGGTTACCAGAGTTCTCGATAAGCTTGCTGCGAAACAGGTCATCGACAGGCAGAGAAGAGGGATGACAAATATTGTGGTGTTGAAGTAGGCTGTTTCTTTCGTTTCTTTTTCCCACATACTTTTTTAAACAGACACCCAATCCAGTATAATAAAAAGGGGCGATCCAGTTTACATCAAACATAGTTAGCGAGCCCCCTATGGATGAACCAAAAAGTTATCGTGACCGTTCTGCATGGAGAGAAGAGCAAAATGGAATTCAAGAGACGATAAGGGTATTTCGTGAGTTTTATACTCAAAGCATTAAATTCTGGAATAAATTTAATGCTCTTCGTAATAAGCAAACGCAATATTTTATGTTCGATTAATTGTTGCGTTTGCTATATCTCCAAAGGATGGGCGACGCCAATACCCGTAAAGAATTCCACCATCTCGGGGAGCTAATAAAAGAAGGTGGATGGATTCCCTTTGAGACCCTGGAGATAGAAAGGCAGTTAAGACTTGTAGGCAGCATTGGCCTTACCAGCATTGTTGATTATTTTCTGGAGCTGGAGAAATTTGAGGCAGAAGGGGGCACAATTTCCCGTCGTCAAAACAGCATAACCTGCGGTTTTTCGACAAATATGCCTGTCGATGGCAATACTTTTTTCTTTTCCAATGAGGCTATCCCAGACCATTTCGAACAGCTCCTGGGGCTTTACCAAAGTCAAAAAGCTCCGTTTCCATTCTTGCTTTCCCAGGGAATTTTTTCATCTTACTACCAGAGGTTGACGGCGGAAGCTAAAAAAATTTGGAAAGAATGTTCGAGAATAAAAGGGGAAATTCTCAATTCTGAGCTAAGGTTCAAGGGATTTGATCATAATCGTTCGCTATCATGGGATGCCCTAAAAATTCTCTATTGGGAATGTGAAAGGCAGCGATTTACTGAGGTTAGCAAAGTTGCCAATGACATGCTTCATACTTATAGTGCCCTTTCAAGAATAATAGGGGGGATAATTAAGCTTGAGTTAGGTGGGATTACTCAGCCTGAGTTAGGTGGGATTACCAAGCCTGAAGTTATCAGAACTATTCAGCCTTAAATTTAAGGGGTTGACTGATTCAATCTCTTTCTCAAACAGCCATGAAACTAGTTTCATCCCAAGATATATATGCTGTTTCAGGATTCTTTCTGGATATCAAAGGTTATTGTTGGCCAGGATTGGGAAGATAGACCCAATAATAATTGACTCAATAACAATTGAATAAATACCGACCAATAATATCGATAAACAATATCGATTAAGATAAACAATATCAATAAATAATATCCATAAATAGTATCAATAAACCTCGAGGGTGGTAACCAATGGAAACAAGGCATGAACAAGAGCATGAATCTTATCAAGAGAGCGGAGATAGGGATGGGCGGCAAGGCATGAATGCTTCCAGAAAGGGGGTCATTGAGTTTGCGACGTTAATCATGCTGGCTATGGGATTAGTGCTTTTAGGGCTGAACACTTACCAGATTGGGAAGCTTAAAAATCCAGGAATGGGATCCGGAATGGAATTGGCGGGCGGAATGGGAGTTGGGATGGTGGCTGGTGGAAACCAGATTTCCGGCGGCGCAGAGCCGGGGATGGAGGCTATGACCGGCAATGCGGCTGCGCAAACAAATCTTCAGGGCATTGATGTAACTCCCAAAGGAACTCCTGAAATCTATGGGAAAGAGCTTGGAGTCAATTATGATGATGTTTCCGTAAATGACCAAAGCAAGGCTGACAAGACTATCAATAAGCTTGGGCTTCTGGACAAGCAGATAACGCTGTCCGGAAGCGATAAAGAGAGGTATATCTCGATAGCATCCCAGATAAGCTGCGAGTATTGCTGCGGAGCAGAATCAGTCATTAATTCCGATGGGAGCGCTGCCTGCGGATGCTCGCACAGCTTTGCGATGAGGGGATTGGCAAAGTATCTTATCAAGAACCACGCCAGCGA
>JACPBV010000019.1 GCA_016180135.1 Candidatus Woesearchaeota archaeon
GTAAGTTCGGTTAAGTTCTCTGCCCAAAGGGCAGAAATGTATTGCAGAGCTATTGCCCATAATCTTTTTTGTTGGTGGGATGACTTTTTGAACGGAGCCGTTTTTTTCTCGGACGCCGCCCAAATAAGAACATTTAAATAAAAATCACTTCAAAGATTGCAGTATGGACGACACCGTCAGGAAAGACCTTATCGCAGTGCTGAAAGAGGTTGCCGCCATGCTTGCCCAGGGCCAGCGCCTCAATGTGGCAAAGCTCAAGGAATTGAGCAACCATACCATCCATAACTCATCAATCTTCCAGGACCAGGACAGCATCAGGGCCGCAATCCTCGTCTATGCGATGTCCAAGATCATCGAGCGGCGGAAAGATGGCTTCAACTATAATTCTCTGCAGAAGCTTGTCGAGAGGGCAGTTGAAAACCTTAAGGCGGGAAACGAAGATTTTTACCACAGGGATATCCAGAAGCTCTTTGACTTTATCGCATTGACTGACTCTAAATTAAACCTGTATGTCAATGAGGTCATGAACCAGGCCTCGGTGAAGAAAGGCTGCAAGATATGCGACCATGGTATCTCTGTCGCCCGGTCGGCTGAAATTTTAGGAATATCGCAATGGGAGCTGATGTCTTTCGTCGGAAAGACGGTGATGCCGCACATCCCGGGAAGCATAACCCCTAAACAGAGGATTGCGTTTGCAAGGAGCCTGTTCCGATGAAAGCGCTTTTTTTTGATACCGGGCCTGTCATCAGCCTGACAACAAACAACCTTTTGTGGATACTTCCTGAGCTGAAAAAGCGCTTCAGGGGGAAATTCTATATCACTCCGTCAACAAGGAGGGAGCTTATTGAAAAGCCGCTTGAGATAAAGAAATACAAGTTTGAGGCACTGCAGGTTCTCAGGCTCATTGAAGGGGGAGTTCTGGACGTGCTGGACGACCCAAGCCTTGATGCAGAGACCGTGCACCTCCTCGGGCTTGCGAATACTTCATTTTCGGCAAAAGGCAGCAATATCAGCATGATCAATTATGCCGAGATGAGCGCAGTTGTCGCAGCCGTCAAATATGGCGCTGAGGCGGTTGTGATTGATGAAAGGAGCACGAAGCTCATCATCGAGAATCCTGAAAAGCTTGAGGAAGTCTTCGAGAACAAGCTGCATACCGATGTTATTATCGACAGGAAAAACCTGAATGAGTTCCTGCATCATGTCGAGCGCATCAAGGTAATCCGTTCAGTGGAGCTTGCAGTCATCGCTTTTGAGCTGGGGCTTCTTGACCAGTTTGTGTTAGGCATCCCCAATCCAAAAAAGACCTTGCTTGACAGTCTGCTCTGGGGCGTCAAGATAAGAGGCTGCGCAATCTCCGAGAAAGAGATCGATGAGATAGTGGCGATGGAAGCCAGGTAGGGAAAGGAGATAAGGGGGATAAGGGGGGGGAGAAAATTTCAACATCAGGCTGCAACTTTTGCAGCTTCTATGACTTTCTTTACATCGCCGGAGAAAACCTTGCTGGCTTTAAGCACCTCAACAGAAAGGATAGACCCGTCCTGAGCAACATCAAATACTACTCCGTTGGGAAGTTCAATGCTTTTCCAATATTCCCCGTCCTTTAGCTGAATGTTGAGAATGTCCTCTTCTCGGCCACACCAGTTTTCCATTTTACCCCTTCGGATATTCAGACAGATATGCATTGCAGTGCTTATAAAATACTTTTGCATTCTTTAATGACTGCTCCGCAGGCTCCCGGTTAGCCTGAGGGATGGTGTGGTAGGTGAAGTCCCCTCTTTTCTTTTTTTCTTCCCGGTAGATTCCCAGCAGCGCCTCTGCCCTAACAATCATCTCCTGGTAGATGAGAAAAAGCTTTGCATCAAATTCACCAGTATCAACAAATGATTTTTTAAATTTCTCAAAGGTCTTTTTATGGATATCTGGCGAGGAGGTTTCTATGCATAAACAGAGAAGCATCGCTTTTGCGCAATAAAAGATAGAATAATAAGCATGCGAGACTGCCCCGCTGTAGAATGTTGATTCCTCTGCAAGGCTTAATGCCTCCTTCAGCTCCTTTTTGCCCGAGACATTGAATAATACCTCTGCTGCATCAATCTCGCCTCTTGCCCTCTTCAGGAACATTTCAACCTTTGAATCCATGTCTTATCGCCTCAAAGAGCATCCTGTAATAAGGCTCTGCTCCCGTATAGATGATGTGCTTCCGCGCAAGCTCCTTCCCATAATTAAATTCTTTGTTGAGCAGCATCTTCAGGAATTCCTCCTGCATGAATACGAAGCCATGGGCTTCAGGGATCATCAGCTCGCCTTCCTTCAGGGCAATTTCATACGGCTTTTTAATTTCTGAGTCGGGGATGATGATGGCAATATCCAGATCGGAGGCTGGCTTCTGCTTTTTTTCTGCATAGCTTCCTGCAATAAGGAGGGCATAAAAAGAGTTTTTTAACTTTTCTGTTATTTTTGTTATATTTTTTAATGGGATATCCTGCCTTTCCTGCTTTGCATGGGCTTCAACAAGAGCAAGAAAGCCAATGCTTGTTTCGCTTTCAATGGTAACCCTGTAGAGGTTGAGGTTTCCTTTCTTTTTTTCCTCCAAAATTTGCATTGCAGTGAACTTCTTTAATGCATCAAAAGCAAAATGGTGCGACTTGGTTTTGGTGAGCTGCTTTACTTCCGTCAGAGTAAATTCTCTCCACGGCTCTTTTGCAAATGGCTGCAGCAAAAGGAGCTCTTTCCTGATAAATCCACTTTTTTGGATAGTTCTATCCATTTTAATGGATAGTTTCTTTTTCTTTTATTTAAAGGTTGTTGTTTTTTTAGATGGGAAAGTCCAGAAGTGAAAATTGAAAATTTGTGGGGGGTTGATGAGATTGTGGCGATGGATGAGATTGTGGAGATCGATGAGATTGTTGGGATGGAAGCGAGATAAGCACACATCATATATCTTAGAGACCACAAATATTTATATACTACCTTACGGGAAAGTGATACTATGGCTTCAAGGCTGGACAATCTTTTATCAGGGGCAAACCTCACAACTTTACCTCAAGGCATTGTAGCCAGATACATTCAGGATTCGTGGGTAACAGATGCCCATAGCCCTCCTCCTCACCGCTCTTTGATTTCTCTTTCAGAACTTGATAATTTGGCGAGCGAGGCTTTTAATCAGTTTGGCGGGGAGGGTGTAACCTTACCCAAATCAGAGTCTCTACCACCAGAGGGGTATGCCCATGTTGCATATGAGCAGAGAAGAGGGGGTCATCCAATCTATTTTTTTATTGAGCAAGGAAAGGAACCCATTCCGGCAGGGGTTAATTTTGGAATGGACGGGCCAGTTTCCTGGGAAGGAACAAGGTATTGGCCACTAACAGGCTTTTCAGCATTAGTATTACCTGAACAAACAGAGATTTGGGGAGGGAACTGGGATTTAACAGGCATCCCCAAAACATTTGACCTTAGGGTTTTTATTCCAAGGCGAGGTGTAGCAGAAGACTATTCCATCGTTGGACAGGAAGCAATCATTGTTGAAAATGGGTCACCTCAAAAAGGATGGAGAGCTTCTTTAGTTCCTGATAAAAAATATGCCCGATCTTCGCCGGGAGAGGCCTTTGGAATTGGTTCTAAAGTGCTATACGTCTCCCCCCCAATCGATATTATTGCTGATGAGTTAGAAACATCTAAGGCAAATGTTGGGATGGCTTTAGACTTTGGAAACATGATTGATGTGGGGTATGCCTTATTAACTCTTGAAAGGTTAGGTTTCATCAAGCTCAAAGCAGCATAACCTTTTCTTCATCATTCCCCCGCCCCAATTATCTCCTTCTCCATCTAAATCTTTATAAAACGCAGCGTTTTCCATTTTTCTCATGCCGCAAGCGAAAGGCCTCGTCATCTCTGGTGAGTTTGGCAAAATCATCGTCAGGCAGAAATCCGACGCTCCGATTGAGCTGGGCGAGCTTTTGATTGCGGATACGAACGACGGCAGGAAGATACTGCTTCAGGCTATCTCTCTTCTATTTGGCAGCCAGATCTCGCAGCAGAACCTTGAGCTTATTTCGGGGATGAAGCTGGAAGACAATGAAGACATGGAGATGTATGATGCCAGGCTCAGGTATTATAATCTTGCAGTGCTGAAGAGCCTTATCACCCTGAACGGCGGCAATGCCAGCGTCGCAAAACAATTGCCTGATTTCTTCTCTGAAGTGAGGGAGATCACCAAGGAGGATGTTTCCTTCCTGACTAAGCCAAAGAATGCGTTGTTCCTTGGGCAGCTGCGCTCAGGCTCAAAAGCCCTTGATGTCCCTATCTACCTTGACGGCCAGGAAATTTTTTCCCACCACATCCTGATTCCTGCGGCTACAGGAAGGGGTAAAAGCAATGCCGTGAAATGCATGCTCTGGGACACCATGGACAAAGATTACTGCGGCATCCTTGTGCTGGACCCCCATGATGAATATTACGGAAGGGCAAAAGCAGGCCTGAAAGACCATCCGAAGAAAGAAAACCTTGTCTATTACACTCCAAAAGATGTCCCCCCCGGAGGAAGGACGTTGAAGGTGCATCTTGAAAAAATAAGGCCCGGCCATTTCAACGGCGTGGTTGACTGGTCGGACCCTCAGCAGCAGGCTCTTGCATCGTATTACCGCGAATACGGCAGGAGGTGGATCGAGGCAATCCTCCTGGACAAGCCGCTGAAAGTCGGCTATCATGAAGGGACGCTTGCAGTTTTGAAAAGAAGGATGATGAACATCCTCGATATTGAATTCCAGAATGCGCAGCTGACTGCCGATGGGGTGTTTTCGTTCAATGCCGGCGAGACTGTGATAGATGACATTGCCCGGGAGCTTGAGCGGGGGAGGAAAGTCATCATCGACACATCGGATTTTTCCGGCGCAGAAGAGATTCTCATAGGCTCATTGATCGCTACCGAGGCGTTCAACAAATACCGCTCCTATAAAGGCAAAGGCCTGCTTGCAGACAAGCCCGTAATCTCAATTATCCTCGAAGAAGCGCCGAGGGTTTTAGGCAGGGAGGTCATGGAAAGGGGGCCGAACATCTTCTCGACAATCGCAAGGGAGGGAAGGAAGTTCAAGGTTGGCCTGACTGCAATAACCCAGCTGCCCTCGCTGATTCCCCGAGACATCCTTGCAAACATGAACACTAAAATTATCATGGGCATCGAGATGAAGCCGGAAAGAGAGGCAATCATCCAGAGCTCTGCCCAGGACTTAAGCGACGATGACAGGACAATCGCATCATTGGACAAGGGAGAAGCCATCATCAGCTCAAATTTTGCGAAGTTTGCGCTGCCGATCAAAGTGCCGCTGTTTGAAGAGATTGCCGGGGCCGCAAAAAAGAAGGAGGTAAAACTTTCCTTTGGGGAAGTTGTATAATCTGCTTTAATGCTGGCAAACTCCTTATTGTGTAAGCCTGCTGAATTATCATAAAACGCCAGGATATATTCCCTACAATCAATAAGTTTTTATCCTCCATCCATAATCTGCCTTGAGAGAATCATGCCGGGCTACTCTGCTTCGATGGAGCTGGGAAAGATATTCGATGGGATAGAGCAGCAGGTCGCAGAATCGCTCAAAGCATCGTCGAGGGGGGTGACGTTCAGGGTAGAGCCCCACAATGACCCTCGCCTGCAGGAGATGGCAGTTGAAATTGCGGGCAGAAACTTTAATGTCGAGCTTTATGGAGAGCTTCCAAAATCAACGTATGTTGATGGTTGGATGAAAGGGTGGGTTCCGGTATCAACCAACCGCATTCCGCCAGAATACGCTGAGCGGGCTTACCATTCTGCAAGAGAGCTTGTTCGTTATGGCATCCAGCGGAACATTGTTGACCTTTACTCAAGCATATTGAGAGATTTTATCGAGGTATTTGAAGAAAACTATCTGCCAATTACTCAGTGGTATGTAACGCACCGGGAAATTCCGCTAAACGGGGCAGTGCTTAAAGGGCATATAACTCCTTCTGAGTTTGAGAGGGAGGTCATAAGGACTATGGCTGACTTGTCAAAGCATATTCTCAGGATTAAAGTGAGCAATCCTGCTTTCTTATATTCCAATAACTGACAATAGTTCTTCAGGAAACCTTTTTTTCGCCTGTTGATTGGTTTGTTGGTGCAACATAATCCCAACATTTAAATTTGCCTTACCACTCCATTTTATCGATGAAATTCGCACACATGGCTGACTGCCATATCGGAGGATGGAGGGATCCAAAATTAAGATTGGTGAATGCAGAGGCATTCCAAAAGGCAGCTGCTGTCTGTATCGAAAAGAACGTTGATTTCATCCTCATCGCAGGAGATCTCTTCAATACTTCTCTTCCGCCGATGGACAGC
>JACPBV010000004.1 GCA_016180135.1 Candidatus Woesearchaeota archaeon
TCCGTCAACATCCCCATCAACTGAATTATCCACACCATCCCCATCAATATCCCCAGCGCTCCCAACCCCTCCCGGCGTCGTATCCGCATCATTCGCCACCCCATCTCCATCTATATCAGCATCCTGCCCATTCGGAATCCCATCTCCGTCAGTATCATCATCAAACACATTATTCACACCATCCCCGTCCACATCGCTGTCCTGTCCATTCCCAATCCCATCCCCGTCAGTATCTCCGCCAAAATCACCGCCGATGATTGCCCCGGTGACATTTCCTGTAGGAACTGCCCGGTCCATCTCAATTACCTTAATGGCTTCACCAGCATTTCCTGCAAGGTCAGTTGCTCGTGCAGTGATGGAATGGTTGCCATCTCCCCCGACAATATTGATTTGCCTGCTGAAATTACTGCCGGCGCAGGTGAATGGAGTGTCCGCAGGCGCCCCATCTTGGAATATCTCCATAAGCAGCCTATCCCCCGGCGTGAGCGCATCCCCGCAGCTTCCGTTTACAATCATCGCATCGATAGTGATTTTTGCCGGGATGTTGCCTATAGTGACCGTTGGAGGAGTTGTATCGACGGTGAAATTAAAGCTGTAATTCCCCCTATTGCCGGCATCGTTTAATTTTGAAGCAAGGATAAAAATTTTATAAACTCCGTCTGCAAGATTTGCCGTCGTATAGCTGAATTCTTTATCATTGCTGCTGCTTGCCCCGGTTGTTGGGACCCCTGCAAGGGAAACGTCTTTGACTGGTTCTGAAAACTCAAATATCAGTGTCGGGTTGGTGGTCTTGTTGATATTTCCGTTGAGGTTGAATGTTGCAGGGTCAGGGATGGATGTGTCCAGGATAAATGATTTTGCCGCTGTACGTGCATTCCCTAACCCATCAGCAGCAGTGATAGACAGGGTGTAGCTTCCATTTGCGCTGATACGGGGCATCGCAACGAAGCTGAACGAAACTGTTTTGAGATTTTGCGCTGGCTCATTGATCGCAATGGGTGGAGTGCTGTTGATTTGGGCGAAGATGGACGAGACGTTGCTTCCGTCAGTAAGGCTTGCGCGCAAGAGCACATCCTGGAGGTTGACAGCCGCATCGGGGCTTTGGATGGCGATTGTTGGGCCTTCTGTGTCAAGGGTAATTTCCCTTTCAGTAGATTTTTGGCTTGAAGGATTGCCAGTGCTGTCGATCGCCTTGGCGTAGAGGAATTGCGTCCCCTGGGCTAATGGTGCAGAAACTGTAAAGGTGCCGGAGCCGGTTGCGCTGGTGCTTGCAATCTGGGTTCCCTCCTGCCCGCTGGAGTTTGTGCTGAAGATTTTTACTTCAGAAAAAGGTTCTGCATTTCCCGATACAATAGCTGGAGACGCAGCCGTTCGTGTCGGCATATCATCAAGGGTTGGCTGCAGAGAGATAGTATCTTTTACAACCTGCCTCTCTGTCTTTTCGCTCCTGAACTCCTCGCCGCTTGGGAACTCTGCCTCTACTGCCAGTGTCAGCGGCCCGTCAGCAAAAAGGGAGGCATTGACCATACCTTCAAATACCTCAATGCTATTACCTCCAGCACCGCCACTCCCACCAGTCTCTCCACTCCCACCAGTCTCTCCGGTTCCGGGAGCAATGGAAACAGGGATGCTCTTGACTAATTGATTGTTGATATAAGCATAAATAGTCGCTACCCCGTTTTCTGCTGTCCCCCTGGCAAGGAAGGTGTCTTTGACCTTTGCCTGTTCGGAAGGAAGCTGCAATGCAGGTGCTGCCGGAGGTGTTGTATCTACCGTAAAGGCAATCTGGGCATTGATGAAATTTGAAGCGAGATCCACACACTCGACTGGGAAGGTGTAGCTTCCGTCTGCTCGTGGTGTGGTAATATTAAAGAACTCAACATGGACAGCACGCTGATTCTCAACGGTGTCGTAGCTTCCCAGGGCAGCCTGGTTATTGAACTTGCAGCTCCCCTGTTTGTTGAGCTTTGCAAAGAGATCCGGCTTCCTGTCTGCAACCGTGCCCTGCGGCCCAAGGGCGATAAACCCAAATGGCTCGTTGACATTTACCGTAAAGGATAATGATTTTGGCTGGGCAGCAGTGTTGCCTGCCTCATCCCTGCAGTCAAAATGGAGATTGTGCGGCCCGTTGCTGAAATCCTTCGTTAATAGGTGGAGGGTCGTGAATCCCTGAGTGATGGGCTCATCCAGGTCTGCAAAAGGCTCGGCGCTTCCGTCGGAAAACCTGCAGAGCGCAGGTTTGTTGGTCTCCAGGGTTATCGTATTGCTCAGGTCATCAACATAGACCGCAGGCTTGCTTGAGGTGATGCGTGTTATCTCCAGCGGCGCCATGTCAGCGGTGAGGCTGAAAGGCGTTATAGGCGAAACCAGCCCAAAGATATTGGTGCATCTCACAAAGAAGCTGAATGTTTTCGGAGTGTTGGCAAACCACTGCGGATCCTTTTGCCCCAAGTCAATCACCGTCTCATGGATTCTGCCGTCAGCTGAAGTCATCGAAGTTGCAAATCCGGGGAGGAGGTCGCTCCTGAAGCTGAACTCGCAGCTGGCTAAATCAGATGTTCGTAATTTGACAGCATTCACCTGATGGTTGGTTTTCCCCGTAGCAGGGTCAAAGAAGCTGATGGCTGGCGCAGTCTTGTCAATCGTCGCATTTTGGAAGATTTCTCCAATATTGCCTACACTGTCCCGGGTAATGCACTTGAATTCAATGCGCTTATCAGTGTTTACGGAAGTGATGAAAATAGCAGGGGTTCCAATCTGAGTAAAGCTGACGGACGGCAGCTCACGGAAAAATCTTTGTGTAGCTGCAGGATTGCAGCCTGAAAGCGCATCACTGCAGCCGCAGGAAACCTCAATGGTTTCTTGGTCGGTAAACGCCTCGCCGTTGCTGGCTGCCAATGGCTGGCCCTGCTCTGGCCCCGAGCCCGAAAAGAGATTTAATTGGGGAACAGGAGCCTCCTGGTCAAGGATGATAGCGATTGTTTCCATCGCAATATTCCCTGCAAGATCCTCAGCCCTGAGCGTGATTGTTTTTGTGCCGTTTGCTCCGGAGAGGTTCACATTGAGGGCATTGGGGAAAGTTTGAGGGGCAGTAAACAATGCTATCGGGCTGTTCTCAATATCTCCCTGAAGAGCCAGCATTTTTTTATTTGCATCATTGAAAGCCAGGGCAAGCCCGATCTCCCTCGCACCTGAAGCTTTTTGCCCTGCATTTGTTCCGGTGAGTGAAACTGCCTGAGGTGCGCTTATGGTTATGGTTGGAGCGGTTATATCAACAACGAGTGTGAACTCTGCCGTGCTTACTTTTCCGACAAGGCTTCCGATTTTCTTTGCAGCATCCACTGCGATGCTGTGTGGCCCCTCCTGAAGGTTCGCTAAAGCCAGAGTTATCTTATTCAGCCCGTTCTTAACAAAGTCAGTCCCTTCAGCCAGCGCAGCCCCGTCAAGCCTGACAGCTGAAATCTCAACTTCTGTATCGGGGAACTGCATCGTCATGGCGGCGCTGCCGGAATTGGTGAATCCTTTCTTTGGTTCAGGGACATTTCCGGGCAGCAGCGTGACAGTTGGATCGCTGGGCGTCGTTGAATCGACAGTGAAATCCACAGACAGCTGGTTGCTGTTTCCCAGCGCATCAGCAGCAGAGAGTGTTGCTGTATATTGCCCGTCTTGGAATATATCATCCCCATCGCAAAGATTTTTGCCGTTAATGGCAAAGCTTGCGGTATTCCCTGTAAATGTCAGATGGTTGCTTGTCTTGATATTGGAGATGCTGCATTCGCCGGAAATGCTCATCACAAGAGACTGCGCATCAACACCTGAAAACTGGTCAGTTGCGGTAAAGCTGATAACCGCTTTATTATCGCTGATTTTTACTCCCGGCAGCGGATTGAAAGGCGAAAGAGCTGGGCCAGCATTATCCCTGGCCGCAAGAACCTGGGTGAAATCTGCCATAGTATTTCCCAAACTGTCTTCAGCCTGAAGATTAAACTCATTTGCCCCGGAATTAAGGGCAAGCTGCATAGAAAATCTTCCCTCAGGAAGCGAGGTATTAAACACATGGAAGGTTGTCTCAAGCCTGACAGCATTGCTCAGTAAAGAATCCTGCAAAGTTACCACTGTTGCAGTTCCTGTGAATGCCGAATTGATGATCCGTATCCTCGGCTGCTGGCTTTCCTGCTGGACAAATCTTCCTGGTGCGAACAGTGCAGCTGCATCATTCCTGAACAAAATCACTTTTTGCCCAGCAAGGGCATTTTGCAGCGCAACATCAGACCCAAAGAAATGCTCTTTGGGATTTGCAGTTACCTGGTTTGAAGAGCCTTGGTCAGAACCAACTTGGCCAGAACTAACTTGACCAGAACCAACTTGGCCTGAAGAACCTTGACTCGAAGAACTCTGGGTGGAACCGCCCTGACCCGAAGAACCTTGGCCAGAACCTCCCTGACTGGCAGAACCTTGATTTGAAGAAATCACTGAAACTGGCTGGAAGTCTGCATCAAACACCTTCACGACGCCGCTTTCTTCAGTAACTCCGGAGATTGTTATCATACTTTCTTTTGTCGGGCTTAGGATTGGCTGGAGGGAGAGCTGTGCAGGCCCTCTAGTGTCTTTGATAATAGCCGTTGTCAGCGCTGCCTGATTTTCAGCTGCATCTTTTGCAGTTAGGGTGAAGCTGTTGCTCCCTTCAGCAGATAGGTTCACAGGGACAGAAAACCTGTTTCCGGAAATGGCTGCTGCATGGGAATTTACAGATATGGAAACCGGCAGTGTATCGGCGGTCCCCTGGAGGGTTGCAGTCCCTGCCCTGGTCGGGGATTGGAGAGGGTCCAGCTGGATCACAGGAGGCGTCCTGTCAACAGTAAAAGGGATATGGAATGAAACTGCATTGGCCCCTTGAGGCAATAGGTCTATCGCATAACTTCCTTCGGGAAGAGAATCCTGATTGAGGAGATAGCATTGCTTGTCCTGTGCCAGGCTTCGCAAATTTACCTGTTCGGCAATATTTCTTGAAACCCCGTCGATAGACAATGTTGCGGTATCCGCCAGCAAAGGTGTCCAAAACTCGGCGCAGAACAGCGTCCTTGTTTCAGGGATGTTCAGATAATCTCCAAAATCAAATGAAGTTTGAGACTGCTGGGTTCTCTCGCTTAACGTCAGGGCCTTAACCTCCCCCGCCTTTGTGAAGATGCTGAAGAGGTGTGTTGATGATCCAATATTATTGAACTGGTCTTTTGTCCGTATCACCAGCTGGTTGTTGTTCAGCATCGGCTTGCCGGGGTCGTTCTCATCAAACAGCATGAATGCAGGCGGCGTAAAGGCATAATGGTCTCCTGTCTTTTGGATTCCGCTTGCAGGAATTACAATCCCATTGAGCTCAAAAATGACCTCTGCTACCGTGGAAATATCAGTTATTGTCGCATCCAGGGTTATTGCCTTGCTCTTGATCACTCCGCTTGGCTCCAGAGCAGCAACCGTTGGCGGAGTAACATCTACTGCATTGAACGACTCCTGGAGATTATTGTTCACATTGCCAAGAGCATCCTTGGCTTCATAGCGCAGCGTATTCTGCCCCAGCCCTATCGCTGTGGCAGTAGCCGTAAACTGCCCAGTTGCATCTTTTACGAGATTTATAGTTTGAGGCTCTTTCCCAGGGCTCGTCGTCGTGATAGTAACTTTAGCAGTAGCATCATCTACACCGCTTCCTGCATCGGTGATTGCAACTCTCAGCTGGATATTCTCATCAGAGCTTATCTGCGCAGGCAGCTGATGAAGTGCAGTTATCGTCGGCGCAATCGTATCAACAGCAAATGCAAAAGAGAATGGGGCAGCTGGCCCGAATCCTGTTTCCCCGCCTGCCAGCGTAATCTGTTTCTTTGCTTTGACAGTAAGCGTATGCGCTCCTTGTGATGTTTGCCCCAGCTGGACGCTGTAGGCATTGTTGCTGCCAGTTATGGCGGCTGCAATGTTGTCAACGGCCGCTTCCTCAATAATTACGGTCTCAGCAGGATTGATATTAGCAGGATTGAAAGTAAAGGTTATCAAAGGTGTTATGTCGGTAGTAAACGTAGCAGCCCCCTTCACAATTCCGCCGGCAAGCGCAAATGCCGGAGCATTCGGCACCTGTTTGTTCACTTCAAAGGTGAAGTCCTGCCCGTTCTCTCCAAGGTTATTGCCCGCAGCATCGCTGGCCTTGACATTCACCGTATAGCTCCCTTCAGGATAGGATTCCTTAGGGGCTCCGTCATCGCAGAGCTTCGATGCAAAATTGTCATAAACAGCAAAATCATTTTGGAACACCAGCCCATTTGCATTCGGAGTCCTCAGCTCAGGCGTAACGCATGGCCCGCCAGTGATTGTTATAACAACGCTATCAGGAACGATTGCAGTTCCAGTCCCGCTCAATTGGACTCTCAGCGGAATCTTGTCATCCGGAGTTATTGCCGGGCCCAGATAGCTCATTGTTGGCGCAGTTTTGTCCTTCACGATAGTTGTTGCGATATGCTCCCCAATATTTCCCAGATCATCAGTTCCGACAACTCCTATCTCATTGAGCCCGTCAAAAAGCAAAGCATCTATATTGAAACTGCCGGCAGGCTCGGACTTACTGAAAACTTTTACCGTGGATATTTGAGGCACAGCTGCCCTTAATGCAGGATTGAGGGTAAGCGAGATGAAATCTCCAAAAATGCTGAAATCCTGTTTTGCAGTCACCCTGTAGCGCTCAAAATTCGGGAGATGGTGGTTAGGGAACTCAAGAAAATCTCCAACATTTACTGAAGATGCCAGGCTTTCCGGTATCTTGACAAAAGTATTGGCAGCTGGATAGTCCGGCTGTGCAGCTGCAAAAGGCTGGAGTGTCAGCGTCGCAAGCAAAGGATCTTCAACATTTGTTGTTGGAGCTGTAATCACTCTTGGAAGCTGCCCGGGATCAGTGCTTTGCACCCTCAATGCTGAGATTGCCCCGGCCTCGCCAATAAAACCTGCAATCATAACGCTGTCCTGTTTGGTTGCTGCCGGCATAACTTCCAGTGTTGGCCTTGGCGGCCCAATATTATCGGCCGTAATCCTAAGGGGAGAAGCGAGATTGGTATTGCTGAACTGGTCTGTTGCTTTTACCACGACCCTAAAATTTCCATTAAGCTCGGTGAGTATTACATTGATGCTGAAATGGCCTGCCGCATCTGCCGTTCCTGTGAATATTCCTTTTGAAATATTGTTGTTATCAAAAACCTCAATAGCTATCGTTGCATTGATTTCAGCGGTTCCGTTGATGGTAAGGTTTGTTGACTTTGTCCTGCTGTTAGGCAGGCCATTAGGCGGGCCGTTAGGCAGATTAGCGATGATTGCCCCGCTGCTGTCCGTAACGCTCGTTATAACAGGGGCAGGGGTTGAGCTGTCAATAAAAAAAGTAATATCTCTTTCAACAACCTTATCGGCTGGAAAATTCCCGTCAAGCGAGCATTGCATTGTAATGGTGTGCCCTCCTTCAGCAAGCTGGGGCATTTGAATGGCAAAGTCCTGCTGCCTTACCGTCGGCATTGAAACCCCTGGGGGAAGATTGGGCGACTTGCAGAACGCATCCCTTGTCAGCCCAAAGCTTAAGATCGGATTTCTTGTTCCGATAATTCCCCCTGGAGAGCTAGTTATAAACTGCAGGTCCATGTTTACCGAAAATTCCAGCTCTTTCATTGCCCCAAAATCAGTGAGGATGTTGGTCCCCTGCTCCCTGCAGAGCGCAAAGAATTTATAATCTGCAGCCCCTGTGCCTTCAGGCTCAGCCATTATTGCAGGAGTTAAATCAATGGTATGCTCCAGCCCAAATGCCGGAGGGATTGGTTGGCTCAGTCCAAGAAGGGGCAGTCCAGGATTGGTTTGAGGAGTTTGAGGATTTTGCTGGAGTTTCTTCCCTCCCGAAAAGAAGCATTCAGCCAAAGTATTTGTCAAAACTTTTAGGCTGGTCAGTTTTCCCTGCGAAAAGCTGTTGATGGTATTCCCCCGGGTGGATTCTATAGATGTGATTGACGGCAAAGCTGTGCGGTAGCTGACCGTGATTGTTGACGTGCCTGTGTGCCCAGCCTCATCAGTGCATGCGGCAGTGAAGATATTAGGCACGCCTCCCTGGACAGGGCTTGCCCCCGCAGCCGGCGCAGTATCGAGCTGTATCAATGTTCCCGTCGGGCTTGGGAAAGTATGGGTTCCTAAAAACTGTGTCGTGCTCCCAAGCAAATCCCCATTTTGCCCATCCTGCCCTCTTCGCAGTGTGCAGGCAGCAGGCTCATTCGTTCCTAAGGTGATGACAATAGCTTCGTCGGTAGTATACCCTCCCGCAGGGCTTGTCAGGCTTATCTCGGGCGCATTCAGATCGGCAATGATAAAAGAAAACGGAACCGTAAGAGTATTTCTCAGATTATCTTTGAAGATAAAATTTCCGTTATAGGTTTGTTTGGCTAAGTCCGGGAAGGTGAATATAAAAGCTCCGTCAGGTGTTGGTGTCGGAATTATTGCCTCCCCGCCGCCAAATTCAAATCCTGCAGAAGCCACTGCCGTTGCAGGGATGGTATCAGCTCCGGTCCCTCCGTCAAAGTCCCTCCCCATTATTCTCAGCTTCAATGGCTTGTCGTCAGTAAAAGTTGTTTGCGCAGTGATATCTGTGCTTTTTGGAGTTCCCGCTGCCTCCCCTTCAAATGCTTCAAAGCTAACGATGGTTGGCGCATTCCTGTCTATAATAAAATCCGCAGCAGGAGCCGGAACGCTGTTCCCAAAACTATCTTTGCCTGCTAGCAGGACGGTGTAGCTTCCCGTAGAAAGTTGGTCAGGATAACTCACCATAAAAGTTATCTGGGTTGATGTTGTCCCGGAACTTACCGTTTCCGCAGAAAGGCTGCTTCCAGCCACAGCAACTTGGGTAGTTCCTTTCACTGCAATTTTGCTCAGGAGATTATCCAATATCAGAGAAACAGGGCTGAACGTTATCTGGAATGGCGGGCTTGGATCGTTGGTGATAGTTGGAAGAACCCCTGCAGCATCGGTAAGGTAGCAGTTTGCAAAGCCTTCACACTCAGGATTCCCATAACTTGCAAAACTAAGGCTGCTGAGTAATGCTGCCGCTAGGAAAAAGCTGGCTAGCTGGAAGCTTGCTCTGCTCATTTTTCCTTTTTTATCTTTTGACGATAACAACTTGTCCCCCTGTATTGGCAGTTCCTGTTGTAGCTCCTGTGGTAGCCCCAGTCGTTGTTCCAGTCCCTGTCCCAGTCCCTGTCCCAGTTCCTGTGGTTCCACCTGTAGTTCCAGTCCCATCTCCCCCCGGTGTTCCTGAAGTCGTCCCACCTGCCCCACTTCCGCCTGAAGATTCTTCTGCAGGGCAGGGCGCTGGAATTAAAGTATTATCACATCCTGATGATCCGGCGCAAATATTTCCCCCAACAACATTCCCCTGTGCGCTCCCGAACGTTGCGACAGTAAAGCAGATATCTTTTGTTAGGGGCTGGATAGCTGTATTCTGGGGAGTGCAGGTCACGCTGTAATGGTGGAAGTTGACTGCTGTATCCTGTGTTCCCCCTATGAGGCAGTAATCTCCATTCTGCCCTGATTGAGACTCTGATTGAGCGCATGAATTTGAATTGATAGAGAACAGATGGTTTATCTTATCACTTGACACCATTGGCTTGTTGGAGAAGGATTTTGCGATGATGTCTGCAGTGGGATGGCTGATGGTGCAGGTTGTCAGGAAACCTTCAGCAGTAGACCTGCGCTTTACTGTCTGAACTTTTAGTTCAATCTGATTGTTCCTCCCTTCGAAATCATTCCTGTTGATGATTTTGTCAGCAGGGTCGCTAAGCTGGATGCTAAACGGATGATCGTCATACTCGGCCATAACAAATGTCGGCTGGCCTGGCTTTCCGTCCTTGATGGCAAAGATCTCGAGCTTGTTGAATCCCGGGCTGAGCGGAACATTTGCCTCAAAGTATCCTGGAGGAAGATCTCCTCTGGCCGTTCCTGTTTTTGGGAACGTAGAAAGCTTATACCCTGAGCCAAGTGTCTTGATACTTATTGACGGATTGAACTTCAAAGCCGGAGAGATAGCAACTCTTGTATGGGTGGCCCCTCCCTCAGTAGCAGTATTAACATTAGTTATCTTATAGCGTGGAATCACGCTCACGGTATTCCTTGGCAGGACGATATCAATAAAATATTCTTTGCCCGGGGTAGTAGTAGTAAGTGCTGCTGTGAAATCCTGGCCGAAGAACAGGGTTGTTGCCCCTTCTCCGGGAAGGCTCCCCCCATGGGAAACAACATTCCTTTCGATGATGCCTTCAGCAGGCACGTCAGCATTTGCCTGAGCCACGGCCTCATTAAAGTTTTCGCCGCAATTTGTCCCTTCCAAACTTGTGCAGCTGTATGTTCTGATGAACACTGTGGCCTCAGGGCTTGTGTTTCCGGCCACTTTGACAGCCGCCAAAGTCACGACAGCGTTCAAAGCCGGCTCAAAAAGCGTAATTTCCGGCCCAAGAGTATTGATGGTGTAATCCAAAGTATTGCTCGTATCAGTGATATGGTTGCTGGTATCCTCTATCTGGAATGCGATTATCAGCTGCCCCTTGAGGTTCTTATTATTCTCAACAAACAGTATCCCTTCAGTCGGATTATTGTTATCCTCAACAAGATTCCCCTGCCATGTGCGCTTGTCAGCGCTTGGCGTTAAGGAAACTGAAAGATTAGTCGTTGAGCCGTCTTTTGCAGTGTAGATTGCATACGCTTGAGCATTGGCCAGCGCCTCTGAAGCAGCCAGCTGCAATGCCTGAACACCGTAAGTTGCCGTTGTAGTCTCTGCGCTATTCCTCAGCAATTTTATCTCAGCAGTAGGGAATATGGAATCAGCAATGACAAACTCTAAAGAGGTGGAATGAGTATTATCAAAATTATCTTTTGCGGTAAAAGTGATTGTATACCTTCCAGTCATCGATAAAGTCATCTCCTTAAAGAAGGCAGTTGCATCAACCTTAGTTAATAATAAAGTCACAGGAATGAATCCTGCGCATGAGGCCTCTCCTGATTTGCAGCTAATAGTTGCAGTAACTTCTTTCACACCTGCAGCATCGGCAGCTCCCGCTTTGATGGTAATCTTCTTCCCTAATTCTCCGCTGGCAATTTGCGCCTGCTGGTTGGGAGATTGAGAACTTCCGGTGCTGCCGCTTCCGATGTTGCTTTCTGCATTTCCGCCGCTAGTTCCGCTTCCCCCAGTGCTGCCGCCGCTATCACTGCTCCCGCTGCTGCCGCCATTGCCTCCGGCCCCTGCGCTTTGAGGTATAATCCCGATACTAACCCCATTATCGTTTTCGACGCTGGGGAAAAGCGATGGCCCAGCAGCATCCTTGATGACAAAATCAGTGAACTCGGCGCTGTTGCCTGCATTATCTTCAGCGATGATGGAGATTATATTATTCCCATTTGCAAGATTGGCATTTGCCACAGTGAAGCTTGAGGCAGTAAACCTAAACTCCTGCAGGTTGGACAGCTGGCTATCGGTAGAAGCAACTCTAACTGTGATACTCTTCAGCCCGGAGACTGTCCCTTCAGGATCATCTGCTGCAAAGCCATTAAATGTTAAAGTTGAAGTTCCAACTGTCTCAGGCAGCTGTGGCGGTATGATGATGGGTTCCTTATTGTCAATCTTTAGCGTCCTGGTGATTGGAGTGTTAAGGCTTCCTCCTTCTATATTTCCGCCAAGGTCAGTTGATTGGAATCGGATGGTTCGTGAATTGCTCCCGCTTATGTCAAACGTCCGGGTGATGAGGTTGGAGGGGGCAGGGTTGGATGGAAAACTGCATGTTGCTCCCAGGCTCGTTACACAGAACTTGACATCTCCCGGATTGCAGCCGAATTCTCCCGGCTGGAATCCCTGCTCTTCATCCTCGCAGGAAAACTCAAGGGTAAGTGGGGAGATATAGAATCTGTTGAAGTCAATCTCCTGCCCGTTCGATTTCACCGAAGTGTGCGGCGCCTGATTATCCAGCGTAAAAGACAGGAAGGTATTGTCAGTCCTTGAAGGCTGCTGGGTTGTGGTGCACCTCACATCAAAATGGTAGGTTCCGTCAGGCCCCGTAAAAGTGGCAGTATGCCTATAGAGTCCCTGATTGGGGCCGTTCCTAAGAAACACAGGAGTTTGAGGACTTGGATCTGCCGTAGAAAGGGCATAGGTTGCGATGCAGTTAGCCTCATCAGATGTCTCGACTGAAAGGGTCGCTGTACTTCCTTTCTTTGTCTCAAAAACAGGGTCAGGATTGAGAAGTTGTTGGAATGCGTCAGCAAAGATTGTTTCCGTCCTCTCAGCAGAATTTCCGACGTCATCGGTGCAGGTTATGGTGAAGGTATAAGCTCCGTCCACTACATTGTTTGCCGAATAGCTGAAGGACTTTTTAGCATTTCCGTCGAACCCGTCCGTTGCGCCGGTTATCGGAACGTTTAGCGTTTTCGTGCATTTGACAAACTCGCTTGACTCAACCGTCAGCCTGATGTTGGAATGCTGCTCATCCGCCTTGATGGCTTCTTTGGTGACAAATATTTCCGGAGACACCTCATCAATATAGAATTCGATGCTCTTGACACGCTCGGTATTTTTCCTTTCATCGATTGCATAGAACCTGAGATAATGCATCTTCCCCGGGCCGTCAGCAGCAAAAGAAGCAGGGTTGATAGATGCAGTTGCCTTGCCTGCTGTTCCCAAATTTCCTGTTTGCCCTGCTGTTCCAGTTCCTCCAGCAGCCCCTCCTACGCCCCCGGTTCCAGCTGCGCCTCCAGATGTGCCGGTGCCTTGATTGGATAATGAAAAGTCAACTGCATTTGTCGGGCAGCAGGTATTATCCTCATCAACGCAGAAAAACAATTTTTTCGCATCCCTGCTAGAATTGAACATAATAGGATGCCCCTGCCTATTCATATTTGGGATGAAGCTTTGGGGGATGGTAAGCGGTGCAGTTGTATCCTGTCTGCAGGCTGCAGGATTGACATCAAGGACACAATCCTCCTGGCCGTCATCGTCTGCATCCTTAAAGCATTTGCTGGTAGCTCTGGAACTATCCCATTTGCAGAACCCTATCCCGCAGGCATCGTCGCTGGAAACTACATTGACAGGAGCATTGCAGTCTTGAATTCCTGCAGGTTCACTTCCGGAGGCTGCTCCAAGGAAATATCCCTGTGGAGCGCCATGCGCCCCTATGCAGCTTTGCTCGCTGGTGAAATCCTCGCATGCCGTCCCCTGCCCGCAGGCGGTGCATGATTCTCCGTCGGAAAAGCACTTCCCCAGCCCGGAGCATATCTGCTGGCTGCACTGGCTGTTGAAGAATGCATTGCCTGTTTCTTTATTGCAGGTTCCGCATTTCTGCCCCTCAAAGTCAGGGTCAGTGCAGATTCCTTTCCCAAACTCCGGAGCAGTATCAATCCATGTGCACCCCGACTTTCCATCCTCATAGAAATTGAAATACTCTTTGCCCAAAGACTTCGTGCTTGCACCGCATACATCCTGCTCGCAGGCGTTTTTGCTTTTATAATCAAAGCAGCTCTTTGCAGCGCAGTCATTGCATGTATCTGCTGATGTTGAAGAATAATCAAAATAGCAGAAATTTCCCGTCATAAAAAAATCTCCCTCAATAAAATTTTCACAGCTTGCCTTCTCATAGAACAGCCCGAAAGGCTTAAAGGGAAAGGAGGGATCGAGGCGCTCTTTGCAGCCTTGGTCAGGAACGCATGTTGTTGTCCCATCCCCTATAGGCTTGCAGACAAAATCATCACCGCATGAGGTCCCAAGAACCCTTGCATTTTTAGAATCACAGCTTACGGGAATTCTGTTTTTATCCGTTATTTCATGAATATTTCCCACAAGGGTCATGCAGATTTCCTCGCTGCCCGTCACTCCCTCGCATTCCGGATCCCCCATTAAAATACTTGCAGATACTCCCTGGCTTTCAGCATTGGTGGTGTAGTGCGCTTTGATGGTGTATTTGTAATTCCTTTTCCAGCTTACATTCGTATCGGTAAAGCTTAATCCCTTTGTCTTGATAGTTCCTAACGGATGGTGGCTGTGCTTTTCAATCACTTCTGGGCCTGTTGTGATATCCTCCCTCGTGATGATAAATTCATTGACAAGATTGCCGCAGAGGTTCGGGTTTAGCCAGGCAAGGTTTACTTCCTTCCTCCCTCTCACTGGACTCGCCGTGAAGCTTTCAGGATTAGGCAGAACAGGAGCATCGCAGTTTGTCCCCACCGGGGTAAGCGCTACCTCAAGATTGCTGATATCCTGCCCGGGAGTGATCTGTATTCCGAGGGTTCTTAGCACAAATCCATTTGCTGTCGCAGTTAAGGAATATGCCCCCGGGGCAAGGTTTTCAAATACAAAGTTTCCGTTGCCGGCAGTTGTCTGGGCGCTTTGGCCGGGAACTGCAGCGCCAGTATTATCTCTGAGTTCAACAGTTGCGCTTCCGATTCCGTTGTTAGGCGGAGTTGCGGTCAGGCTTATGACTTTCCCCTCAATTTTTCTTGCTGAAGCTGCAGCGCACCCTCCTGATGTTGAAGGGAGGTAATCTGGAAGATCATCGTTATCGCCTCCGTCGGGACAGCAGAATCCCGCATCAGTGGAAATAGTTAAGGGAAGCCCGCCGCAGAAACATTCCGTAAACTTATTGTTCTGGTTGGCGCCGCTGTTTATTTTGAAATTGAGCCTGCAGTCAAGCTTTTGGCATGGCCCGCCGCATGGCTTTTTGCTTATATCCGCATCATTGCAGCCCATATAGGTTAACCTGCTGAGATCCTCGCCATCGCATTGCTCTCCGGTGATGCAGCATCCGTCCATTATTGGAGCTTCCTTCTCGCAGCATTTTGGAAAATCTAACGGGCAGTCATCATCATTAGCCGCCGTTTGCCCTCCTGCAGCTGTGTCGCTTCCATAATCAAACTCGGGCTTTGTTGCGCCGGTGTCGCATGCCTGCGAGCATCGGAAGGGGAAGGGGCAGTCACTGAGCGTGCAACTAGTCCCGCTTGCTTTGAACCTTCCGTCGGTGCAGCAGAATCCGCCATTTTCCCTTACCTGGCCGTCGCAAATGCAATCAGTATCTGCGCTGATAGCCTGCCCCCTTGCGCAATTCGGCGCTGGAGCCGGCCCGCAATCCGCAATGCAGGTTGCGGATGAATCATGCAACGTATCTGTCTTGAAGCAGTAGAACTTCCCCTGCGCGCCATTCATGACTTGCGTTTTTCCCTGGCAGGTTCCGGTATTAGCCCCGCAGGAAGGATTACACAGCGGAATATCTCCATTGCAGTATGCTGCGGTGCATGCGCTTTCCGCTAATCCCGGCGTAAAGAAATCCCCTTGGACTGTGCATATTCCTTTTCTAATTATCTGCGGTGCTCCTATTGTTGCTGTTGCAGGGCAGCAGCAGCCAAAATCGCACAATCCATCAGGGATATTGCTGCATGTTGGATCATTTTCGCTGAAGAGGGAGCCTGTGCCGCCATTTAACAAGCATTCTTGTTCGGAAGCCACTTGCGCACAATTGCCGGTTCCTGCAGCATAACAGCACCCAGGCCCAGAACCGGCAGGAGGATCCGGAGCGGATGCTATGCCGGCGAACACTGCAAGTGCTATGAGTAAAAAGATTACTTCCAAAGAAAGAAGGATATTATTTCTTCTCATCGTCCATCCTCCTTTTGATCAGGAACTCAAGGCCGTGAGACCTGTTGGCAAACACTTTGTCGCCTATTCTCTTATCTAGCCAATTGAGAAGGTCCTTATCTACCGTAATCGTGATTCTCTCTTTCACTATCTGCCCTCTATGCTGGTTGGATGCTGCATACGGCTACATATTCTATATCCAAATGTGTTCTTTTATATGTAGTATTTAAATACCTTTCTCTTTCTGACGGTAGAGTATCATACTAAAACATATAATTTATTACTCAATAATACATTTACTTACTTAGTATGTATTTAAAGTTTATGGAGAATAAAAGTCCCAATTGCCCCAATCACCCCATTCAGCGGCGTATGTATGAACAACTCAAAAACCCTTATAGCCCCATATTCAGAACCTTACAAAGAACCTTACAATAATCGCTCATAAATGTTGCCCTTATTTTATCGCATCATACAGCGCCAGATACCCTTTTGCAGCCAGCGTTTTCATATCCGAAACCAGCTCAACCTGGATGTTCCCGGCCTTATGCTGGGCATTGACTGCCTTGGGGATATCATTGCTGCTGAGCAGCAGTGCAGCAGTCCTCTGGTTCGAAGTGATCGTAAGGTCATAGGATTCAGGAATCCCTTTTGCCGTCGAAGGCATGTGCTTCTCCACCGAAGTATAAAAAGTTTCACCGGTATCAGAAAGGTTGAAGAGGATGACTGGATTATTATTCGAGATCAGAAGCTTATCGAGCCTGTAAGCCCCGATTTCGTTGGCAAGATAGTTCATATGCTCGGCAGTGATAAAAGGCTCTCCCGACTCAGCCATACTCATCGCATCAGCAGGCAGCTCAGGCTTTGGGATGGATGGCTTTTCAATTGTCCTTGGCTTGATGATGGTAAAATAAGCGGCCCCGAAGACAAGGATGATCAGCGCAATAGAAAGGATAGCCAGGAAGTAGCCGTGCAGTAATTTTATCTTCTCTCCGAAAGCCATAACTCATCATTCCTAAAGGCATGCCTTATAAACATTTTCAAAAATCTCGGGGATGAGCTCCTTCCGCAGTGATGAGAACGCTATCCTCAGGAGATTTCCCTGGGCGATAAGTCCCGTATCAAACTCAGTGAGCAGCCTTTTTCTAACTTCCTCGCCGGATTTATTCTTCAGCAGAAGGCACATGAAATAGCCCGAATTGAACGGCAACGGAGAAAAAGCTTTTTTGTATTCAGGATGCTCCGCTAAGGCCTTTTTTGCTTCGCTATACCTCTCAGCAAGTATTGCTGTTTTCGCAGCCTTATCCTGCGCATAGCTTGGGTCCTGATAAGCTTTGAGCATCAGCGATTGGCTCAGCATGCTTGCATTGGAGATATTTCCCCTGATCGCCCCGCCGGTTTTATTTTCCAGCGCGCCGTAGAGTGAAGCGTTCCCCCCCATGATGCCGAAGGTGATAAACCCTATCCTCAGCCCCCACGCAAAATCTTCTTTTGTTGCCCCGTCTGCCTTGACAGCAAGGGCATTCTTGTGCAGCCCCGAAAGCCTCCCGAAAAGTGATTCCTTCATGATTCCCGGCTCATAGGCAAGGCCGAAATAAGCATCATCGCTGATAACAATTACTTTCTTGCCGGCATCAGCCGCTTCCTGTATCGCAAGAATAATCTTATCGCTTTCTTCAGCAGTGGGAGTATATCCTGAAGGGTTGTTTGGGAAATTGAGCAGCAGGATTTTTTTGTCCCCCTTGCTGAGCAGCTTGCTCTTCATCCCTTCAATATTGAACTTGTCTCTTCCGGGCCCATCAAACGTCCTGAAAGTTTTTATTGCTGCCCCAAATGCATTGCATAGTGTCAGGTCATAATTCTCCCAGTAATAGTCCGGGCTGATGACGACATCTCCTTTATCCAGAAAGAGATATCCAATTATCGAGATCGCATGGGTTATTCCGTTTGCCACGGCAGGCAGGCTGAACTCCTTTCCTGCAAGGGAGGGGTTCTTTGCAGACAATGATTTTTTCCAGTATTCCCTCAGAGCAGGGATCCCGAAACTGGGGGCATATTGCACGCTGTCTTTTGCCTCTAAACCGATCTGGCTTTTTACCCCGGGCAGCATCATAGGCTTTCCGTCATCCTCGAGCGCAATCCCTATCGTCGCATTGATTCTCTTCCCTTTTGCCTCAGCGCTTTGGGAGAGTATCCCCAGCTTGGGGAAATAGATTGCCTTTCCCCTTTCGGAGAGCATCTCAAGGACAGCAGGATTGGCATCCATAATCTGCCTGTTCAACGCATCTGCTTCCGGACTGATTTTTGCGCTCATGGTCTTCCCCTGCACTCACACGATAAACTCCAACCTGTCTTAGCCTGATTCACCTACATTAATTCTCCTTCAATCATCATCCAACAATGATTCTCCTTCAATAATAAACACTTCCTTGCCAGCCGGGAGATGATGCTGCTTTTTATACCTTTGGTTGTGTCCACTTTAACAACAGCATATTTTCTTGCCAGCGCTTCTCCAAGGCAGACTTCAAATATTTCACATTCGAGATTTTCCCTGATTTTTTCCTGGTGATATTTTCTTTGCTTCATCCTTTGTGCAAGCTCCTTCAGCCCGCACCTGGCGACGATGCAGAGATCCACACTCCTCCTGGGAAGGCACTGCGCCATATGGGAATCAAAGATGATTCCTTTTGCCTTTTTCTGCCTGAAAGCAGCAATCTCCCTGAGCAGCGCCTTTGAAAGCCTGGCCTCATCCACCACAAAGCATCTCCTCTCCGCATCAAACCTTTCCCGGAGATGATTCCTCTTGATAACAAGGTTGACATCTCCATAGGCATAGCCAGTCTTTTTACAAATCTTTTTTGCCAGCGTGGTCTTTCCTGCGCAGACAGAGCCGGTGATGATTATTACTCTCATCATCAAAGAAAAATAACTATCATTTATAAGATTAACCGGTAAAAACAGTCAGTAACGATAACAAGTAAATCTAACTATTAAATCTAACCAGTAAAGATAACCATTAAAGATACCAATTAAACCTAACTAGTAAATATAGTCAGGTGCAATTTGTTCAAAACTGGATAGTAGGTGAATTGCTCAGGCGATAATCTCCCTGCCTGCCCCTCCCCCTTCACTCCTCTTCTCAGCGACACAGCTCTTGAAATCCTCAGTCTCTTCCCATCCGCATTTTCCCTGAACGCACCCGCAGGTGATCATAGAATAGCATTCATACTCGGGAAGATACTCGCACGTTGAAAATACCGGCCCTGCTTTTTTGCTCACGCACAAATTCCCTGAGCATCCGCCCGTCGTGCAATCTTGAGCTTGGGAGCATTCGGCCCCAGCTGGCTTTTTGCTGATGTCAGGGCCGCTGTCAGTTCCTTTTTTATTGTTAGGGCCATCTACGCCGGGCAAATCTCCGGGGGCGCAGCTCGCTAAAACGAGGGCAGATATTAAAGCAAGAATGAATAAAATCTTTTTTTGGTTTTCCATCTCCACTCTTTCCCTAAGAGGTCTAAAACAGCTCCTCTTTATTTATATTTCTCTTTATATCTCTCAACCTGAGTGTTTAGTGCTGCTCGTTAAGAATTCAGGCGTTTTCTTGACGAGGGAAATCCTTGTCATCTTTCTTTTTGTTTTCGAGCTTTTTCTGCTCAGTAAGGTTAAGGAAATTGTCCTTTGAGATTACAGATTTGCCCGTTTCTTGTTCAAGTTCTTTTCTCGCATGATGGGCTATTTGACCTCCTCTTTTCGCCGCTTGCTTATTCTCTTCAAAACCTTGTGCATCTCTTGTCCTGGTGATGTCAGTTGTTGCCTTTTCTCCGAGCATATTAAAGATGGGTTCCCAATCGGTCATGTGGTCTCTGAGGTTTTGGTTCTTTTTCTTGAGGCCCTTGAGTTCCTTGTATTCTTGGACGGTTTTTCCAAAGGTTGCTTTGCTTATTTCGTTTGTGAGGATGGCAAAATCTTTTTCTTCTGTAACTCCCCTATCCCCCTATTCTTCAGTGAGTTCCTGCCGTATGGCAATCCCTCTCAGTCTCTTGTCTATCCATTCCTCGGGGTATCCTTTGAGCCCATAATACTCTTTCACTCTGTTTTGGGCTAATTCAGGGTTTTCTATCTCCTCAATGCGCTCTTGGGCCAATTGTGAAAGCCATTGCTTGAAGGGTTCAGCCTTCCTCGAAGGGATTGACTGGAGGACCCTGAAAGCATTTTTTGTATTTACACAATCCGTAAAGCGAAGTTTGCCGTCTTCAGCAGGTAATTTCAACTATACCCAAATTGGGGACAGTTCAAGTGCGATAAATTCCCCGTCCTTAACTTTGCCCCAATATTGCCTAGGGGTAGGGCTGTCTGTAAGAACTTCAACCATATCAATAACTGAGTAAAACCACTCCTGATTGTGCCAAATCCTCCTGACATTTTGGTCCTGAAATGCTACAATAGCTTTATCTTTGTCCACTTTTAAACCTCGCCCCTTGGGGCGATTGGGAATTTTATTTTTCTCTTTTCAGCCGTATCCATTCAATCAGGAAGATGATCCCTAACACGGTTATTGCTCCGATAAGGAACCACAATGCGATGTTTGGCTCCGACGGCAGGCTTTGGGATGGTGCAGCCGCCTGCAGGATAGGCTCTCCGGCTAGAGCTTGGGCAGGTTCAGCTGCCTGTATAAAAGTGTTAGGCGCCTGTGCAGCAGACTTGATGGCAATCTCCTGTGCAGCATCTTTAGCCACAATTGCTTTTTCTATCATAGCCGGAGAAGCGATGGAAGATGGAGCGATGGCAGAGGAAGCGATAGGCGATGCCATTTTGGAAACTATCCTACTTCCAAGAATTTTTTGGTAAACTGCCAGAAAGCCGGCCCCCGCCAGCGCAAGAAGCCCTGCAGGCAGAAGGGTCTTAAGCCTCCCCAGCATCCCATGGGCGCCTTTTGGCGCAATGATAATATACTTGTTTGCCAGCTTGTAATGGTTAACCTCCTTCCCTTTGGGAGAGTAATGGAACTCTTCGCTGACGATAAGATTAGCTTTCTGCAGGTGGGAGATGTTGTAATGCACCGTCGACAGGGGAAGCTGCAGCTGCCGGGCAATGTCGCTTTCTGTGGTGCCCTCATGCTCGCCCAGATGCTCCAGTATTTTCTTGCAGCTGTCGCTGCCCATCACTGCAGCAAGCTCTTTGGCTTTCTCCTCCTGCAGGCTGACCAGCAGAAATGATGCTTTTCCCATACCCTCTGTCAATGAATCTCTTTTTAAATAAGTTTGCATGAGTTTGGCTCCGTTCAAAATATAGGTTAGCAGCCTAAAGTAAAAATCATTTGCCCTTTGAATCCAGCTGACAAGGGGGACGCCCCAAACGGGGGATGTCAGCAAACGGAAAGAATATTTACGATTTTTAAGCTGCTAACCCGAGCGAAGCGAGATTTTGAACGGAGCCCATGAGTTTAAGGAAGATGGAAGGTATCTCAGCCCGCCAATACTGCTCCCCATAGTTCATCTATCACCTCCCCCTAGGGCCATTTTGATTACACACAATTCCCTATGGTAGGTTCCAAAATAGTTCCCTTCCAGTTTGTGGCGGGGAGTGGTCGGATTTTTTTGAAAAATGGGGGGCAGGTATTTTCCCGAAAGAAAATTTCAACAACATTGGCGAGGCGAGGGCGGGGCTTGTCCCTTACGGGGTGCCCGAGCAGGGCAAAATTTTCACAGAGAAAATTTGGACCGTCGAGCCCGGTGTTGTTGTTGAAATTTTCTGCGCATTGCAGCCTAACGATGCAGTTATTATATTTTCAGGATGAAGCCTCAAAAACCCCAACCTTATTATATTTCATATGCAAAAATTGCCTTATGGCAAAGAAAAGAGGCTCAGTGGACATCCAGTTCAACTGGATATTTGTCCTGATTGCAGGAGGCATCATCCTCATGTTTTTCATCACTGTCATCAACAAGCAGCGCCAGATATCAGACCTCAGGACAAGCGCAGTCCTTGCCACCAACCTCGAATCGATCATGGCCGGCGCACAGATCTCGACGAACACCGTCAACGTCATCGATATGCCCCAGGCAGATGTCCTTTTTGAGTGCGACAGCTTTTCCATCGGCCCGATTAAGAAAGGCACAAAAGGCAATGTCGTTTTTGCTCCTGAGCTTCTCAGGGGCAGGAAGATGATCGCATGGGCGAGAGACTGGAGCCTGCCCTTTAGGATTGCGAATTTCCTGTATGTCAATGACCCTGAGATCCGCTACATCATCGTCGAAAACCCTCGGGGGCTCGGGCAGAAGATCATGGACACCCTTCCAAGGGAGATGAACAAGGAACTGATCACGACGGCAGAAATCTCTCAGATAAAAGATAAGAACCACTTTAAGGTAAAGTTTGTCTTTTTAGGGAATGTCCCCTCTCCATCTTCAGTCCCCCCTCCTCTTCCGCCGGCTCAGGCTTCGATTGCAAATGCCCCTCTTTCTTTTGCGGCAATGGATGACAGAGACGTTACTGCCGTCAACTTCCCGGGACTCTCAGACAAAAACAGCATCCTTTCATCCGGCGAAGTTGAATTCTACATGAAATCAGGAAATGTTTTCTCAGCTCCGGTAAAATCCGCCTACCTCAAAGAAGAGTCATTCTACGGCGCATTATTTGCGGCAGACCCCTCGATGTATAATTGCGAGATGAAAAAAGCGTTCCAGAAGGCAGCCTTGTTAAGCCTGGTTTACAGCGACCGCTCAAAAAAGATGGCGGTGCAAAAAGGCCCTTCCCATCCCTGCACGCCGCTTTACAGGGACGCAAGGATCATGCAGCTGAACCAGCTTGTTAATGCCCAGGCAGCTTCCTTCCCTCAGGCAAATCCCGCACCAGCCTCCCCAGCAGCTGCATTGGGGGCCATCCAGACTTTAGCATCAGAGATAAGGGACCAGCAGAATATCCAGCTCCAGCTGAGGTCCTGCGAGCTGATTTATTGAGTGCCCATAAGATAAAATGAATGCATTAAACCTGGCAGAGCCGCTCCGAGGGGAGCTTAATACCTACGATAAGAGCAAATAATCAACAACCGCCTTTCAAGGTCAACCTCACTGACAAAACCAACCTCATTGACAAGGTCAACCTCACTGACAAAACCAACCTCATTGACAAGGTCAACCTCACTGACAAAACCAACCTCACTTAATAATCACGGTAATCAATCCCAGTATTAACCTCAGCCATGAAAAAAACAAAAGCTCAGATCCAGATGGGAGAAAGCGTTGCGATACTGTTTATCTTTTTCATCCTCCTCATGTTTGGCTTCGTATTTTATATGCGCATCCTTGGAAGCTCAGCCAAAGTAGATATCGAGGAAAGCATCCAGCTGAAAGCCATTGCAATAGCTCAAAAGGCATCATTTCTGCCGGAGATGCAGTGCTCCCAGGAAAATGTCAGGATTGAAAACTGCATTGACAGGATCAAGCTTGAATTCATGGAAGAGCTCACATCCAAAAACAAGCCTTATTATTATGACTTATTCGGCTTTTCCAGCATCAAAGTAGTCTTAGTCTCCCCCAATACGGGCGAGTTTCTGGTCTACAACAATACCCCTGAAAAATATCTTGACAAGCTTTCCACATTTATTCCGACTTCATTATACGACCCTGAAACCGGCAGCTACCAGTTTGCCATTCTCGTCGTTGAGGTGTTCAAATGAATCGCCCTGAAGAATTAGCAGGGGGCCCGAAACGCACGGGTCATTTCCCCCGCATTGATCATTGCCCATTCTTCGCTAAGAAAAGATCCCAGATGGAGATCATGGGCCTTGCAGTCATCGTCATCCTTATCAGCATCGCAATCCTGTTTGCGCTCAACACGATACTGAAACAGCCCTCCGCCTATAAGAAGGACTTTACCCAGACCGAGCTTGCCTCCAACATGCTCAGCTCAATGCTCAGGACAACATACCCTCAGTGCAATAAGATGTCCCTCACCGAACTGTTCCAGCATTGCGTCAGGAATGAGTTTTCCAGCGATACCGTCTGTGGTGATAAGACCTCCTGCAGGTTCATCGGCAAAGTTGACACCCCGCCCTATGCCTATACAGATGGGGAAGTTAAGAGTATATTTGACAACACCTTTGGAGCCTGGAACATCAGGTATGAATTCATCGCAAAGACGCCAGCAAAAGTCTATATGAAATCCGGCACCCCCTGCAAGGCGGGCTTCAAGAGCAAGCAGTATCCCATCCCGGTTGACCCTACAGGCCAAAATACTTTGTTTATCACGCTGAATATCTGCGATTGAACTGGATGATACTCACATCCCGTAATCCCAATTTCCAACTTTCTCACAACGTTTATATATCCTCTGCCAATTGTCCAGGCTATGAAAGTCCTCTTCCTTTCAAGCATGTATCTCCGATATAAGGGCGATACCCGTGGCCTGATGGTGTATGAGCTGGCAAAAAATCTCCTAAAGAAAGGCATTTCCGTTGAAGTGATAGCCCCCCATGACAGGCAATGCAAAAAGGATGAAGATATGGGCGGCATCATGGTCCGCCGCTTCCCGTATTTCTACCCTCGGTCTCTTCAGAAGCTTACCTATGGCGCAGGCATTCCTACAAACCTGAGAAGGAGCATCATGGCAAAGCTCCAGGTCCCCTTGTTTGGGGTCTCCTTCCTAAACAAAGCAGTGGAGAGGGCAGGGCATGCAGACATTATCCATGCGCAGTGGATTGAGCCCGGGCTTATCGCCGTCGCCGCAGGAAAAATTGCGAAAAAGCCTGTCATCGTGACGGTGAGAAGGATAAATCCCAGGGGAATCAGCCGGGCCGTCGCTAAATTTGTCCTTCAGCATGCTGATTGCATCATCTTCAATTCCACGTTCACAAAGGATGAATGCCTTAAGATTGCGAAGCCGAAAAGATATGCAGTCATCGCAAACGGAGTTGACACGCAGATGTTTAAGAAACAATCATCGATGATGAGGTCCGCATTAGCTATCCCTAAAAGTAATAAAATCATTTTATTTGTTGGGCTGCTTGTCGAGAAGAAGGGAGTGGAATACCTTATCAAAGCCATGAAAGAGATTGAGCCCCTCCATCCCCATACCGCCTTGCTCATCGTCGGCGAAGGCCCGGAGTCAGAAAGATTGAAATCGCTTGCAGAATCATTGGGGCTCAAAAACAGCATCAGGTTCCTTGGCCAGGTTGATCCCGAAACACTTGCAAAAATATACGGCATTGCAGATATCTTTGTGCTGCCTTCCATCAAAGATTCGGGAGGCGAAACGGAAACGCTTGGCGTCGTCCTTTTGGAGGCTATGGCATCAGAGCTCCCCGTCATCGCATCGGATGTTGGCGGGATTCCTGATATCGTTGACAGGAACGTTGGATCCCTAGTTCCGCAGAAAGACCCTCATGCATTGGCTAAAACCCTCATCCGCCTTTTGGACAGCCCACGGCTTGCAGCAAAGATGGGAAAAGCCGGCAGGAAAAAAGCCATGGAACATTTTTCTTCCCGGAAACAGGCAGAAAAAACAATCAAGCTCTACAGGGAGGTGCTGTCCTGATGTGCGGCATCTGCGGATTTACAGGAGAAGACAAGAAGCTCATCGGGGAGATGACTTCCATCATTGCGCACAGGGGCCCTGATCAGCAGGGCATCTATCACGACAAGTATATCTCCTTGGGCCATCGGAGATTGTCTATTATTGACCTTTCCGAGAAAGGCAGGCAGCCGATGACGAACGAAAACCAGGATATGTTCATCGTCTTTAACGGTGAGATCTACAACTTTCAGGAGTTAAAATCCCTCCTGGAGCAGAAAGGCCACCAGTTCAATTCCAGCACCGATACTGAAGTCATCCTCCATGCCTATGAGGAATGGGGCATGAACTGCTTGAACAGGCTCAACGGCATGTTCGCATTCGCCATCTGGGATACCTTGACTAAAAAATTATTTCTTGCGAGAGACCGTGCCGGGGTCAAGCCATTGTATTATGCGCTTAAGGGCGGTGAGCTTATTTTTGCATCCGAGCTCAAGGCTGTCCTTTTGTATCCGGGGATCTCAAGGGCATTGAGCAGGCAGGCACTGAACCAGTATCTTACCTTCCGCTACATGCCGGGATCGCAGTCTATCTTCAATGATATCAAAAAGCTCATGCCCGGCCATTACCTTCTTTTTGATGCCGTAAAAAAAACTGCAGAATGCAGGCCTTACTGGGATATCTCCTTCCAGCCGGAATCAGGGTTCAAAGGCGCAGGTTCTATCAGGGCTGTCGCAGCAAGGCTCCATAAGGCGGTGAAATCTTCGGTCAAAAGCCAGCTGATGAGCGATGTTCCTCTTGGGGCGTTCCTCAGCGGGGGATTGGATTCAAGCTATGTTGTTGGGCTGATGGCTCAGCTTGTCGAGGAGCCGATCAAGACTTTTTCCATAGGCTTCGGCCACGGCAAAGGCTATGATGAGACAAAGTTCTCAAGGCTGGTATCAGAAGCTTATGACACAGACCACCGTGAGATCATCCTGAGGGAAGATGCTTTTTCACTGCTCCCGAAAATCCTGTGGCATATGGACGAGCCGATAGCGGACTTCGCCGCAATCCCTAATTATGTCCTGTCGGAATTCGCAAAAAAGAAAGTCTCCGTCGTATTGACGGGCGAGGGCGCAGATGAAATTTTTGGCGGATACCGGAAATACAAATATCTCAGCCTTATCCATCAATACCGCCGGCTGATGCCGTCAAAGCTCAGGGAGATTGCAGGGCAGTGCATTGAGCCCATGATGAAAAGCCCGCCTTATCAGAGGCTGTTGGACATCCACAACAGCCCGTCTTTTCCTGCCGCCTACCTGAATCTTATCTCCTTCTTTACTGACAGGGAAAAAGCAGAGCTCACCCCGGCGCCGGCATTAAATCCAAACTCTGCCTCAAACTCCGCCTCAAATCCTGCGTTGGTAGAAAGCTATCTGCGTGGAAATCTGATGCATGCGCTCATGAAGCTGGATTTCAAGACATGGCTTCCTGAAGATGTGCTGACAAAAGTTGACAAGACCACGATGGCGCATTCCCTTGAATCAAGGGTCCCTTTCCTTGATAATGAGGTTGTGGCGTTAGCTGAAAAGATCCCCTCCTCCCTCAAGATAAGGTTCCTTAAAGAAAAATTCATCCTGCGGAAAGCGATGCAAACTACCGTTCCGAAAGAGATCGTCAGGAGGAAAAAGCACGGCTTCAATGTTCCAATCCATTCCTGGCTCGAGACTGACCTGAAGGGCATAGCTCAGGAGCTCCTCTCGAAGGAGTCCCTCGCAAAGCGGAAGCTCTTCAGCTACAGCTATGTGGAAAAGCTCTGGAACAGCTACAAAAGCGCAAAAGTCTATTACAGCCGCCAGCTTTGGACGCTGCTGAACTTTGAATTGTGGTCAAGAATCTACCTTGACAGGGAAGATATTGCTGACGGAGATATCCTGCTGAAGGATGTCCTTTAGTCGAATAAACCTCCTAACCCCTAAACCTCCTAACCCCTAATGACTCCCATCATCCGCATAGGCAACGAGCTCCACCCCGTCTCCGGCATAGAAGGCTCCCCGAATGCCGAGATGATATTCCAGCACGCCCTGCTCAACGAAAACGAAAAGAGGGGGGAAAGGGGGAAGGTCTCAGGAGAAAAGATCTTCAGCGATAAAAACCTTGGAGAGAAAACTGATAATTCAAAAATCCCCATGAAGAAATCACGGGAAGATGGATCCCAGGGAAATAAATCCCAATTTGAGTTTATAATGTTTTCAAGGCCGTTTTCCAAAGAGACAAAGCAGAAATGCCTCAATGATGCGTATGCCTCGGACAGGGAGGTTTTGAACTTCCTCCTGTCCAGCGAAAGGTGGTATGGGCCGATGGTATCCAGCAAGGCCGAAGCCTGGGCTCTTATTCAAAACACCTATTTCATCCCATGGACTTCTTTCGAAAGGCTTTGCTATTGGTTTGTAAAAAAATCATTTTTGAAAAGTTTTTTTTACGGGCTGCTGGCCATAAGCTACCATCGGAGAACTGCGTCAGCGATCCAAAAGCTCCGTCTCCAAGCTCCTATCATCCACCTGTATAACCGCCCGTTGGCATGGCTGATGAAACCGAAGTTGAAAGGCTGCAGGCCGATTTTTGTTTTGGAGATGCAGAACAGCCATCTCGTGCAGAAGCATAGTATCTTCAAAGGCATCATTCAGAAATTGCTCAACAGTGCTGCTGCTCAGTTCAAAAAGATAATTTTTGTCAGCGATTTTCTCAGAGATGAGTATAGGGGAGAGTGTAAAGGAGAATGTAAAGGAGAATGTAGGGGAGAGTGTAAAGGAGAATGTAAGGGAGAGTGTAAGGAAGAGTGTAAAGGAGAATGTAAGGGAGAGTGTAAAACCGAATCTGCAGATGAAAAAATTGAAGAAAGCCGCCACAGCGATTGCTCATGCTCACCTCATTTATCCCAATATTCCGTCGCATATAACGGAGTCTCAACAATACATCAGTATTTGGGAGCTCATCCTGCCTTATTGGCAGGAGATGGCCTGAGCCTCTCGCATTGGAAGTCCTCGCTGTTCCCGCAGTTGAAAAACCTCACTCCAGACACCAGCCTCCGCATCCTCTTCAGCGGAAGGATTGTGAGGGAAAAAGGCCTCCATATACTTTTGGATGCCCTCCGGCTTCTTGCTGATAGCCGGCAGAAAAGAAATTCGGTAAGGAAGAAGCAGATCCAGAAAATAGAGCTGCGCATAGCCGGCTCGCCGTATTTTGGCAGAGAGGGAAGCTCCCCCTATGTTCGGGAAATCCTCCGGAAGATAAAGCAGCTTGAGCTGGAAAATATCAAGATAACCTTTATGGGATTCCTTGACAAATGCTCCCTCTCGAAGGAATACCTTGCGGCAGATATTCTCGTCGTTCCTTCATTATGGGACGAGCCCTTCGGCAACGTGGTTATCGAGGGGATGTATTTCAAATGCATTGTCGTTGCAGCAAGGAGTGGAGGGATTCCTGAGATACTAGAAAACAAAAAGACAGGATTCTTGGTCAGCAAAGGAAATGCTTCTGAGCTTTCCCGCCTGCTTGAAAATATCAGCCTGCGAACCCCAAGGGATGATGCCTCCCTTAAAGCCCTGGCCAGAAACGCAAAAAAGAGCGTTGAGCAGAAATTTCTGATGCAGCACCATTTCAGTGCCGTGATGGATGTTTACAGAGAGATTGTCAAAAATGAAACCTGGCGATAGTAATCTTCCTCAACTTTATGCTGAAGTCGGGGATTTAGCCGGGAAGTAGTATGGTGCGCTCTGTTGTTCAGGTAATGCAGCAAAGAGGCAGGTGTATGTGCACAGTTTTTTACGTCTTACTTTTCTTGTGCCCATAACTTCTGATCTGGTCAATAATCAAGCCCGAGAACAAGATATCTCTCCATCACGCCAGATTTTATAGCCCCTCATTCAATCTTAAAATAGGGTTATTCCCCAGAACCGCCATCCAGCCTCAACACTGCCGACATTACAGCCCCCAACCCATAAGCCAGCGCAGTCATCAGCGCTATTACTGTTCCTGCTGTAGAAGGATCGATATGCAGCGATGTGAGCATCACAAAAAGCGCAGACTCCCTCAATCCCAATCCAGAAAGCGTGAAGGGGACAAAAGACAGCAGCGTCGCAGTGTTGAACACCACCACCAGCATAAAAAAAGGCGCCTTTCCGCCAATCGCATAAAAAAGCAGCAGGGGAACAAGCCCGCCGACCGCTATTTTTGAGGCAGTAAATATCAGATTGAGCGCCAGCGCCTTCCTTCCGACAGTAAAATACCCTTTCAAAGTCCTGTAGAAGCCGGTGAACTGCGCATCATACTTTCCCAGCAGTCTTTTTCGGACAAATTTTCTGGCCTTTTCCGATGCCAGGAAAAAACCCCCCAGCGCAAGAGCCGCAGCTAAAAGAAAAAAGAGCCCCAAAGCCTGCCCCGGAAGGAAAAGATAAGCCCCGATTATTGCAATCAGAAGGGTAAAAAAAAGTGAAGTGATTTTATTTGTGATGATTGCCGCCAGGCTTTCTCCGATAGTAAGCCCCCGTTTCCTGAAATAGGGGATGATAATAAGGTCGCCTGCCCTGCCCGGCAGCAGAAGCCCTGCGCTCCAGGAGTAAAGATACCCTTGGATAGTTCCCTTCAGCGAAACTTTGGGAAACTGGCTTACAAGCACAAAGAGGCTCATCCCGTCGATGAGCAGTGTTGCGATGATGGCTGCGGCAGCTAAAAAGAGCAGCAGCAAATCTCCCTTCCCTAAAATCTCCAGAACTTCCGCAGCCCCAACTTTAAAAAAAAAGAATGCCAGCAGGGCAGCGCTGACGGTCAGCTTGATCCAGAGTTTCATGGTAAGAGGTTTTATCTTCTGGGAAATCCATCTCAACAGTAATCTTCTTCCGATGGGCGCATTCTCCCGATGGAAGGGTGTCTCAACAGGAATCTTTTTCCTGTGAAATGCTCCCTTAATAGGAATCTTCTCCCGCTGGAAAGGCTCTCCCGAAGGAAAATTTATCTTTTCAGCATATCCGCTAAAAAGCCAAACAGCGTTATCTGGATTCCCGTCATGATGAACAGCGCGCTTAAGATGACCCTTGGGATTCCGCCGACATTCCCTGCAGTCAGGACAGAATACACTATCCACGCCCCGAGAACTATCCCCAGTCCGATAAAGAACATCCCCACCGCCCCGAAAAACTTCAGTGGCTCATAATCCCTGTAGATGCGTAAGATATTCATTCCGGCCCTCCCTGCATAGGAGAAAGGATTGCTTATCAGCCTGCTCTTATCCTTCCTTCGTGCGAAATGCACGGGCACCTCAGCTATTTTAAGCTTTTGCTTTACTGCCCGGATGATCTGCTCCTGGGTGTAAGTGTGGAGAGAATAAACTGGCAGTCTCGCAGCCTCCGCAGTGAACGCCCTAAACCCAGTCTGGCTGTCAGTTATCTTCTTCCCTGCGATGCCCGACACAACCATCGAAAAAGCCTTATTCCCGAATCTTTTCACCAAAGGCATGCTTTCAATATGCCCCGTAAAGCGTGAGCCTAACACCAGATCAGCTTTCTTCTCAATAATCGGCCTGAGCAGCGAAGGTATGTCTTTTGCCAGATACTGCCCGTCAGCGTCGATGTGGACGATGATCTCAGCCCCCAGCCGTAAAGCTTCCTTCATCTCAGTCCTGAACGTCTCCCCTAACCCCTTATTTGTAGGATGAGAAACCACCTTTGCCCCGAGGCCAAGCGCAATCTTTCTCGTGTTATCCTTGCTCCCGTCATCAGCAACGAGGATGATTGCCTGAGGCAATATTTCCCTGATGCCAATGATTGCATTGCCGATAGTCTTCTCTTCATTAAATGCAGGGATAGTAACAACTATCCTGGGATTTTTCCCGCCCATAAATTTCTCCGCTTTCTCTCCGCCCATAAGGGAAACTAAAAGAGAATCATTTAAATAGGTTTCCAACCTTTGCATCTCAAGAGCAGCCAATGAGCATTTTCACAATCTTGCTATTCTTCCTCTACACCTACGGCCTAGGCTTTTCCATAACCTTCTTCTTCAAAAACGCAGAAAACTTCTTCGAAAGGCACATCATGAGGGTAGGGATCGGCCTTGCAGTGCTCCCCTTTCTCCTCGTCGTCCTGGACATTTTCAGAATTCCCCTCGACTGGAAGCTGGTTTTAGGCCTTTCCTTAGCCATCCCCATCTACCGCCTTCTGAAGGGCAGAAGGGGCATACCATCTAGCCTCAGTCTTCCGCAGCTTAAGGTTACCAGGTCCGGGCTTAACGCTCTTATTATTTTTATAATCTTCGTCATCACCTTCTATATGTATTCCTCAGGCGCATTCAGCTACGCTTACCTCGAGGATGATGACCCCTGGGCGCATGCCGTCGGCGTAAAGTATGTGGCGATGGAAAAAAATTTTGATGACCCTGAAAACAACCTCTTTTACATTAAGACGTATCCTCCGGGATATGACGGCCTGCTCGGCATCCTCCACCAGACTTCCCCATCATTGCTGTGGACGATGAAGTTCTTTAATGCGCTTATCATCTCTTTAGGCATTTTCTTCTTCTATTATTTCGCAAAAAATTTCATGCAGAGCGAAAGGAAAGCCCTTTATGCCGCACTTGCCCTTGCCATGCTTCCTTCCTACTTGAGCCATTTCATCTGGGCGCATAGCCTGGTCATCACCCAATTCATCGTCTCCCTGTATTGCATTGAGATGCTCAGGCAGGAAAAGCGCTGGTCGCTCCCCATCGCATTAACGATAGCGGGAGCAGCTGTCGTCCAGCCTGACCAGCCGATTAAATTCCTGGTGATGTATATTATCTATTTCGCCATTAGCAGCATCGCAGAAAAAAAGTTCCAGTGGAGGCTTGCGCTTGCCGTCAAGTCCGGCTATCTTCTTTCGCTGGCATGGTGGGGCTTTAACGCCGGTAATTTCTTTAGCAGATTCTTCTCTTACAACCGTGCAAGGGCAGGGATAGATGCAGCAGCCTCATCATCATTATCATCATCGTCATTATCCTCATCTTTGCTGGAAAAGCCGCTGCTTGAAAAAGCCTGGAGCGCCATTACCTCTACGTTCCCCCCCAACAGCGGAACAGCGACAAGAGCCTACACCTTCAATGATTTTTTTGTCGCAAAATCCCAGAACCTGATCAACAATCCTATCGGCATCGGCATTGCGCTTTCCCTTCTTGCGGTTATCGGAATCCTCCTTATCCTTGCAGCCTGGAAAACGATGGGCAGGGAAAAAAAGCGATGGACTGCAATTGCTCTTTTTTGGCTTCTCTTCGCTTTTCTGGGAGTCAACAGCCTCACCTTCCACCTTCCCGTCGGGCTTTTTGCATTCCGTTTTTGGATGCTGATGGCCATCCCCCTCTCGATCTTAGCGGGAGAGGGCATTGATTCAGTCGCCCGGTTGGGGAAGGGCATAGGGATTCCAAGGGCGCTCACTTCCATACTCCTCATCACTGCACTATTCTTCACAGGGGGGGTCCAGAAATATGCAGTAAACACCGCTCAATGGTATCCCGGCCAGTTCTGGACTTCAAACGAAGAGATTCAGGGCTATGTCTGGCTTACCACGCTTCCCGTAAACACCAAAGTTTTCTCATACTCTAACGACGAACAGGTCATCGGGATGGACAAGTTCAGCTGCCAGTGGTGCAGCGAAGTTGTTGAATTCAGAAAAGGCCTGCTGGAAAAGAATATCTCAGAAGCCTATCCCTGGCTGAAGCAGCAAAACTACGAGTATGTGATGGTAGACGGGATGACGGTCAAAAACTTTCAGGCGCAGTATGGCAATGCTACAGCGCAGCTGGTGAACCAAAAGATAAGCGAAATTGCCTCATCAGGAAAATTCCAGCCGGCATTCCAGAATCAGGGCGTGGTAGTCTTTAAGGTCATTTAGGAAAAGATTTTAGAGTTGGGTGTTTGTCAAATCACGGGAAATCCCCCCTCCCCCCTTTAGGCGGGGACGAGGTCACGATGGGTATACCTTTCTCGTTGGGCATTATCTTTTTTAGGGCTGTAGAAATATCATCGAGGGAAAAAACTCTTCAGGAGCTCCCTTTCTTCTTTATGGATCCCCCCTAATGATGCTAAAGCGATGCCGTAGACGAGGACTGCAAGGGGGACAAGGACAGCAATAGGCAGGAAATCAAGCCGCACGATGGCTATCCCCATGATGGCTGCTGAAAGGATTGGCTTGTAGCTTAGCCTGATGAGGTCCAGCCTGTAGCCGTGCTTCTGTGCGGAAAGGTAGAGCAGGATGAAGCTCAGCGCCTGCGAGATTACTGTCGCAAAAGCCGACCCCAGATAGCTTAAGGGCGGAATCAGTGCGAGATTCAGGATCACATTTGCTATTGAGGAAACGATGATAGCTTTGGTGAATGCCTGCTGCTGGTTGATCGAGCTCAGAAGGTAGCCTAAGATGAAGTTGACAAACAGGAAGATGAAGGATAACGAAAGGATCTGCAGGACAATCCCTGATTCAGTGAACTGATGCTTGTAGAAAAACAGGATAAACCGCTGGGCAAGCAGGAATGTTCCGACGGAGATGGGGGCAGATGCAGCAACCATATAGTAAAACGATTTTTCGTAAAGCTTCATCAGCTCTTTTTTTGCGTTGAAATGATGGAACCGTGACATCGCAGGCACCGTCGCATTGATCACCGCAACAGGGATGAAGGAAATGCCGGACACGAGTGCAGAGCCTGCGCTGAACCATCCTGTTGCCTGATAGCTCTTGAGCCACGTCAGCATGACTTTATCGGTTTGCTGATACATCACCTCAAAGACCCGTGCTGCCCAGAACGGCAGGGAATGCATTGCCATAGATTTCCAGAGCTGGATATCTGCGCTGATGGCGGGCCTGAAGAAAAATTTCCAGCAAAGGAATCCGCTGAAGAGCAGAGTGATAATCTTTCCAAGGATCAGCCCCGCTAATAATCCTAATATCCCATACCCCCATGCAAGCGCAGCTGCGCCAAACACTAAGGCAGTAATCCTGTCAACAGCCATGGTGGAGACAGTAAACTCATTCCGCTCAAATGCCTTGAACACTACTCCGAGCATGAGGTGCATCTGGGAGATGAGCTCATGCGCCATCACCAGGAAGATGACCCACAGGATTTCCTGGGTCTTTGGCCAAAGATAGCCCAGCGCAGCAGCTGCAGCATAAGTCCCAAGGATAAGCGCTGCCCTCAATCCAAGCGCATTGCCGATAAGCTGTTTTGCCCTGTCTTTGTGCCTCGAGATCTCCCTGAGGAGGTAGGCCATGATCCCTGCGTGGGAAAAGACAACAAAAAGCCCGATGAAAGCGAACGCAAACGCATACTTCCCGTAGCCCACATCACCAAGATAGCGGGTGATGAGGATAATAAGGATAAAGGAAAGTATCTTGTTGATTATTTCTGCCGTAAAAAGATATCCGGTGTTTTTTGCGATGATCTTTGCGGTGGACATCATCTCCCGAAGTGCCGGGGCAATTTATAAACCTTTGTTTAAGCCAATATTCTGCAGGATATGCTCTCAGCTTTGGTAAGAAAACTCCTATGAATCACTTTTCCGCAGGAGCGGCTCTGCCGCCTAAGGTCAAAACTCAATTGACATTACTTTATCTGCAGGTTTTTTTTCAATAGCCTTTTTATACTTCCCCTCATTCGAAAGAAGAGTCTATGTGCGGCATAGCTGGAATTTACAGCCTCAGCGGAAAGGAGGCACCCTCAGCAAGAGTCATCACAGAGATGGCAGACTCCATGGCTCATCGTGGCCCTGAAGATTCGGGGATCTATCTCGGCAAAGGGATAGCATTTGGCCACAGGAGGCTTCGCATCCTTGATTTGTCAGAGAAAGGAAAGCAGCCGATGATGGACAGGGAAAAGGAGATAGTGATAACCTTCAACGGCGAAATTTACAATTTCCGGGATATCAGGGATGAGCTTATCAGCCTGGGATATTCTTTCTCTTCAGCGTCTGACACTGAAGTGATCCTCAGCGCTTACCGGCAGTGGGGGATTGAATGCATCCAAAGGTTCAACGGCATGTTTGCCTTTGGACTTTACGACGGGAGGAAGCAGAAGCTTTTTCTTGTGAGGGACAGGCTTGGGAAAAAGCCGCTTTACTATTCCATTGTGGATGGCGCTCTTATATTCGCTTCCGAAATTAAGGCGATTTTGAGATATCCTCATTTTGTTGCTGAGCCAAATTGGAAAGCTATCTCTTCATATCTTTCTTTTAGGTATGTCCTCGGGAAAGATTCTTTCTTTAGCCGCATAGTAAAAGTCCTTCCCGGCCATTATCTTGAGATCTCCGGCGGTAAGATTGATGAAAAAGAATATTGGGATATTCCGCTGGTTGCGAAAAAGGGTGATAGGGGCATAGCCTATTACAAAGCATCAATTAGAGAAAAATTAACCAGGGCAGTGAAGCTGAGGATGGTCAGTGATGTCCCTCTGGGGGCTTACCTGAGCGGCGGCCTTGATTCCAGCATAATTGTTGCCCTGATGGCGCAGCTTACAGGAAAAGTGAGGACGTATTCTGTCGCATTTGACGTTGAGGGATATGATGAGCTGCAGTATGCTAAGCTCGTCGCAGAAAAGTTTAGCACGGAGCACACGGAAATCAGGCTGAAGGCAGGAGACTATATGGGGGCGATGAAAGAGCTTATCAGATTCAAAGATGAGCCTCTTGCGGTCCCGAATGAAGTTCCCATCTACCTCATGTCAAAAGTGCTGAAAAAAGACATCACTGTTGTCCTCTCAGGGGAAGGCTCTGACGAGCTTTTCTATGGGTATGGGAGGCTTTTCAGGAGCCCCTTTGACTATGCCCGGCTGAAGATGCTTCCTGCAGGCCTGAGGAATTTATTTCTGAAATCTCTCGGAAAGAAATATGGCAGTAAATCATTCTCTTCTGAGATGGAGCATTTCCTTCACCTCTACAGCTATTTCCCGAATGGGGAGAAAAACAGCCTGTTCAATCCTTTTATGAAGTCGCTGTGCCGTGACGATGAGGGCCTTCATGCGCTTTTCCGGAAATATTTTGACAGGGCGGAAAATCTAAATTATTATGACAAGATCAGCTATGTGTTTGAGAAGATCCACCTCGTCGGCCTTCTCGGAAGGCTGGATAATGCGACGATGGCTGCCGCTGTGGAGGCAAGGGCACCCTTTGTTGACCATGAGCTTGTCGAGTTTATGTTTAATGTCCCAAAAAAATACAAGCTGCACTGGAAGTCTGCTTTTTCTTTCTTCAGAGGTTTGCTCAAAAATTCTGACGAGATCAGCGAAAACCTGGATATCACCAAATGGATATTAAGGGAAGCATTTAAGGATGATGTCCCCGAAAAGATTATCAGCAGGAAAAAACAGGGATTTCCTGTCCCGCTTGACGCATGGTTCAAGGGAAAATTCATCAGCGACGCAAAGAAGTATCTTCTTGGCCCCGAAGCAAGGATAAGAAAGATTATTGACCAGCAGAATCTTGAATCATGGATAAACAGAAACCTTAATAACAGCGCAGGCACCTCCTTCGGTCAGAAAGTGTGGATGCTGCTGAATGTCGAAATATGGTTAAGGGAGTATTTTGGATGAGATGCCCGGGGAGCACAGCCGCCCCCTCACATCAAAAAACCAATCAACCATCACCACCACCATCACCCCCTCAACCAATACCCCCTCACCCATTAATCAATCAATTAACCAACAAATCTAAAACGCCTCTGAAAAAATGAAAGCGATACTCTTATCGGCAGGAAAGGGAACAAGGATGTTGCCTTTGACGAAAAATACCCCCAAATGCCTTTTGCATGTCGGCAATGGGTTGACGGTGCTGGAAACTCAGCTGGAGACTCTGAAAAAAGCCTCAATAAAAGATATTTGTATTGTTACTGGCTATTTATCTGATCAGGTTGAGGCAAAAGTCAGGCCTTATGAAAAGGACCTGAATATCAGGATAATCTATAACCCGTTCTATGATATCTCCAACAACCTGGTCTCCCTGTGGACAGCCAGCAGCCAGATGGACGGCGATTTTATGATCATCAACGGCGATGACCTCTTTCAGAAGTCAGTCATTGAAAAGCTTCTTGCTGTAAAGAGCAGTAGGTGCATGGTCATCGACCAGGAGCCTCCCTATCGGGAGGGAGATATGAAAGTCGAGATAGCCGGCGGCAGGATTGTCCGTGTCAGCAAGCAGATTCCCTCAGAAAAAGCAGCAGGAGAATCTATCGGCATGATGAAATTCACCAACGGCTCAAACAAACTCATCCAGGCAGTGCTGGACAAGATGGTCAGGAAAAAAGAAAATCTCCAGTCATTTTACCTGGAAGCCGTCAACGAGCTGATCAAGGAAGGCCATACTTTAGATTTTATCGCTATCCCGGCAAAAGACTGGGCAGAGATTGATTTCCATCCGGATTATGAGTTAGTGATGAAGAATATCGATGGGTTCCATAGGGGGATGTGAAAACTTTTTTCTAATAAAACCTTACTCTCCAAATATTATTTCCACGCCTTTATCATCCAGCTCCCGCCCCTTTATCGTGCTCAATTCTTGAAAGAAATTCCGCAGGCGTCAGGATAGAAACTCCCTGGTATTGTTTTAGTTTGAGAAGGTGCCTGTCTCCAGTCACAATGAACTCTGCCTTTGCGGCAATTGCGCAGGACAGCACCTTGTCATCCTTAGGGTCTTCTTGGACAGCAATAACTTGGATGGTAGGTTCGATTATTGTTGAAATTGTTTTGAAAAGGCTTATCTGACGTTGGATAAACTCTTCAGGCACATCAAAGTCCCTTTTTTGGCTTTCTTCCATCTCCAAAAGCATCTCTGGTGAGGTAAAGCTGCTGATCTGCTGCTGGAGCGCAAGCCGGACAATGGCGTGGGGTTTTCCTAGCTCCCAAAAAATTGAAGAGATCAGGATATTGGTATCCAGCACAACCCTTTCAGGCATCCTAAGCCCCTCTGCCCCGATGGATTTTTTTGACTACTGCTTCTTCATCTTTGATTCCCTTTTGCTGTGCAAATTTTTGCCCCCAGCGGGTAAGCTCTTGAAATTCCTTCTCAAGTTCAGTCATATTCATCTTTTTTATCACCACTGCATCACGTATTGTGCTGATGGCAACAGCAGTTCCTGGCATCAGGTCTAGCTCATTGCGGATTTCTAGGGGTATTACTACCTGCCCTTTAGTTGAAATCTTTGAAATTTCAGTCATGGTAGTCCTCAAGTTGGAAAGTAATACTTTCTTACTTAAAAAACTTCCTATTTCCACGCCTTTATCATCCAGCTCCCGCCCCATATTTTCTCAAGCTGCCGCACAAGCCATTTATTGGGAAATTTGTCCCCGAGGGAATTGATCAGTGGCCTCCGCCAGACTTTAACTCTGCTGAACTGGGTGAACAGCCTTTTGATTCCGGCTTTGGTATACACCCTTACCAAGGGCACATTCCCTTCAACTTCATAATGCTTATGGACGATTTCGCTCCAGCTGAGCCTGAAAAATTCCCCGCGCAATATCCCGTGCCACAGCGGAAAAAATAAGTAATACATCCACCCCCGTGCATAAAGCATGATGACTGCGCTCTTCCCCGGCTTTAAAGCGCGGTGAACTTCATTGATCGCTTTTCGTGTGTCCGGCGTATGGTGCAGAACTCCAAAGCTGTAGGCAAAATCAAAGGTATTGTCAGGAAACTCAAGATGCTCTGCATCCATCCTTTTGAAATGCCCCCTCAACCCGTAGAGCTTGAATCTTTTTGCAGTAGTCTCGATGGCATTCTGGGTCAGATCGACCCCGTAAACTGCCGCGCCATGCTTCGCAAACATCAGGCTGTCGGTCCCGATGCCGCAGCCGACCTCCAGGATCTTCTCCCCGGCATGCCTGTTGAATTCTGCATCGCTGAGCAGGAAAGGATATTGGGTGGTGAACCTCACCCGCTCCACCTCGTCATAGTATTCTTTGGTGCCGGCTTCCTTTTGAGAATACCACCGCTGGGGCAGTTTCCCTTCCCAGTATCCCCTGATATTTTCCTTGTCTTTTACCGGCTTCATTCCTTTAAAACCTCATCGTAAAGCTCTGAAAACTTCTTCTCCTGAATAGGGTAGTCCCATGAATGCATGAGCTCCTGAAGCTCTCTCCCATAGCGCATCCGGAGATTTTTATCAGCATAATAAATTTCAAGATTGGATGCCAGCTTTTCAGCATCTCTCGGAAGATGATACAGCGCAAGCCCTTTAAAAACTGTCGTAAATGCGCCGATGTCAGAAAGGCAGAGCGCAATCCCGGAAGCAGCTGCTTCATACACCGCAATTCCCTGGGCTTCGGGGTCTGAGGAATTGACAAAGACATCGGAAAGATGATGAACTTCCCTGACTTCTTCTGTTGTGAGCGAGCCTGCCAAGGTTACACTATCCTGCAGCCCCAGGCTGTCAATCGCTTCTCTCACGGATCTCGGCCCCGGCTGCGTTTTCTGCTCTCTGAACATCTCGCTCTGGAGCATATCCTTCCCTGCCAGTATCAGGTGTGATTTCGGGTATTGGAAATGGAATTTTTTGAAAGCCTCCAGGATGATATCAATATTCTTGAACTTCCTGAAATTTGCGACTGTGCATGCGATGAAATCCCCTTCATGAAAACCGTATTTTGCTGCCAGGGATTTTTTATCGGTGGATATCTTCCGGGAGAAGTAAGCATAGTCAATTGCGCATGGCAGCAGCGCAACCTTCCTTGGGTCAAACCCTTCTTTAAGGTAGATCTCCATTTCATAGGGAGTCTGCGCAATAACTCTGTCATATCGCTTCATGCAGAGCTTTGAGATCCATGCGATGAGACTGTTGGAGCCGAGGATATAGGTTGAAGGTGTGATGATCCTTTTCTTGTTGAACAGAAATCCTGCAAGAAGTGAAGGGAGAAAAGGCCGTAAAAAAGAATGTATCATCTTGACATCCTTGTCCCAGAAAAGATTCCAGAGCATCGAAAGCGTGCTGGTATATCTTCTGACTTTGAACCCATGCACTTCCTGTTCCGCAGGCAGCCCCTTTTCCGTAAGTGTTGCGATCTCGGCGTCAAAGCCCTTCTGCTGCATGATCACCAGCTTTCTCTCGATATAGTTCTCAGTAGGCAGGATTTGGTCAGTGCATGCGCCGGGATAGGCGCTTACAATCTTGATAAATTTCGGCTTCCCCATAGTTTCCTCTCGGAAAAATCCCTCTGCGTTTATAAATTATGCAGAAAAAACCGGCCAAATAGGCACTGCTTGCGGGGTAACCGGGACGTTGCATAACTTATTTTTACTCATAGCGCAGGTTTACTGTCCCGCACCCAAAAAACCCGCTAAGACATCGAATACATTGCAGCCTTTGCAAGCTGCGCAGGAGTTGAATAGATCGTGTTTAACGCCTCGCAGTCAGTCCAGCAGGAGCATTTCTCATTGGCGATGAACACTCTTGCGCTTTTCGCTTCCTCGGAATTCAGCACTTCAGCAAAAGTTTTGTCCTTGACATTCCCCAGCTTCTTGCTCAGCATGATGCAGGGGTAGATGTTCCCGTAGGGGTCGAGGAAATAGCTGTTGAATCCTGAATAGCATGGCAGCGGCTGTTTTTCAGGATGATCAAGATACCTGTCCCGGTAATACCTGTAAAAAAGGTTCATCGGCTGCTCCCGGATCAAAGTGGAAAATATATCCTTGACTTTAGGCATATCTTTCTCATCGACAAACAGCTTGGTGGAGATGGTCTTATAGTAGATTGCAGAGCTTTGCGCCAGCCTGGTTGAAAAAACCACCCCAAGCTCACGGGCAAGCTTATGGACGTTGAGCACCTCATTGATGTTGTCCTTGCTGATCGTGTTGCTGATCCCGATGGTCAGCCTTTTGTCCTGCTTCTGAAGCTCCTGCAATGCCTTAATAGTCTTGATGGCCTGCTGGAACGAGTCCTTGATGCCCCGCATAGTGTTGTGAACTTCCTCAAGCCCGTCGATGGAGATGCTCGCCCCAAGCTCATCAAAATGGTCCATCGCAAGCATCTGTTTGTAAGCCTCGATGATTCTCCCCGTCAGCTGCCCATTGGTGGAGATAGTGATCCTTTTTGCCTTTACCGCCTTCACGATCTCGACGATATCCTTCCGGAGAAACGGCTCCCCGCCGGTGATTCCCAGCGTGAGCAAATCAGGGATCTGCCCAAAAAAATGCTGTATCTGCTCCAGGCTCATTTCCTGCCGCAGAAGCGGCCTGTCTCTTTCCTCGAGATAAGTCTTCCAGATGTTGCAGAATTGGCACCTGAACCCGCAGTCATAGGTTATCGCAAAATTCATATTCCTCACCTGCAGGGGCAGGCCTAATGTCTTTCTGGCATAATGCCCTACCGATTGTGAAATCAGTTGGAGTTTGTTCATGTGCTTCACAAGCTTAAAAGATATCCAGCCATATAAATCTTCCTAAAACTTGACTATCGTTAACTAATTCCCGATATGGCCTCTTGAGATGGCTCCGGCCATTTTAGGGGATAGGGGGCGGTGAAGGTTGGTGTGATGGAAAATTTGAAAAATGGAATTGCTGCCAAGTCCCGGCCAATCTCAAAATCAATAAATTCTTCCCTCATTACACTCAATGTCATCAATCCTGATCCACAATCAATTCATCCCAAAATCAAAAAATTCTTCCCCCCTTCCCATTCTTCTAATCAATTCCCCGGGCATGCTTATATCCATAATAAGCGATATATCCTACCCAGACAAGGTTGAAGTAAACGGCATAAAACGCAAGGAAGATGTCAAGCCTCTGGGCAGCAGCTGAAATGCTCAGGATATGCAGCTGGATGTCATAATCAAGAAAAAAGAGAAACATCCACACCAGCGGGTTTTTCTTAAGGTTGTCTTTCACCATATCTGTCTCGCTGTGCCCGGGATAATAGATATCTGACGTCAGAGAGAGAAAGTGGTAGAGGTATTTCCCAAAGATATAGCTCAGCGTAAGATACAGTATTGCAGGATTCCCCGAAGTCTGAAAAAGCGAAACCCCTATGGCGATGGCCCAGATATTGACAACAATCCTGTCTCCTGCCCGGTCAATCCATCCGCCAAAGTTTGACTTCATGCTTGTCAGCTTCGACAGCATCCCATCGGCCACATCAAGCGCATGGAACCATTGCACAAGGATGGCAAAAATGATAAGGGCAGCAGGCGTATGGGCACTGAGTAATATCCAGCCGGCAGCTGCGCTGGAGATGATATTGAACAGAGTGACCATATTAGGAGTGATTGGCGTCTTTGCAAGAATCCCTGCAAGAAACTCCCCGAATGGCTCGACGTAATATCGTGCCAGCGGATTCCACACAACCCTCCTGCCGCCGATGACTTTATCCATAGCCCCCAAGATTTAGGGGCGGTTTAAAAGCTTTATCCTCTGGTATGTATTAAGCTCCGGCAAGAGCGGCTCTGCCATCCTAAGGTCAAAACTCAACTATCAAACTAAATCGCGCTCGTCGTGGGGGGATGCCCCCTCGGGGACACAGAGCCCTTGCCAAATCAATTGGGAGTTTTGAAGAGGGCAGAGCCGCTCCAAGGGGAGCTTAATACATACCTTCTGCAGGCCTCCCCGAATTAAGTTCAGATATACAATAAACCCGCCTCAAATCTCTATCTCACCCAAACGCTCAGCAGTTCTTCAGGGCAGCAGCATCAATATCCAGAAAGGAGTATTTTTTCTTATCAGTAAATTCACCTAACGTGCAGATCATCGTATCATGCGGAGCGCCTTTCTTCAGCAATAACCAGCTCCCCCGGACTTGAACAACACCATACCGTTCATCATTAAACAGCGCATTCAGCTCAGAGGAGCTTAATTTCTGCCCATTCCTCTTCGGATCAGCCAGTGCCCTGCTTAAATCAACGATGATATACTCCGGCATTGGCCATTCTATAATTGGCTTTTTCTCACCAACTCTTCCATCCCCAGCATCACTAACCTTTCCATCAGTAAATCTTTCCCTGGAACCCCGCAGGAAATCCGCAAGGTTGTAGGCAAACTTCCTTTCGCTGAGATGCGGCAGCGCCCAATTGGGGGCGGCGACAGCAGCATTCTTCGGAATCAGGGAAATGACCTCTCTCCCGTTGAGTGCATAAGGTGAAGAAGCTGAAAAATCCCTGAGGTCATAGAGCAGCGCAAATGGCCCGTAGGAAGCGAAAGCGAAGATGCTGGCAAAAAACACAAACACGCACCAGGAAAGGATTGTGCGGGAATTTTTGACAATCTTTCTCTTCATGAGGAAACCTAATCCCGATGCCGCTGCCAGATAGAGGAAAGGCACGATGACAACAGGGTGATGATAGAGGATCTGCTGGAAACCAAGTGGGCTGTAAAGCAGGATCAAAGCAAACTCCGAAATCACCAAAAACAGCACAGGCAGCCCGAAAAGGGTCAAGACCCCAAACGGAAAGAACAGCAGCGACAGAAAGCCTATCTTCTCGAGCGTAAAGACATAAGGCAGGGTGATATCGGGCCTGAACAATGCGGTCAGGGCAGCCTCTCCGATGGTTTTTCCGAAGATGGGATTTACTTCAAGGAAGAAATTGGTGTGCTGCCCGAACAGCGGCATGATAAGATAAAAGTTTGCAAGAAACCACATAATCCCTGCAAGTAAAACCACGCTCCCCCAAAGCCTTTTCCGGTATTTCACAAAAGCAAATATCCCGAACGGAACCATCAGCAGGGGCAGCGTCTCTTTTACTGTTCCCGAGGCAGCAAGAAGCGCCGCCGTAATGCCAAATCTTCCCTTTTCCATAAAATAGAAAGCAAACAGCACTAATGGCACAGCAAGCGTATCTGGATGAAAATCGAAGAGATAGGTAAAATTTAACGTCGGAAAAAACAGGTAGCCCGCAGCAAAAAGCAGGCTCCAGAACTCTCTTTTCAGCATCCTTCTTAAGATCAGGTAGAGGGGGATTGCGCTGAAGCTTAATACTGCCCCCTGCACGATAAGAAGAACCACAGGACTTTTGAAGGCAAGATACAAAGGCGCAAATATCCATAGTATCCAGTTGAGGTGCATGCTCAGCAGCGGAAACATCATCGTTGAATAGTATTGGCTGAGCTGGGTGTATCCAAAAACAACTTGGTCATAGACTCCAAGGTCATAGCCTGTCGAGAAAAAGGAATAATGCTTCATGATCGCAAGGGTTGTGAAGACAGTAAAATGAATTCCGGCAAGGATAAATACCCATAGCAGCGAAGTTTTTACCTCAAGTTTTTTTGGAAAGAAATAAACCTTGAGTAACAGGAAGCAGGCGAAGGAAAATGCGAAGGGCAGGGTTGATTGGAGCAGCGAAAACGGCTCCAGCGATGGCGGCAACGGAAGAGTATGCCTCAGCGGAAAAAGCCCTAAGATTGCAAAAGGCAGGAACGTCAGTGCATCGTTGAAAAGAAATTTCCTGAACTGCTTCCCAAATGCTCTGGCGGTAAGGGCGCTATAAGCCGCCCACACCCCAAGGAACAAAACTGCCGAAGTGATGGAAAAAGAGAAGATGCCTGTCCAGGGGGCAGCTGAAATGCTTTTGAAGAAATAATCTGCCGAAAATATCCCTGCAAGTATCCCCAGTGCGCTGACCCACAGCCCTGCAAAAAGAATCGTATGGCGCTCATCCACCTTCCTTGAACCTCCATTTGCTGACTTCCATCATGGTAAACACTTTTTTCCTTGCAGCCCTTTCGCATTGTGTAAAAAGATAGGCATTAGCCTCCTCGAGCGTCATCTTGTGGTCGTCATGGGCAGTGGTGTATCCGGTAAGCATCATCCCGACGCTTGAGACCCAGTTTTCCGTCGGAAGGCCTGTCAGCAGGATTGCCCCGGGATTCATCTTTTTGAAATCAGCGATTATCTCTTTGAGCTGGGGCAGCGTCAGGTGCTCAAACACTCCGTTTGCAACGATCACCGACGGCTTCAGCCCCCGGTAGTCTTCAATCTCAGTATTTTCCGGAAGGAGATCATAGCCAACCACATTTCTGCCGGGCAGCATCCTCTTCAGATGGCCTACGCCGCAGCCAAAATCAAGAATAAGCCCTTCTTCACTCTTCAGGTTCCCCAATCGGATGATGGTGTTCAGGACCCTGCGGAAGTAGATTCCTGCAATCCCAGTGTAATAGTCTTCCCTGTAGTCCATAGTTAACGGAAAAGGTAATGCGCCATCTCTTTAAGAATATTTCCTATCAGCGAAGGGGTTATCCTGACGCTGGAAACCCCCTGCGCTCTCAGCGTGTAGGGTATTCCCATCTCTTTCCACCGGAACCCTTTCCTTTTCAGCTCAGAAAGCAGCTCTGCAGAGAAGAAGAACGTATTTGCCCTGAGGTCAAGCTCCCGGGCAGCATCCCTCCGGACCATCTTAAAAGAGAAGTTGACATCATGGACTTTCAGCCCAAGCAGATGCCGTGTGAGAAAATTATAGCTTTTGGAGTAGAACCACCGTGTGAAATTTTCCCGGTGCCCGATGCGGTAGCCTATCACCGCATCGCAGTCCCTGATGAGCGGCAGCGCCCTTTTGATCTCATCGATGGAAAACGGCTCATCCCCGTCCATATACAGCACGATATCTTTTGCGCTCTCCCTGAATCCATACCGGATGGCGCTCCCCAGCCCTTTCTTTGCGCCCTCATGGAACACTTTGCAGTGTCGCATGGTTTTTGCAAGCGTATCGACAATTGCCCCGGTGCTGTCGGTGCTTCCGCTCTCGATAATGATGATCTCATAATCATCGGTCAGCCCCCGCAGCGCTTTTTCCAGTGATCCGATGACTCTTAAAGCGTTCCGTTCCTCATTATACATCGGGACAACGATAGAGAGACTCTCCCGGATTTCCCCTCCTTGGGTATGGCTTCCCGCTTCGTTTCCCCCCTCCCCATCTCTCCTCCCCGCTCCGCTCCCATCCCTCCCAAATCCCCTTCTCCCGGTTACTCTATTTCCACGAGCCATGCCCCAATTGCCTGAGTCAATTTTATGAGTGTCCTTGACCATACCTCTGCCTCTGCCTTTGCCCCGGTTCATGCCTTCTTCCCCCGCAGTGCAAGCGTAAGCCCTGCATCGATGCTGATGGTCGGCTCCCACCTCAATTCTTTTTTTGCCTTTGCGATGTCTGCCCTGCAGTCCATAACTTCATTTTTTCTCCGCTCGCCGGAAAATGTCATCTTCACAGGTTTCCCATGCAGTTTTGCAAGCTTCTCAGCTATCTCCCTGACGCTGTAGCTTTTTCCCGAACCGATATTGAACACTCCCTCCCCCGGAAACGCCATCGCCCGGAGGTATGCCTCAACCGCATCTTCAACAAAAGTGAAATCTCTTTTTGGCTCAGGGTCCCCAAGCTCAACAGCCGCCCCCCCTGTCCCTGCCTCCGCCCCCAGCTGGCTTATGATCTTTCCGATAAGAAAATCTTTTCCCTGCCCCGGCCCGTAGATATTGAACATTCTCAGGATGATCGCTTTCATCCCAAAATCTTTTTGGTAGGCTTTGATGAATTCCTCTGCAAGGTATTTGGAATGCGCATAGGGGTTAAACGGGTTTAAAGGGTGCTTCTCGTCAACAGGAAGGTATTGGGGCGCCCCATACAGGTAAGAGCTTGCGAAAATAAGCCTTGCGCCGGTGATCCTGCACAGCTCGCACACATTAAGTGTTCCGAAGCTGTTCACTTCAAAATATTCCCGTGGCTTTTCCCGGGAAGCTCCCACCGCAGCAAGCCCTGCCAGATGGAAAACATGGCTGATGCCGTTAGTGCTCTTTGTTCCGTTAACTCCCTTTGTTCCGCTGGCTTCTGCAGCAATCCCCTTCAGGTCTTCCCAACGTGCCACAGACTTTCCTTCTGTGTGGTCAAATTTCAGGACAGGTATCCCCTTGCGCTCCAAAGCCCGGACTAGCCATTTGCCTACAAACCCGCTGCTTCCCGTGACTAAAACTGATGCTTTTTTCATGGCAGAAATCTTGAAGGGTTTTTGCTGAACTCTTCAACAGCGATCGCATAATCATCCGGCCTCCCGATATCCAGCCAGTATCCTTCGAACGGATAGGCTATCACTTTCTCCTTCCTGCTGATGAGGATTTTTATCAGGTCAGGAAAATCCAGCTTCCCCTGCTGTTCGACAGCTTCTCTGATGATTCCGATGACCTTAGGCTCCATCACATTGATGCCGATGCTGACGGTGTATTGGAGCGTCGGCTTTTCAGTGTAGCCTCTGACCTCCTGCCCGTTTCCCACCTCGATGATCCCATAATCGATAGGAACTTTTCTTTGGTGGACAGCGATAGTCACTGCAGCCTTATGCTTCTTGTGATAGCTCATCAGGTCTTTATAGTTCAGGTCCGTCAGGATGTCCCCATTCATCACCAGGAACGCCTCAGTAAGCCCCTTTATCTGCCCCAATGGCCCCGATGTCCCTAAAGGCTTGTCTTCCTTTGAATATTTAATCGGCACCCCGTGCTTCTGCCCGTCGCCAAAATAAGCCATGAACAGCTCAGAGAGATAACCGACGGCAAGAGTGATATCGGTGAAGCCGTTTTTCTTCAGCTGCGCAATGACCACTTCGATGATTGCCCTGTCCCCGATGGGCATCAATGGCTTAGGGATGACAGTGGTATAAGGCTTCAGCCGAGTCCCTTTCCCGCCCGCTAAGATTGCCGCTTTCATAAGGAAAACCTGAGATGGGAAAAACTGAGAGTGTATTTAAAGATTTGTGTGTTTGGTATGAATTAAGCTCCGGCAAGAGCAGCTCTGCCATCCTAAAGTCAAAACTCCATCCAAAAAGACAGCCAGCCCGTTGCGGGGGGTTGTCCCTTACGGGGACGCAGGGCCATCGCCAGACTTATCGGGAGTTTTGAAGATGGCAGAGCCGCTCCGAGGGGAGCTTAATTTATACGGTGTTTGAAGTGTTGAGAGCAGAACTTACGATATGGGCCTTTAGTTTACCTTAGAACTATTCAAACCCCTTCCCGCCCTTCTGAAAAAAGTCCCAATACCACTGCACGGTCTTCTTCACGCCTTCCTTCCACCCGACAGCAGGCCTGTAGCCAAGAAGCTTCCTGGCCTTAGAAATGTCAGGGCATCTTCTCGAAACGCTTCCTGAAGGCGCTTTTTCAGATGAATATCTCCCTTTAAACCCGACAACTGAGCCGATAAACCTCACAAGTTCATCGACGGTAATCTCCTCTTCAGCCCCGATATGGAATATCTCCCCGTCTCCCTTGCTGCTCTCCATCGCCAGGACAGTTCCCTGCACCGCATCATCCACATAGCAGAAGCTTCTCGTCTGCTCTCCGCCGATGATCGAAAAAGGATTTTCCTTCTCATAAAACCTTTTCACCACCTGGGGGATCACATGCTTGAACCCCATCCTTTCGCCGTAGACATTGTGGTATCTGGCCACAACAGGAATAAACCCATACGTTTTTGCATAGGCAAACAATCCTGACTCTCCGAGCATCTTTGTGGCAGCATAGGTAAACCTTGGATGCCTGATGTCAGCGATGCACAGCGGCACTTCCTCATCCGTCGGCACTTTATAGCCAAACTTCTCGACGCTGCCGGCATAGCATTCGCTTGTTGACGAAAAAATCACTTTCCTGCATTGAGCAGTTTTCAGCCATTCCAGCAGGTTTACCATCAGCAGGGTATTGATCCTGATGATCTCAGCAGGCATCTTCTCCGTATAGCCGACGCCGACCACTGCAGCAAGCATATATACGCAGTCATAATGTTCGCCCAGCTTGGAAAATGCTTTTGCGTCGGTGCAGTCTGCCTTGACAATCTTCACCCCTCCCTTCTCCAGCGCCTTCAGCTCATCATCCATCTTCCCCCTGAAGAAATTGTCAATGATCGTGACTGCATACCCTTTCTGCCCAGAAAGATGCTTCGCAAGGCGGTGGCCGATAAAACCAGCTCCGCCGATGATCAGTGCTTTTTTCATATGTCCCCCCTCCCGATGACCTTGATACTATGCTTAGCCTTAAACAATGCAATGGTTCCCTTATCGAGTATTCCGACGGAATCGACGATGATGCACCTCTTCATCCCCATGATGCTTTCCTGCAGCGCCTTGTTATTCCTATAGCCCTTGTGGTTTGTGCAGAAGATGATGATGTCAAAAACTCCCTCAACAGGGATGCGCTGCTCAACCTTAACGTTCTTCTCTGGCCAGGTGGTAAGATAAGGGTCCTGCAATGAAATGGTGCACCCCTCCTTTTTCAGAAGGTCATAAAGCATTCCGACAGGAGTGCTTCTTGTATCGCCGACTTCGCTCCGGTAGGATACTCCGTAAAGAAGGGCTTTTTTCCCTTTGAGATTTCCCTGCGCCAGCCTCTTTGCAGCATCGAACGTATGTTTAGGCATCATATCATTGATGGCAACTGCATGCTCGCTTTCTCCCAGCCCTGCTTTGCTCCCAAAAATATTTTTTTTCGACCAGCTTGCCATCAAAGGGTCTTTGGTGAGGCAATACCCTCCAACACCTAATCCCGGCAGCATGATGTTCCTGTGCGTCGGCCTTTTCCTGATGGCATCAACAACAGCATACAGGTCAACCCCTGCTTCCTCGGCAAACTCTGTCCATTCCTCGATAAACGCAATGTTCATCGCCCGGAAGGAATTTTCCAGCACTTTTGCCATCTCAGATGCGGTGGTGGAATGCAGCCGAGTCAGCGGAAACTGGTCTGTCCTGACAATTGTCTTGAGAAATTTTTCAGTTTCCTGAGCGCTCCCCTCATCGATGCCGGCATACACCCTGTAAAAATTTTGTATAGAATCGATGTATTCAGGCCCTGGCATGACTCTCTCAAAAGAATGCCCGAGAAAATATTTAGAGATCCCCCTTTCCTGGAATGCTTTGTCCAGAATGGGCTTGACAATCTTCTCGCATGCCCCGGGAGGGACAGTTGTCTCAATCAGAACCAACACCCCTTCCTTCGCAGACTTCCCGATCGCCACGATAGCTTTCCTGAACCCGCTAAGGTCAACGTCAAACGATTTTCCTTTCTTCGGGTTCTTCTGGACGTCGAGATTGATGTCCACGATAATCACATCAGCAAGGGAATAAGCATGCGGGTCGCATGTTGCGGTGAAATTTTTCTTCTTTCTTGCCACCTCGTAAAACTCCAGAACTTTCGGGTCTTCGGCCTTAACCGGAAACTGCCCTTCATTCAGTGCCATGACTTTCCAGTATGATTCAGGAGCAGCAAGATCAACGCCGATGACCGCATAATCTCCCCGGTAAGCGTTGGCAGCAGCCATCGCCATTGCAGCTCCGACAAATCCAAGTCCCTGGACTGCGATAACCTTTTTCCCGGCATTGCCGGAGATAAACTTATCAAGAGCCTTCCGGTCATCTATTGTTTCGGGGATACCATAGCTTCTGCCTGAGTTGGGGTCTTTTGATTCCATATTGATTCCACGGGAATAACTTGCTGATGAAGAAAATCACTTAACTCTATTTAAACCATTCGCAAAATCAGCGGCTCCGTTCAAAATATAGGTTAGCAGCCTAAAGTAAAAATCATTTGCCCTCTGAATCCAGCTGACAAGGGGGACGCCCCCAACGGGGAATGTCAGCAACTGAAAAATCACTTTGGGATTTTTAAGCTGCTAACCCGAGCGAAGCGAGATTTTGAACGGAGCCGCAAAATCAGCCTTTCTCCGCCCTCACAACATTCGTTATTGGATCAGCTTTCCTGTCTTCATATATCCTAAACCCGGCATGGGCAAGCAGTCTGTGCAGCCCGTTTCTTGAAAACAGCCGTATCCTCACCCCATGGCTCAGGTGGAATGCTTTATACAGAAAGCCGGCCGGGCTTGTTCGTGGATAGATACAGACAAAAACTCCCCCTCTCTTCAAAGATTCATAGATATTCTGCGCTCCTTGTTCAGGATGCCTCATGAATTCCAATGCCCCTGCGCAAAGCGCTTTATCAAACACCCCTTTTGGCCGCTCCAGCTCGATGTTGCAGACTTCAGCTGCAATCCCAAGCTTCCTTGTTTCCAGGACCATCTTGGGAGCGATGTCAATCCCGAAGGGAACCCCATGAGCTTCCCTGATCAGGGCACCGTAATGCCCGCTGCCGCACCCGACGTCGAGGACAGATTCGTTGGCCTTCACTGCCAAAAGCTCAAGGGCAATCTCCTGCTCTTTCTTAACAAGCTTCCCGATGAAGCCAGTCCCTCCCCGCTCACCGGCATACACCGATGCCTTCCTGTCAAAATACTCGCCTGCTTTCATGTTTGCTGACTCTCCTTTTGATAATCTATACTTACGGAAAAAAATAATTATACAATTGTTGTCCGTTCGTAATAAGCCAACGACAACTTTTTGTCTAAATATTTGCGTCGTTGGCTATATTATATGCTCAGGAATTATTCCGCAAAGTCTGAACCCTCTTTCAAATTCATCAAATAAATTAGCGCTATAGAAAATTTCAACAACCTCGGCGAGGCGAGGCTGGGGGTCGCCCCATCGGGGTAGCCGAGCAGGGCAAATTTCCAGAGGAAATTTGACCGTCGAGCCATGTGTTGTTGAAATTTTCGCGCATTGCACCTCATAAGAGGTGTCTTTAAATGCAAACATTTAATCATTCTCCTGCTAATCGGATTTTTTTTTTGAATGCAAATATTTAATGATTCTCTGGATGGTGGTGGCCGGATTTCGTTTAATCTTTCTATGCTAAATGCTTCTTCTACTTGCCTTATTTTCCTTCTTCCCGCATAAGCTCCCTGACAGTCATTGGCATCATCCCTTGGGTTATGCACCACTGGACAAATTCCTCAAATTTCTTAACAAATGGCTGCCCGGTTTTTCTGACAACAAGCGATGGATGCACAGCAAACCCGGACACATTGATGAACTCCCACGGATGGAAATAAAGGTTAAGATACCCCCCACTAATAAGCGAAAGCCTCGAACACGCCTTTGCATATGCTAACGGCATATTCCTCAGCCATATCCATGAAAAAGGCAGCCTCAATAACGGGCTTACTGATACCGGAATCACAGTTATGCCTTCAGTAGTATGAATTTTTCTCGTCTTGAAAAAAAGATTGTAGTGCCCGGGAATATATGTTGGATGGTAAGAGCTGTCATAAAGTAACCCTAACCTCCCCAGGACGGGGTAGGGCGGGCGTGACATCTGCGGAGCCCGGAACGAAACAACCTTCATACCGGCAATCCCCTCGAGCTTTTCCTTTGCCTTATGCAGCCGTGCATAAGCCTCTTCTTCTTTCATCTTCCCATACCTGTCTTTATGCGAGTATCCATGCAGCCCTATCTCATGCCCCCGGGCAATTGCTTTTTTCATAAGCTCAGGGCAATATGCGGCAAACTCAGCTGTTGTAAAGAGCGTCGCTTTGCAGCCATTCCTCTCTAATATCCTCAGGATCTGCTGGAATCCTTTCTTGCTGATCTCCATGCAGACTTCCATCGGAACCTGAAGCCCAAACTCATTGGCGATAAACTCTTCGAGGTCAAAAGTCAGGAGCAGGTATTTCATTTTCCCAGCACCTCAAGGATTGCATCGGCAAATGACTGGACATCAGCTGCCCCTGCATGCCTTCCATCCTTTAAGGTCACAAGCCTCCCTTCCTTCAGGACTTCCCTGTGCGATCCGACGTCAAAGGCCACAGCAGGCCTGCCGCAGGCAGCTGCCTCCGCAATGGGGATGTCAAACCCTTCCCAGAGTGATGCAGTCACATAGGCGTCGCATGCAGCATAATACGCAGGCAGCTCAGTATCGGGAACAAACCCTGCAAAGATAATGCCCGGTGCTGCCATCTCCTGAAGTTTCCTTGTGTAGGCCGGAAAGGTATGCTTCCCGATGATGATTAGCTTTACCGCAGGCTTTTTTCCCTGGACAATCTTGAATGCATCTATCAGGAGGTGGATCCCTTTATGTGGGCTGATTCTTCCGACGTAAAGCAATATCCGCTCCTGCCTGCCGATGCCGTGGATCTTCCTGACAGCGCTCCCGTCAGTCCCTTTGTGGAACCTTCTGGCATCTACAGGAACATACTCCACTCTGCTGGCAATGCCCGTCTCCCGCTCAAATTCCGCCTGGAGAAATTTTGAGATCGAGATAGCAGTATCGCACTTCTTTGCATAATGGTTATTCAGCGCATTGAACATTGTAAGGTAGAGCTTTTCAAAAAACGAATACGTATCGGTGATGCCAACGCCTGCATGATGATAAATATATTCAACTTTGGGATTCAGCCGTTTTGCGGAAGCTGCAAGCAGGGTCATCGGATACAGGTGTGCGATAATCCGGTCATAAGCGCTGAGTTTCCTTGCGTAAGCCCTCACAATAGGGAAGTCTAAAAACATCAGAAGCCGGTAGATCCTCTGCCAGAAAGGCTTTTTCGGCATCCCCAGGATAACCACTTTAGCCCCTTTTGGCTTGATGCTCCCGTCGAGAGTGAACACATCGACAGTATGCCCTTCTTTCACAAGCTGCAGAGCCTGCTGCTCGACCAGCCGGTCTATGCCGGAATACTCAAAGAATGTTGGCGTCAGGATGGCGATTTTCATTGTTGAGTCAGCATCTCCCTGCGGGCGGTTAAATGCAAATATTCCACCAGTCTTTGACTGGTGGTTGACGCTCGATTAGACGTTGGGAATATTTGCCTTCTCAGAAATCCGACCCGAGCGACCGAAGGGAGCGAGCAATCCCCCCCGTCTGTGACGGGGGGTGGTCGGATTTCTTTTGAAGTGTCTCCTCTGCCCTCCGCCAGAGATAAGAGGGGCGCCGCAGTAAAACCTCCAGCTATTTTTTTAGCCTGCACCGGACGACGAGAGACTGCCCGAAGAGCCTGCTGGAGATAAACGGAACTCTAATCACAGGAATAAATCCTCTGTTAAAGGTGATTTTCTCGATGGTGAAAAAATCGGGGAGCTGCCAGAGGAAGAAGGGGTTGACGTGGTGGGGCTGCTCCCGTGCATTGAATTCGATGAACTTGTTCCGGAAAAGATACAGCGCCCGGTTGAAGAGATTATTGATATTAGGGGTCGAAAATACAAATATTCCGCCGTTCTTCAGGATTCTCTTTACTTCTCTGAAGAAATGATACTTGTTTTCCAGATGCTCAACAACTTCTGTGGAGATTGCCGCATCAAAGCTCCCGTCAGGATAATCTATGCTCTTGTTGAAATCCATAATCTTTGCTTTTCCGTCAAAATTATCAGCAAGGTCGCAGTAGCTCACATGGGTAAACCCTTTCTTCCAGAGCTCAGTCACAATAAACCCCCGTCCGCAGCCAAGATCCACTATCTTTTTCTCCCTTCCGACATCGTCAAGAAGCCCCAGTGCAGCCTCATAAGTCCCCGGATACGCCATGCTGCTGAAATTTCAGCAATGTTTAAAAAGGTTCCTCTATTCGAAGAATAAGGAAAAATCGTATGTATTAAGCTCCGGCAAGAGCGGCTCTGCCATCCTAATGTCAAAAACTGTTGTTTTTGAGCATGCTCAGAAATCGTAACTATTATAATAAGATATGACGATTTCTGACAGGTCAAAACTCAACTGTCTAACTGAATCACGCTCGTAGTGGGGGGATGCCCCCTCGGGGACACAGAGCCCCTGCCAAATCAGTCAAGAGTTTTGAAAACCCTAAGAAGCGAAGTTTCGTGGGTGCCAATAATGCGCAAGCATTATTAAGCATGGCAGAGGCGCTCCAAGGGGAGCTTAATACATACGAAAAATCACAAAATGGCGCAGAAAAAAGCCCTTATAACAGGAATCACCGGCCAGGACGGCTCGTATTTGGCAGAATTGCTCCTGAAGAAAGGCTATCAGGTCTTTGGGATGTTCAGGCGCTCGAGCAATGACCCCTTTGACAGGATCAGAAATATCCTGGGAAAAATTCAGGTTATGGGCGGCGACCTCACGGACCAGGCCTCAATGCTTGAGATCATCAAAAAAGTTCATCCCGACGAAGTCTATAATCTTGCTGCGCAGAGTTTTGTCCCGACGTCCTGGGAGCAGCCCATCCTCACGGGAGAGGTGACTGCTTTGGGCGTTACCAGGATTCTCGAAGCGATCAGGCACGTTGACCCTAAGATCAAGTTTTACAATGCCGCATCCAGCGAGATGTTCGGCAAGGTCACCCAGACGCCTCAGAATGAGTCCACTCCCTTTTATCCGAGAAGCCCCTATGGTGTCTCAAAGGTCTATGGGTTTTACATCACAAAAAATTACCGGGAAAGCTACGGGATGTTTGCCGTCAACGGTATCCTCTTCAATCACGAAAGCCCGAGGCGTGGCCTGCAGTTTGTGACGAGGAAGATCTCTCACGGTGTTGCATGCATCAAGCTTGGCCTTCAGAAAGAGCTCCTGCTCGGCAATCTGGATGCGAAGCGTGACTGGGGATATGCCCCTGAATACACTGAAGCGATGCATCTGATGATGCAGCATAAGCATCCCGAGGATTTTGTCATTGCCACCGGAGAGATGCACAGCGTCAGGGAATTCTGCGAGGCAGCATTCACCCACGCCGGCCTTGACTACAGAGATTATGTAAAAACAGACCCATTATTCCTCAGACCCGCAGAAGTCGACCTTCTTGTTGGCGATATCTCAAAAGCCAAAAAGCTCTTGGGCTGGCAGCCAAAAGTGAAGTGCAGAGAATTGGCAGAGCTGATGGTTGATGCGGATTTGGCTCTGATGAAGGGCGCCCACAAACCCCAAAGTCTTTCTTAAGTTCAATTCTAAACCTAATCTTATCATTTTAGGCTTCATCCCCTGACGTTAGGGAAATGAAGGCTAGCGCACAATAAACGTTTTTTTTGAAAATTTCAACAACATCGGCGAGGCGAGGGAGGGCCGCCCTCCGTCCGCAGACCGGAACGCTGGATTATCCCTCCGTCCGCAGACCGGAACGCTGGATTATCCCTCCGTCCGCAGACCGGAACGCTTTTTTTTCCCTCCGTCCGTTTTCTCAGAACTAAGCCAACAGGTATCAGCAAGATTTATATAACCTCCCCGACCTGATTCAGTGAATGAAACCTGATATGATGAGGCATATTGACAGATGGGCAGGCATCCCGTTATGCTTCCTTTTTTCAGTCCTCAACAGTATCGGGCGCCTCATCCGGGTAAGGAATCTTCCAAAAAACTTCAGGCCGAAAAACATCCTTTTTATCGAGCTCTCGGAGATGGGAAGCACCGTCCTTGCCTACAGCGCTATGAAAAAAGCCAAAGAGCTTTTCAGCGCAAACCTCTTTTTCATGATCTTCAGGGAAAATGCGGAAAGCGTGAAGCTGTTGGGCATCATCCCGAAAGAAAACATCATCACGGTCAGGAGCAAAAATATCTTTGCATTGGCTTGGGACACCCTCGCTGCCATCATAAAGATGCGCAGGAAAGGCATTGACACCGTCGTTGATCTGGAGCTCTTTTCACGCTTCACTTCCCTGCTCAGCTATTTTTCCGGCGCTAAGGCAGTTTCCGGCTTTTACAAATACCACATGGAAGGGCTGTATCGTGGAAATTTCCAGACTCACAAAGTCCAATACAACCCATTCTACCATATCAGCCAGAGCTTTGTGGCCCTCGTGTATGCCCTTGCAGAAGACCCTCGCCAGCAGGTGCCTCTCCTCAAGAGGGCAATCCCCTTATCGGAGATTGTCGCCTGCAGTAAGCCATCTTCTCATCAGGAAAAGAAAAGGCTGCTTGCAAAGCTGCAGCATAGTAATCCAGGCATCAGCGAAAAATCAAATATAATCCTTCTCAACCCCAATGCCTCCCAGCTTCTTCCCCTAAGGAAGTGGCCGATAGAAAATTTCAAACAGCTGGCAAAAAAACTGCTCCATGCCCCAGACACCTTCGTCATCATAACGGGCGTAGCTTCAGAAAAGCCCGACGCAGAAGCAATCTGCAGGTATGTCGCCAGCGACAGATGCATTGACTTTACCGGCCAGACAACATTAAGCGAGCTCATCTGCTTGTTCAATATCGGCAAAGCCCTAATAACCAATGATTCCGGTCCAGCGCATTTTGCCTCCCTCACCCAAATCAAAATTTTTGTCTTCTTCGGCCCTGAAACCCCTGCCCTCTACAGGCCGTTAAGCGCAAACTGCACGCCTCTTTACAGCAATTTTGCGTGCTCCCCCTGTGTCTCAGCCTTCAACCACAGAAAGACACCATGCGCCGATAATAAGTGCCTCCAGGCGATTAGCGTTGAGGATGTTTTTGAGAAAGTGAAGAAAAATCTGTAGCCCAATAAATGGCGTATTTCTTTTTCTCAAATAATCGAGTTACCCCTACACTTTAAACGGTCTCTGATTTTTGTAGGGGTAACCGCCATTGGCAAGGGTGCAATCCCCAATTGCGCTAACCCTGGCAAAAGCGAAATTTTGAACCTAGCTTCCTTCCACAACAAAGCTTATTAACCAAAAAGAAACACGGGAAATAAAATGGGAATTAACCCTAAGCTCGAAGGGCTTCTTGTAACCCTGCTCTACTTCACCGCTCTTTACTTCTGGACGCTCCCTATCCAGAAAAGCCCTTTGCCCTACGGTGAGGTCGATGCTGCATCCCACTATGCTGTTGCTGAATTCACCTTATGGCAGGGCCGCTCGATTACCCTCCTGCCCCATTATATCGATGTAAGATACGGCGACGACAATGTCTACCAAAACCACGTCCTCTGGTATCCCCCGCCGTTCCATACCGGCCTGGCGTTAGGCGGCTTTTTTGGAGCTCCTAATCAGGGAATCTATATCGCAAATGCGCTCTTCTCAACGCTGATCATCCTGAGCGTTTATTTCCTGATGCGGAATCTCTATGGGATCCTCATCGCATTGCTCTCCTCTTTTTTCCTCATGTTCTCCATGCGTGACATCCTCACTTTTCTTTGGGGCCAGTGGCCGGAGCGCATGGGCTTTGCGTTTATCCCCCTTGTTCTGTGGTGCCTGTATGCATACTACTCTTCAATAAAGGAAAAAACGCCGAAGAGCAGCTACCTATACCTCATAGCGGTTTTCCTTGCCTCCGCCCTGTTCATCCATCCGATGGCCTTCTTCCATGCTCTCGCTGCCATCAGTGTTTTGTCTGTCTTCTTCCTGCTCAGGGAGAAGAGATTTTTTTTCAGCCTCAGGCATATTGTATTCTCTTCCTTGGTTTTCCTTATCATCATCTCAGTCTTCCCCGACCAGACCCTCAATGTGTTTGCAACCCTCAAGTCCGAGAGGACAGACGAGCCCGGCAAAGGGGATTTTTCAAGGCTGTTCCGATGGTTCAAAGCCCAGGAAAATGCAGGCGTTCCCGAAGAATACTTCTCTTACCGGGCGATGATCGGCCCCGTATGGACAATCCCCATAATCCTCATCGCAGTAATCTTCCTTTTGCTGAGAAGATCTCCCAAAGACCTTGTCATGCTCGCCTGGCTCGTCAGCTTATACATCATGCTTCATCTTGATTTTATCGGCAAAGGCAGAGTCCACCGCTCACTGTCAGCAACAGCCCATCTTTTTTATCCCTTGATCGTTCTCGGCATATGGTTCTTGCTCAACTCCATCCCTGTTAAAGGCCGTCTGAAAGCTATCCTGAAATACGGCCTCTTATCGCTCTTCGCAGTTTTCCTGGCGCTCGCAGTCGCCCCTCCTGCCTTCACAGCATTAAGCTCCTCTTATCAGGGAGTTAACAGGCTCAACCCTTCCCAATACGAAATTGCCCAATGGCTGAAATCAGGCGAAGGCATGGCCATGCTGCCGGAAACTTCAAGGATTTACCATCTTGGGTCAGTGTCCCTCGCAAAATCAAGATGGCTGTCTATGGCGGGCCACCACGAATTCCTTTTTGAGCCGAACAAGTCTCCGAAAGATGCAAACGCATCGCACGTTGCAGTTGACACCTCAGACTTTGCGTTGGCTGGCAGGCAGGACTTAGTCCAGCAGCTTGAAGCGCTCGAGCGGCAGTCTTTTGCCAACCAAACTTCCCTCTACAATAAAAACGGCATCAGGGTGTATCAAGTTGGAAGCTGAAACCCTTCATCAGGAAACTGTCAAAAATAAGGTGGCAGATGCAAAGCTCTTCGGGCTTATCTTTTTATTGATCGCCGTCTTCTCAACGTTCGCCTTTGGAGTTTCCGGCTTTAAAACTATCATGGGAATAATTTTTGCTTTCTTCCTCCCAGCATACCTTATTCTCAAAAAAAGCGCCTTTTCCGAAAACGAGAAATTATTTTTTTCAATTTTCCTAGGCGCAGTCCTTTTTCCCGCCTTAATCTATTGGCCTGCCGTCATCATGCCGTTGAAGGCAGCTGTTCCCTTAGTATTTCTGCTTGTCTCAGGAGCGGGATTAATTTTTCTTCTGAAATCAAAGAAATAGTTTCTTCGTATTTGTTTAGCATCCTAAGATCGAAACGCTTCTGGGCTTACCGTTGGGTCCGTCGCGGGGGCCGCCCTCCTTCCCGAAGGGACAGGAACGTTTTTCCACCCCTACGGGGACGCAGGACATCCATATCTCCCGTCGAGCGTTTCGAAGATGCTAAACAAATACGTTTCTTCAGGAAAATCAGGAATTTCCCCTCAAAACAAAAAGCCCCAAACCCCCCAATCCGAAAAAAGAATCAGTTTTTCAGCAGCCTTCTGAAATAACTGATTGTCTCCCGCAGCCCATCATCCAGCTCTACCTTTGGCTCCCATCCAAGCTTCTCTTTTGCCAGGGAGATATCAGGGTTCCTCCTTTCAGGGTCATCTTCAGGCAGCGGCTTGAAGGAAATCTTTGATGTTGAGCCCGCTAAAGATATTATCTTTTCCGCAAGCTCAAGGATGGTGAGCTCATGGGGATTCCCCAGATTCACAGGGCCGATAAAATCAATAGTATTGTCCATCATGGTTATCATTCCGTCGACGAGGTCAGCGGCAAAGCAGAAGCTCCTGGTCTGCTTTCCCTTGCCGTAGATGGTTATCGGCTCATTCCGGAGCGCCTGCACGATGAAGTTAGACACAACCCTCCCGTCATCCATCGCCATGTTTGGCCCGTAGGTATTGAAGATCCTCACGATCCTGATCGGAATCTTATGCTCACGGTGGTAATCCATCATAAAGGTCTCCGCCACCCTCTTCCCTTCGTCATAGCACGCCCGTGGCCCGAGCATATTGACATTGCCCGGGTATTTTTCAGTCTGGGGATGCACAGCAGGGTTCCCATAGACTTCAGATGTTGAAGCCTGCAGTATTTTTGCCCTGCACCTTTTTGCTATCCCGAGCATATGGAACATCCCTACCGTCGAAGTAAGCAGCGTCTTGATGGGGTCGAACTGGTAATGTTTCGGAGACGCCGGGCATGCCAGATTATAGATCTCATCAACTTCCAGAACAATCGGCTGGATAATATCGTGCCTGGCCACCTCAAAATCTTTGTTCCCCATAAGATGGTTGATATTCCTCTGGCTCCCGGTAAAGAAATTGTCCAGGCAGATGACATGGCTGCCCTTCTTCAGGAGCGCTTCGCAGAGATGGCTGCCGATAAACCCTGCCCCGCCAGTGACCAAGATTGTTTTCATGAAAAGAAAGATTCCCCCGTTGTTTAAAAAGATTGCTGGGATTTAAGATGTAATCTCGGGATGCCAATACTTCTAACTGTGATGGTTGCTCTTCTCTGGGCTTTCCGCAGATTTTTCCCTTCTCGACAGGGCAAACGCCCCGATGCCTATTCCCAAGATCGGCAGCAGCCATGCCTGGTAAATTGCTGCCATCCCAATAATCCTGAGATTATAGCCAATCACGCCAAAAAAAGCCATGCCTAAGATAGTTCCCATCACAAAACGCTCCAGGAAAGGCATTTCCTTCCGGAAAAGATACAGCAGAAAAAATCCCGGAATAACGAAAAGCCAGAAAAGCGACAAGCTCATCTTAAAGATGACAAAAAAACTTCCCCTGTAAAAAACAGCTTGAAGGAGGATAGCAGCTGCTGCAAACCCTAATCCTATCTTCTTCCCGTCTTCCTTAAGCTGTTGCAGCATTGCCAAAGCAGTCAACTCCCGGTTTTGTATTCTCTACGATAGACACAAGCGGATTGGAATAAACCTCCTTTAACCACTCATTTTTCAGCAGCATGTCCCTGATTGCCAGATTATACTGGGCAAGCGCAGGCTGTGAGGCTGCCTTGTCGAAATAATAATATTCCGCAGCGCATAAATCTTTGAGCTGCTCTTCCTGAGGCACAGGATTATAGGGCTGATATTCCGCCAGGCAGGAATAAGAATTGTTCTTCGGCTTGAGATTAAAGTCAAAATAACAGAAGGAAAAAAAGCCGTTCGGATGGAGATACACTGGATACCCGTCAACAAGGTTGAACTCATAGGCTCTCCTTAATTCCTTCGACTGAAGCGCCTGGATGTAAGGCTTCACCCTGATGTTGAACGCAACCCTCTCAGAGTTATAGAGCGGCGCATTATGGGTCAGCGCATCAGAGTAAAAATAATGGACAGCAGATTCTTTAGGGATGTTTTTTGATATCCACTGCAGCCCTTCCCAGTCGTAAGCGTTCATGATCCCCTGCCCGACGTTGGTGTTCCCGAATACAGACTGCCCAAAAATTCCGATGAGGATGATAGAGGCGATGAACACTATCGGCGATGGGGTTTTTTTCAGCAATAATCCTATTGTGCTATAGGCGGCAAATCCAAAAAAGAACGACAGGTAAATGAACCAGAATAACCGGTGCGCATACGCCCTCTTCCCGAAGCCCAGCAGGATGAGATAGCCTAAAAGAAAGCAGAACAGCGAGATGAGCGGCGCAAGGATATGCTCTTTTTTGGACAGGAGGAAAAACACAATCCCTGCCAGCGCAATGATCCCGAAGATGCCGAGGTTGATGAGGTTAAATTCAGGATACCCTCCTGCCCACTGCGCAGGATCCCAGGTGCTTCTGAACCCCTCAGAGAGGAGGAATGATTTGGAAAATACCATGAGAGAATAAAAGCTGAGGATGCCGGTAAGCAAAGCCAGCAGGATAATTTTTTTAAAAAGCCCCGATTCAATGTTCTTTGCCTTCCAGACATGAAATCCTATCATTCCGGCAAAAAACAATCCTGCCCAGGTGAATTCCGGCTGGTGCACTAATGCAGTAGCAGAAAAAAACAGCGCAAGAGGCGCCACAGAGCGTTCCTCATGAAACTTGGCCATCGCCCAAAAAGCAGCCAGCATCGTCATAATTCCCGCTAACAGCAGCCAATATCCCCAGAAGATGAGCGGGGTGAGCTTAGCGGACAGCATCAGCAGTCCTGCAGGCAGCGCAAGCATCGCGATCTTTTTGCTCGACCGCCTCCAGATGAAATATGCTGCAAGGATCGCAAGGAGGAAAGACAGCACCGCTAGAAAAGGCAGCGCATCAAAAACCTCAATTCCTGCAGCTATGCTGAGTGTCGCAGCGAGGTGATACAGCAATGGCGGATGGGTGTCTAACACTCCCTCATAGCCCCCGATAGACCATGGAGCTGCCCATTTCACCCCGCCTGTTTCCTTTGCATATTGCGTCATCGCCTGGTGGAAAAATGCATCGGACGCAAGATACGATGTTGGAAACTCATGCTCAATCTTATGCTGCCATGGCTGCCCTAAAGCGATAAAGAGGAACACGATTGAAAAAATGACTATCAGCCCGGCCTCAAAATCAAAGAGTCTTTTTTTCTTTGGCTGCAGAAGATTGAGGGAAGATGGCGTAGGCAGTACATCGGGCGTATGAAGATTATGCTGGTGCTCTTCCTCCATATGTTCCAGAAAAATTCGTCGGTATATAAACCATTCGCTAAATTCTTTTCCTTTCTTCCCTCGATAAAGGTGGGCATATTATCTTTGCACACCCTACAGCCCTATCCGCACTAACAGCACAACATCTCTAACCGCACTAACGGCCCTAAACATACTCCCCGCCATCGGCAGGCAGGTCATAATGGGTGATCACAGCAAAAGCCAAAAATCGCCCGAATTTATAGGAGAATCCTGAAGTAGTTATTTTTCCAACCTCTGCGCCGTTGATTGTCACCCTCTCAGGAATCTTGGTATAAGCTATTCTCACCAGCTTTCTGGCCGGCCTGCCAAGATTCCTCACCCTTGCCATCACTTCCTGGCCGGGATAGCATCCCTTTGAAAAAGAGGCCTCATCCTCCCGGGCAATCTCAAGGAACATCTGCTGGTCAAAATCAATGCCCTGAACCGCCATATTGTTCTCAAGCCGAAGCGCAGTATATACTCCCTCAGAAATTTCCTTGATCCCCTGGATGATTGAGAGCCTGTCGGTAAGCGCAAGATACCCGAGAGGCTGGGGAATCCTCAGGGTTCCGGCAGCATGGTTCCCAAAGATGTGCAGCACCCTCAGCGGCATCTCCTCAATGGCGACTTTTGCAAGCTTCGCATATTTCTCAGCCGATTCCAAAAACCTCCCTTTGAACCTGTCTTCAAAAGCCAAATAAACTTCATCACCGGTAACCAACTGATCAAAAAGAACTGTTAGTTTTCCAAAACGGTCAAGCAGTGCATTTTTTGTCTTATCAAGCGTATTGCAGGATATCCTCTCAAGAAGCTGCTTCCCGCCCTTGCCAAACCTAAACACCGCTTTGGCCAGAGGCTTATAGCCTCCGGTGATCATTGCGCTGGTGTATTCTTCGAGGATAGAGTCCATAAGTCTTGAAAAGTGCTCAGCATTAAAAGCTTACCCAAAAGAATGTCCGCATCCGCAGCTTGTCTTGGCATTGGGGTTTGATATCTTGAAGCCGGAAGCCTGCAGGTTCTCGATGTAATCGATTTTTGCTCCTTTGAGCATATCCATGCTTGCAGCATCCACAAAGAACTTCACGCCGCCTTCCTCGATGACAAAATCATCCGCCTGATCCATATCTTCAGATTGCCCCCTATTTTCAGCTTGTCCCTTCTTCTCAGCCTGCTGCTTCTTCTCAAAAGAGAACTCGTATTCAAAACCTGCGCATCCGCCGGGAATGACTGCAATCCTGATGCCTGATACATCATCTCCTTCCTTGCTCAAAATATCCCTTACTTTTTCAGCTGCCTCCTTGGTGACTGTCAGGGACAGACTGCCATCCCCCCCAGCTTCCCGGTTGGATGCTTCCTTCCTCGCTGCCTCAACTGCCTCATTTAACTTTTCCACAACAGCATCCGCATCTTCAGCGCTTCTCCCGTGCCCCATCAGCCCTTGCTCTATCGTCTCAAAATAGGATGCGCCGCAGCCGATGCAATGCACCCCTTCAGCAAGCAGAGGCTCAATCGCTTCAGGGTAAGACTGGACTAAATCCCCGATAAGCATATCTTTGGTGATTTTATTAATAACTTCGGCTGATTTGTGTTCATTTCCCATCTGCTCGGTTTTCTCTTCCATCTGTTGAGTTTTCTGTCCCGCCTGCTGGGCCTGAGAGCGTTCCATGCTTCCTCCGATGCAGTTAGCAATCAATAAACAATTCTTAACAATAGTTAAATCAGGAACCTATAAAAAGGTTTCTTAAAATCAATCTTAAAATGATAGGATTTGTCAACAACAACCGCTGCTTTGCCTGCGGCAAAGAGAACCCTGTCGGATTAAAGCTGGACTTCAGGCTAGAAAACGGCCAATACAAAGCAGCCTTTACTCCAAAGCCGGAGCATCAGGGATATAAAGGCATTGTGCATGGGGGTATTGTCGCCACAGTCCTGGACGAAGCGATGGGAAGGCTGATGTTTGAACTTAACAAGAATGCGGTGACCGGCTCTTTCTCCGTAAGGCTCAACAGGCCGGCGCTGACGGGAAAAACTTATACTGCCGTCGGAGAGATTGTAGCGGAGCAGGAGAGGAAGATACTCACAAAATCAAGGCTGGTTGATGATGCAGGGGTTGTTGTGGCGGAAGCTGAGGGAGTGATGGTAAAATTGAAGCAATAGAAATCACCTCCCGATAACCTTCACCCCATGAAAACCGTCAGATTTAAATATAAGATATGATCTTCTAATCATATGATTTGCAATTCATATGAGCGCTTTTTTAAGACGCTGGCAGAGCCGGCAAAGCTGGAGATCATCAACCTGCTGAGCAAAGGGCCGTTGAATGTCTCGCAGCTCTCCAAAAAGCTCAACTTTGAGCAGTCGAGAGCATCCCATAATCTCAAGGCGCTTGCTGACCGGCATTTTGTCCTTGTCGAAAGGAAAGGAAAAGAACGTTATTATTCGCTCGATAAAACCATCATCGCCCCTATCCTCAGGCTCATCGATGCCCACGTCGAAAAGTATGAGAAGCATTACTGCAAATGCAAAGGCATACCCTGGAGGAAAAAGGAGTAGGATACCCAAACAAGATACCTCAACAAGATACCCAAACAAGATACCTCAACAAGATACCCAAACAAGATAGATGAGTATGATGCACGAGTAATGCGGGAGGTAAGATAAGGTGTATCGGGGTTGCAGGACTGGAAAATACAACTATTTTGGAGGAAAAAACATGATAAAACTTATAAAAGAAAAATTGGTTGGATGGGCTGGCAGCATTTCAAGCGCTGCAAGCATCATGGGCTCGTGGCAGATATGCCATAGCATCTGCTTAGGCCTGATCTCGCTGCTGAGCATCATCGGCATTACGGTAGCGGGGATGCCTCTGCTCTTCCTTACTGAAATCGCTGTTCCGATGTGGACGGTTGCGTTGGCAATTTTCATCATAACCCTGTGGCTCTACCTCACAAAAAAATGTATCTCTCCTAAGCTTTTGCTGCTTAATGCCGGGCTCATCATCGCAGGCACTCCTTTCCAGCAGCTCCGGCAATTCCAGATTTATTTCTGGGCAGTTGGTGGCCTGATTGCCGCCGGAGCAGTCGGCTGGTATCTCAAAGACAGGCTTGCCGGGAAAATCCCGCACCAAAAAGGGGGGAAGAGATGAAACACTCAAAAAATCGGAGCATGATAAATCCTGCCAAGAGCATGTCAAGGTCCGGATCAGGTGAGCTGGCAGCGGCAGATAAATCCTCCAGAAAAATAACACTGTCAATCAGCGGGATGCACTGCGCTTCCTGCGCCGCAAATATTGAAAAAGCGCTCGGCAGGACGGAGGGGGTAAAGACTGGCACGGTGAACTTTGCGTCCGAAAAAGCCACGATTGTTTTTGACCCGGAAAAAACTGATGAGCCTAAGCTGAAAGCTGCTATCATCAAAACGGGCTACAAGGTTGTTGAGCAGGGAAATGCTCAGGAACCTAAGCAGGGTGGGCAGGGGATGGGGCAGGAAAAGGGGAATGCCGGTAGCAAAGGCGGATTCAGCGAGCTCCGGCTTAAGGTTGTTGGGATGGATAACCCTCATTGCGTCTCAACGGTTGGCGATGCCCTGAATCTTGTCAAGGGCATCATCTCAAAAGAGCTGTCTGCCAGCCAGAATGCTGTCATCACATTTGACTCATCAAAGGCATCTCCGGATGAGATAAAAAAAGCGATAGCCAAAGCAGGCTATGAGCCCGTCGAGCTGTCTCCTCAGCTTGCGGACAGGGAAAAGGAAGCAAGGGCAAAGGAGATCGGAAGGCTCAAGAAAGAGATTATCTTTGGGTTTATCTTAAGCATCCCAATTTTTATCCTCTCTTTTCCGCAGTGGTTTAAAATAATGCTCCCCTATAATCACTACATTCTTTTTATCCTGACAACGCCTGTCCAGCTGATTCTAGGAAGGCGTTTCTATACCGGCGCTTACATCGCATTGATGAATAAATCTGCTAATATGGATTCCCTTATCGCAATCGGGACTTCGGCTGCCTATGTCTACAGCTCGTTAGGGACTTTTTTCCCTTCAACATTTGGCGATGCGATGTATTATGACACTGCGGCAGTGATTATCACATTCATCCTTCTTGGCAAATACCTTGAGGCAGTCACCAAGGGAAAAGCATCGGAGGCGATCAGGAAGCTCATCGGGCTGCAGGCAAAGACTGCCGTCATCATACGGGGCGGGAAAGAAGTGGAAATCCCCGTCGATCAGCTTCAGGTGGGAGACATTTTCCTTGTAAAGCCCGGAGAGAAGATTGCGACGGATGGGATTGTCGCTTCAGGCGCTTCTTTTGTTGACGAGTCTATGGTCACTGGCGAGAGCATTCCCGTAAAGAAAGGGATGGATGATGCTGTTATCGGATCAACCATCAACAAGCACGGGCTCCTGAAAGTCAGGGCAGCAAAAGTCGGCAATGAGACGATGCTTTCCCAGATCATCAGGCTGGTTGAGGATGCGCAGGGCTCGAAAGCCCCTATCCAGAGGCTGGCTGACAAAGTTTCAGGGATTTTTGTGCCCGCAGTAATAGCGATAGCTGTCATCTCATTTTTGTTCTGGAACTTCATGGCGCCGCAATGGCTTTCGTTATCCCCCACACCATTCTTGTTTTCATTGGTCATCTTCATCTCGGTCCTTATCATTGCATGCCCCTGCGCTCTCGGGCTTGCGACGCCGACAGCCATCATGGTCGGCACAGGAAAAGGCGCTGAGCATGGCATCCTCATCAAGAATGCCGAAGCATTGGAGACTGCCCATAAGATTACAACTGTTGTTTTTGATAAGACCGGCACACTGACAAAAGGCGAGCCGTCGGTAACTGATATTATCCCATTGGGCTCAAGTCTCAACCGGCAGGAGCTTCTTTTTTATGCTGCCGTCGCAGAAAAAGGCTCTGAGCACCCGTTGGCTGAAGCGATAATGAAAAAAGCGAAATCTGAGAAACTGATTGTTCCTGATGCATCCTCCTTTTCAGCAGTCCCGGGAAAAGGCGTTATAGCAAAGCACAAAACCCATTCCCTGCTCGCAGGCAGCCCGAAATTCCTCTTGCAGAAGAAAATTTCTTTTCCTCAGGGGGCTGAAGAGCAGATTGCGAAGCTCGAAGGCGAAGGAAAGACCACCATTGCTCTTGCCGTCGATGAAAAGCCAGCCTGCCTCATTGCGGTTGCCGATACCCTGAAGGAGAGCTCGCAGGAGGCATTACGCTCCCTGAACAGCCTGGGCATTGAAACCATTATGATCACGGGAGACAACGAAAGAACTGCAAAAGCAATCGCTTCCAAGGTTGGAATCAGCAAGGTTCTCGCAGAAGTCCTCCCTCAGGACAAGGAAAAAGAGATCAAAAAGCTCCAGTCCCAGAACAATGTAGTTGCGATGGTCGGCGACGGCATCAATGATGCTCCGGCCCTTGCCCAGGCAGACGTCGGCATAGCGATAGGCGCCGGGACAGACGTTGCCATAGAGACTGGCCAGATAGTGTTGATAAAAAGCGACTTGCGTGATGTGGTCACTGCAATTAAGCTGAGCTCCTACACCATAAAAAAGATCAAGCAGAATCTCTTCTGGGCGTTTGGCTACAACACCTTAGGGATACCGATCGCAGCCGGCATCCTGTATCCGTTTACTGGCTTCCTCCTAAATCCGATCATCGCAGGCGCTGCGATGGCATTCAGCTCCGTCTCTGTCGTCGGAAACAGCCTGCTGATGAGAAGGTGGAAAGGGTGAAGTTTTACTTAAAAAAACCCAAAGACCTCAAATAAAGATAAAATAGGACTATAAGGATTCCCATGAAAACCCATTTTGGGTCGATAGCAAATGCCTTTCTGTTTCTTCTAAATGCTTCTAATATTGATATTCTCTTCTCTATTTCATAAAGTCTTTTTTCTTCGTCCATTTTATCTTTTATATCCTCAATATCCTTTTTGTTTTTATTCACCTGATTAATATAAAATTTAACTTTATTTGAAATCCAAACAGAGCCATACAAAAAGCTTACATATCCTAAGATGGCTAAAAAATATATTAAGCTGTTTTGTTGGTCTTTTGCAGTTTTCGGTGGAAATATCTGTAAGATTATTGCAAATAAGGTTATTATAAACATTATTTTTTCCACGAGACCTATTTTCTCTTTTTCCATGTTGTTTTGAACCTATTCTGCAACAATAATAATGCCTTCTTTTTCCATCAATAATCTCAATAAACTCCTGAAGTATCTCAATCCCATTTATACCTGTGGTGTGCCTACCTAAATTAAACTCCCCATCCCCTTCTTTAAATTTCATTAATGCCTCTTTTTATCCTTTAATTTTTCTCCTAACAAAGTCAATGGCCTTATTTTTATACCTCAAACCCATATTTTCCATACATCGGCGTAAACAGGAACTGCCCGAGAAATTCCAAAGCGATTGTCCCGTCTTTCCGCTTGATGCCCCTTACCATCTCCTGCTCACGTGCATCACCCACAGGGCCGAGGATGATTCCATCCGTCTTGAGCTGCCCCAAGAGTTCTTTGGGAAATTCCCTGCATGCAGCAGTGATGATGATTTTGTCAAAAGGGGCTTCAGGGGCAATTCCTTTGCTGCCATCATCCTCAAAGATCTCAACATTCCTCACACCGGTCTTCATTAGGTTCCCCCGTGCAAAATTGACCAGCTCCGGGATGACCTCGGTGCTGACAACCTTCCCCTTCGGGCCGACAATTTTTGCAAGGATTGCCGCCTGATAACCGGAGCCCGTCCCAACTTCAAACACTTTATCTCCTGCCTCCAGCTCTAATGCATGAGTCATTATCATCACGGTTGTTGGCTGTGAGATTGTCTTTCCCCGCAGCAGCGGCAGAGGCCTGTCATCGTAGGCAAACCCCTTCATTTCAGCAGAGATAAAATGCTCCCTCTTGACTTCAGAAAATGCCAGTATCTCCCGGGGAGAGAACTTGAAATGCTCCGTCCAAAACCGCATCAGCGTCTCTTTTTGGATTTGCATAAGCGTATGAATCAATCCAACTATATAAAGATTTCATTTTGGAGTATGGATTAAACTGTAAAAGAAAATCCCAACAACAAAGGGCTCGACGGTCAAATTTTTCTCTGAGAAAAATTTGCCCTGCTCGGGCACCCCGATGGGGCGACCCCCGCCCTCGCCTCGCCGATGTTGTTGGGATTTTCCAAATGCAGTCTATTTTTTTCTTCGACGGAGCTTAATACCTGCATTTCAGGGTTCTAACTTCCCTTGATTTCCGGCCCTTCCGGAAAATGTTTCTTAAAGAACGCTTCAATCTCCCCCTTGTAATCCTGCGTCACCTCTATGTCGTATTCTGCAGGAAAGCAGTCAAGTATTCCCTGTGAAGCATACCGCTCGTCCAGGAAAACAACAACTCCTTTGTCGGTGGCGCTTCTGATAAGCCTCCCGGCATTTTGTATTGTCCTGATGATCGCAGGGAAGATATAGCCATACTCCATCCCTTTGCCGAACTTTGATTCATAGTAATTGACAAGTTCCTTGACCTCCAGGGAAGGCTTTTCAAGCGGTAAGCCGACGACGATAACCCCCTTCAGATACGCCCCGGGCAGGTCCACTCCCTCGCCGAAAGAGCCGGAAGCGATGGCCAGCAGTATTGCCCCGTCCCGGTGATGCGCCTTGAACTCCTCAAGCAGCTGATGTTTTGCTTCTTTGCTCAGGCCGGGCTGCTCAATCAGGATTTTTTTCCTGCAGGCTTCCTGGAAATAGGGATAGACTTTATTCCGAAGGTCATAGCTTGGGAAAAACATCATCACATTTCCCGGGATTGAGTTTGCGATATCCGCCGCAAGCGCTCCGGTTTTCTTGAATTCCCCCTCGCTTCTTCTCGCATATTTCGAGCTTGTCTCCGGAACAACCAGGCTCAGCCGGTGGTGTTTCGGGAACGGCGATAGATACGTGGCCTGCTTGGCATTCCTGAACCCAAGGAGGTCTGCATACATCTCTGTCGGAAGGAGTGTCCCGGACATGCATAAAACACTGTAAGCCGAATCAATGACCTCTCTGCTGACAAGGCTGGGGTCAAGGCACTGGTAGAGCACCGTGAAAAAGATTTCCTGCCTTCCCTGCTTCATCTGGAATATCCTTGCAAATCCAGAATCCTCCCCTTTCCATGCCCGCAGGAATTCTCCGATGCTTCCGAGATAGCTGATCCTTTGTTCTTTCCTGACGATAGCTGCGGCATCATCGAGCATCTCGACAAGCGCATCATATTCCGCTGCTTCGCTGATAAGCGCAGAGAGCTGCTCACGCTGGATGAGAATCTCCTGCTGCCCTTCCTCAAGGGCTTCCCCGAGTTTCTCAAAGACACTACTTAATTTCCTGAAAATCTTTTCGATGTCTGCGATGCCGAATTTAATCGCTTCCTTGATGCCCCGGTCAACCATGACTGAGCTCAGCTCATAGCTTAAGAGCTCACGGCAGCGTTTGGGAAGATTGTGGGCTTCATCTACGATGATGATGCTTTTCTCCAGCGCGCAGTCGATCTTTGGCAGGAGCGCTTTCCGTATTGCCGGGCTGAACAGGTAAAAATAATCCCCGATGATGACGTGCGCTTTCTTTGCCGCCATCTCTGCAGTGTAATAGGGGCAGATTTTTTCCTGCCTGCACAAACTGATGAAATCCTCAACATGCACCGGCCCGATCTGCTGGGACTTGCTGATAGTCTGTTCGGCTCCGAGCGAAGGCAGCCCCATAGTATTTTTGGTGTTCAGGAAGAACGTGCACTGCCTTTTTTCCCTGAGGCTCTTGCAGTATTCCATGAAATCGTTGTTCGGCAGCCCCCGGATCCCTTCCTGGAGGCACATCCCGTGCTTTCCGATAAGGTCGCATGCGCTTAGTTCCATGTCAAACTTTTTCCGGATTGCCCGTAAGGTCTCGATGCAGAGGTGATGGTGGGAATGCCTCGAGGTGAGGAAGAAGACTTTAAGGCCGTTGGCGATGGCAAAATCAAGGACTGCGCTTAAGCTTGCTGCAGTTTTTCCGAGCCCGGTGGGTGCATGCCCCAGAAAATGCTTTTTTTCCCTCACACAGCCGGCAATGTCCTGAATGAGCTCATGCTGCGCCTTTCTGATCTCTGAGAACGGAAAAAGTATTTTTTCCTCCATATCAGATGGAGAGCTTGGCAGTTTTTATAGGTTTGGAATTGGCCCCCAATCCTTCTGAATCAATTTCTCAAATCATTTCCAACTAACCCCCCCACGTTCCAATCATCAACGTAACCCTTACCTTTCCAATTCCTATATTCCATCACCTAAAATCTTATATATCTCATCTCCCTAATGGCGATTTAAGCAGGATGGAAAGAAAAATATCTCCTCTTACCGCCTTACTCTTGATTTTATTAGTAGCTCTCATACAGGCCTGTGGCAGGACGCAGACCACCCCATCAAATCGGGCAGCAGTTCTCAGCGATCAGCCCGCACTTCCTGGAGAAGACGCCGACCTTCTCGCTCCGGAAGGCTCCTTCAATGGTGCAACGCACAATGTCGTAATAAAAAATTTCCGTCTCGACCCCCAGGAAATTACGATCAGAAAAGGCGACAGGGTTATCTGGCAGAATGATGACATGTGGCGTGAAGAGGGAATCTACCACCAGTTTTTTGCCCACAACAACAGGTTCAGGACACCAAAATTCTTCAGCGGCGAATCAGCAAACCTGACGTTCGAAGAGCCGGGCACGTATACTTACTTTGACGTCATCTACAAAGAAAGGGAATTCCTGAGGGGGAAGATAACGGTCTTAGGGGGATAAAGGGGAGGTATTTTTCCCAAAAGAAAATTTCAACAACATCGGCGAGGCGAGGGCGGGGGTTTGTCCCTTACGGGGTGCCCGAGCAGGGCAAAATTTCCACAGAGGAAATTTTGACCGTCGAGCCCTTTGTTGTTGAAATTTTCGCACATTGCAACCTAAAACTGCAGTTATGGGGAAGTGCGTTGATTGGGGGACACAATAGGGATTTACATCAATCCCCTTTACAACACCATTCGAGTATTAAATGCAAATATTCCACCAGTCTCTGACTGGTGGTTGACTCTCGATTAGCCATTGGGAATATTTGCCTTCTCAGAAATCCGACCCGAGCGACCGAAGGGAGCGAGTAATCCCCCCGTCTGTGACGGGAGGTGGTCGGATTTCTTTTGAATAATTGCGGCAAATGTAGCATAACTACTGCAATTATCTATATTTTTCTGATGTAGAAGTTTTATCCAATATCTTTTTATAATAGAATCTCCTAAACCCCCTTATGGCGCAAAGCTTCTCACCATCGCTGTTTAAGAAAGAGCTTGCCGAGTTGATAAGGCTGAAAGATGGCCTTGAAAACGAACTGAGAAGAAAAACTAACCAGTTCAGCGCTTATGCGGATGCAGCAAAGAAAGCCTTTTCTCTGATGGGGAAGAAATACCCTAGCCTTTCAGTTGGTCTCAGCGTAAAGCCCGCAGGCATTTCTGTAAAAATTCTCATCAGGGAACGCTCATGCAAGGATGCTTTTTTGCAGGCCGCCAGGATTGAAGGCCTCAGTGCGATAGGAACCTCTTCTTTCAACCAGGTGAAGGTTGAGGAGACAGATAAATTTTCCAAGGAGATTGACCGCCTGAAAAACCGCCTCTTCCTTACCTATGGCGCCCAAAATGCCATGAGGTCAACGATGCTTCTGAGCTCAGCGAAGAAAGGCTGGATTGAAGTAGCGGCCGATTTTGACATAGCCTTAAACAACCCCCTAATAGCCCTGCTGCTCCAGTATGCCTCCCGGGGAACGCAGAAGAAGCTCAGTATCCTGGAATTCACCAGAAGCATTGGTTTCACAGAAAACCCTCATCTCGAGCAGGCAAGATCATACTTCAAAGGATTTGACCCTAAGATGGATGATATCTAAAATTAGAGTGCAGCAATCTTTGCCCTTCTTTGTTGCATGGCTCCCCCCTCTCCCCTGAAACACAAATTTCTTCCCCCACATCCCTCCCCCCCCACTAACCCCCATTTCTTCCCCCTTACCCTCACTCTTCGAGGTATAAATATCCCCTTTCCAAGCATCAATCCTATTAGATAAGAACAACCAAGAAAAACTTCCTATCATCTGCGACGAGTCTCTAACCCCTATATCTTCCCATCTTCTTACTATATACCATAAATAACCAATATCTTTATAAACAAATCCCATAGAATAAGAACTCTTGGCTTCAAAAGAAGGCATGGAGACGGATGTAGACAGAGTTCTTGCTAGTGTCAGGAAGAAGCGTTTGCTGATGGAAGTCGAGGTCAAGGGCCTCATCGAGAAGAAGGAAGAGGAAATTTCCATCCCCTTAAGCATTTTCTCGGAGAGATTAGGCATGCTTGAGTCTATCGTTCATTATCTCAGGGATTCTCATGGGCTTTCTTTTACAGAGATTGCAGGGCATCTAAAGCGGGACTACAAGACAGTCTGGGCGACATATCAGCAGGCAAAGAAAAAGTATAAGCGATGAAACAATCCAGCAAAGTTAAGGAAATCAGCGCAGGCATAAGGGAGCTCAGGCTCTCAGGGAAAAATGCCGATAATGCCAGAAAGAGCTATGCAAGGCTGCTGGAAGCCTTGCTTCAGGAAAAAGAAAAACTGCAGTCTCATCTCAGCAAAGGGATTCTATCAGAGCAGAACTATGATCAGATTCTCCAGGAAAATCTTGACGGCAAAACCAGGATGCAATGGATTGCCTATTGTGAAAATATCCTTGGCAGCGCAGATTCCAAAAAACAGCAGTATCGCCGATGGGTCGGAGTTCTTGAGGACGACATTGGCCGGATTAAACGATCTTTCAGGAAGGGAAGCATCTCCCAGGAAGCATACCATCATCTCCTGAACCAGAAGATTGAGGGAAAAACCAGGGAAGGATGGATTGTATCCGCAAAAATGGCGTTGTATGGTCTGGAAGAGGGTGAATCCCTGGCGGGCGCTCAGGGAATTTTAAGCCGCAGCGCATCGTCAGTAATCAGAGCATCAAAATCGCTGCTAGAAGAGAAAAAGGAACTCCTCGTTAACACCGCCCCTATAATATTGATGCTCTTGCTTCTCAGCCTCTCAGCTTTTTTTATCAGCCCGGCGCACACCGGATTTGCAGTCATAAGCATAGAGAATGGATTTGAGGATTCCTTAAACCTCTCCCTCAACGGGTCATCCTCATTCCTCTGGGCCCCGGCCAGCCACGGAATGATAACGAACATTGCAGTCAGCGGAAGGCTTTCAAAAGGTGCCGGAGCAAAAATCTACCTCGAAAAGGCCGGCAGGCTTTATCTGCTCCTTGATACTGAAGCTGGCTTGAAGACAGAAACAGTTTTGCAGGAAATTCCCGGCATTGCTGCTGGAATCAGTTCCCTCCCGCAGCAAAAGATCCCCCTCACCGGAGAGATTGAAAACCTATCTGTTGCCCTTATCGGCTCAGGGCCAGTTCAATCAGCAAATGATATATTTAAATTCGGCTTGAAGCAAAGGGCAGGATTAGACAACAGCTCTTCAGTCCCTGATGAGAACTTCTGCGCACTATGGAAAGTGAACAATGTTTCGGCAGAGTGCTATGGAAATGCTGACTGCTGCAGTTTTGCGGGCCTCGAAGCCAGTGGCTCCTGGAATGATACGTTCTACCTGTATTCCGGAAGATTCAGCGCAAAGAAAGACAATCTCATTGAGCCAATCCTTATCTCTTACGATGTCAATCTGAGCATCCCGAAGTCCGATATTAGGATTTCCTCCGCAGTTGCGGAAGCCCATTTTGCGGATGAGCTGGAGAGATTCAGCCTTGCATGCATGGAAACGTGCAGCGGCCTGGAGTTTAACGAATCGCGATACTCTCTTGTTGTCTCTTTGGCAATTGGCTCGCTCATCCTTGACAGCATCTCTTACAAAATGGCCGAAAGCTATAACGTATCAGAAAATTCCCCTCTGCTCCAAAAGAACATCTCTAATGTGTCGCTCTACCAAAACGAAAACATCACGTTAAGCCTTAATGATTTCTTTGCCGATGCAGACTCCGATGCGCTGGTATACTATGCTTATCCTGCAGAAAATATCAGCTTTTCTTTTTACCAGGGGAACATCACCGTCATCCCTGATAAGGATTTCCTCGGCAAAGCATCAACATTTTTTACTGCCTCAGACGGCTTTTTTAATGCCACTTCAGGAATAATTGATATTGAGGTTGCTGAAAAGCCGCTCCTCCCGGCTCAGGTATCGGTCACCCAAACTCCCATAAAACCCAAGGTAAGGGTCAATGAGCCGGTGAAATGGGTTACAAGAGTTAATTCCACCAGGAAAGTCATAAACCTCACGATGAGCCTGGCGCACGGGGCTGAGAACATCTCCGTCAGAGAATTGACTCAGGGCAGCATTGATACCTCAAGAGTCATTGATACATCCAAAGTGATTGATACATCCAAAGTGATTGATACCTCAAGAGTCATTGATACTGCTGGATTCATGAATCTTAAATCAGTATTTGTCAGCGAGCAGGGCCAGACTAAAAACCTCTCGCTCTATAATGCCGAAAAGTATTTGGCCAGGCTTGAATCCAGGGAGGAGATGCTTATTGAAACCAAAAGGGGAAAGATTAAAAATGACCCGACGGAAATTGAAGCTCTGAAATCTCTTAACACCCAATTGCGTGATGTTGAAAACGAGAAAAACCGGATTACAGGATTTGTTGTTGCCCAAAGAGGGCAGAAAGGCATTATAACCCGATTTTTTGAATGGCTCATCCAATCAGACCTCGTCGGATTTGCCATCCTCAACGCCCCATTAGCTCCAATCACCACTCCCTCCACTAATCTCATCCCCACCCCCACAACTAATCACGCCACTAACTCCTTCCCCACTCCCTCCACTAATCTCATCCCCACCCCCACAACTAATCTTGAAGAGCCTGGCGAAAATGCCCATCCCCCAGTATTGACGATTGCCGAGGGGATTAAAGAAGCCGAGATTACTTATTTCACGGAAGCTCCGGTTGCCGAGGAATTCAATCTGTCAGAGTCAGGCAAGCGCATTATCATCAGCTCAGACATCCACTATGAAAACATTACGGCTTTCACTTACCTCCCCGGCGAATATGCCTCTTCAGGCATCCATCTGTATTGGATGAAAAACGGCTCAAGGGAAGAGGTAAATTTCACAGCATTTGATGAAAACAATAACGGCAGGATTGATTATATCGAATGGATCATCCCCTCGTTGTCAAACCAGACATATGATCTCTCCCTCACCATCATCACACTGAAGAGTTATCCTATCATTGGAAGAAACTGGACGACAGAGTTTAATGTTTCCGGCACAGCAAACCTCACGATCACTGCAGTCAACAGCACAAGTTTTGGCCAGGTCTACGTTGACAATTTCTCCTCGGAAGACGACCTCTATCTCAGGGAACTGAAATGCGGTAATCTCACCGTATGGAACAACGGCACAAATTATTCATCAGGCAATGTTTTCTTCGTCCTCAGCAATGGCACCGAGGCAGCCTGGAGCGAAACATTCGGAAACAGCCTTCCAGTAACTTCCTTAAAAGTTGTTGACTTCAGCTGCAGCAGTTCAGCGTATCACATTGTCAAGGTTGAAACCCACGGGGACCATGTCCAGGAATTCACTTTTGGAAATATCACAAAATATGCTTACAATCATGCAGGGGGGACAGCATGCGGTTCAGACGGCCTCGGCTCAACCTGCCAGGGAGGGGGAAATGCCAGCCTTGACACGTGCATTGATACTGACAGCTCTAACACGCTTGATGGGTCGGATTTCTGCCATGGCGCTAACCAATGCCTTGATTCCCATATCGGCGCTTCCTGCAACTATGCCACCGGCCCGACATCAGGGCTCTGCGCCTACAACGGTGCAACCTCTGCAACCTGCTCAAACCTCGTAATCTCCGGGGAGTATGGCACAGGCATAACTGGCGGTTCTTCAGTAAACTTCCACAGCGGCAATGAAAATTCATCATGCTCCCCTGCATCAGAGATGATGGTCTGCAATATCTCTACGGGATACAACCCTCAGGGCGGTGATCTCTGCCTCGACTCATCATGCACGGATCCTGCAAGCGGGATTGTTTCCCTTAACTGCATCGATCAATCCTGCTCAACGTCGGATGTCAGTGATGCGGCAGTATTCGGCGACTGTAATGCCACGGGCGGAGGCTGGGCCTGTGACAGCAGCCTTGGCTCATCAGGGTTTGCCCAGGACGGGATTTGCTCAGTGACCTCTGGATTTAACACCTATGGGTGCGCAGCTTCCGGATATATCTGCAATGCTACCTCGGGCCCTTTTGCCGGAACTATCTTCAAAAATGGCTGCGGTGTTGGCATGGAGTGTTCAGACAACGATCCCTGCGACTCCTCATTGACAGACGGCAATTTCAATAAGGCAGCAGGCACATGCTCGGGCACAGACTGTGTCGGTGTCGCAGTTGCCAGCATCTATGCATTCAACCACTCTAAAACCTCGCCGACAAGCCTCTACCTCGTGAACGGCTCAGTGAACTCCTCCGTCATCAACGGAACAAATATAACCCATAATCAGACCTTAAACTTTACCCACCCGACGTTTGGCCTTCGGCTCCAGATTATCGCAAACTTCTCAAGCTGGGATGTTGACATTTCCAACCTTACCATTGACGCAAACAACTTCAGCACTGCCGTGAATTGGACATTTGTTGACCAGAGAGCTGTCCCCAAGAATCACACGCTCTACGTCCCCAACACCCTCCAGCTTGGCGTGTATGCATGCGGAACAGCAAACAGCACAGGGGAAGTTTTCCCAAAATGCCCGAACAGGACGGTCTGGACGGACTCGGAATTGGGGGCAGGCTCGGTCGTCGTAAGGAATGGGCTCGTAGCGTATGAGCTTTCTAATCGTTACGTTGTCTCCAACCTTTCGGGCTCCGGAATAGGTCAGGGTGTTGCAGAATGCGGAGCGCTAAACCGTGAGAACGTCACCTATAACCTCCTTCAGTCAGTCACTGATACTGACACCTGTTTCACAATCTCCGCCAATAATGTTACGCTTGACTGCAACAATTTTTCCATCACTTATGCAACTGCAGCTAACGGTAATGGCATCACCGTCAGCAATGTAAACAGGACAACGATCAGGAACTGCACCTTCATCAAGACCTCCGGTCAGGGCTCCTCATATGCCGTTCAGTTGTCTGGAGCAAACAATGCATCCATCAGCAACAGCTCATTCACTGCTGCTTCTTTAATTTCTTACCCGATTTACCTGACTTCATCCTCAAGGACAAACCTGATTCAGAACAACAACATCACCGCTTCAGGAGGGAGCCCCGGAATCTATATTGATTCTTCCTCGGGACAGAACATCATCCTTAACAACAACATTACGACTGTCGCAGCCTCGGCGCCTGCTGTTTACATCACTGGCTCTTCCAACAACACCCTTGACGGGAACAATATCACCACCGCCGGAAAAGCATCGTTCGGCATACAGCTTGATGCCTCATCTTTTAACACAACTATAATCTTTAACAACATTACGACCGAAGGGAACTCATCTCACGCAGTCTATATCCTTGCAGCCTCAAACTTTACCAAAGTATTGAAAAATGTAATCATCACAAAAGGATGGACATCATCCGGTATCATGATTTCTGATGCGTCATACAATATGGCCGAGAACAACTCCCTGGATATCCTCAACAGCACTAACGCAGCCTTTTACATCAACCAAAGCTCGCTTGCAAACAGCTTTTCAAAAAACAATGTGACTTTCTCAAGAGGGGACGCAATCCATATCATCTATGACCCGAAGCCGACCTCAGATGGGGGGCCTGTCCCGAGGTTCAATAATTTCTCGAACAACACGTTCTCCAATATATCCGGCTTTGACCTGATGCTCACCCCTATGATAAGTGCTCCCGGAGTTTCCCAGATAAACCTTACCACCCTGATTGACCAGCCCATAAAGAGATACAACTTCACCAATTATGGCGGCTTGTTTGCCATAAGGTCATCCGAATTTGGGGAAATCGCTTTTTTCACCGTCATCAACGGCTCAGGAACAAATTTCAGCAATGATATTATCATCAAAAATAATTCTATCACAGTTAATGCTTCAGCAGGGAATGGAATATTCAACAGCTCAGCAAACCTTACATTCTTTAACCTAGGGGACAGGGGCTTTGCCAATCCCGCCATTCTTTACAACGGTGGAACGTGTGATTTAACCACCTCCCCGCTCTGCCTGAACTTTACCGGCCTTACTGCTGCGACGGTCATCTTGAATGTTACTCATTTCAGCAATTACAGCATCGGGGGTCAGGTTGATTTAAGCACACCTACTGTCTCTGTCATCTCGCCAACGCACAGGAACTACACGCTAAGGCAGATCGACTTCAACATTTCCCTGAATGAGGCAGGGAGCGCATGCAAAATGGCATTGGACAGCGAGGGAAATATCACGATGAGCGCTGTAAACAGCTCTTACTACAATTTTACCAATGTCTCTGTCTCCACAGCATTTCATAATGTAACCTTTTTCTGCAATGATACCTCTAATAATTTTGGAATTGTTACCGGCTACTTCAGGGTTTCCATCAATGCAACATGCGCCTTCGGCCTTAACTGCAGCCAGCATTTTGGCCTTGATGCCTGCGTCGATACAACGGCCGACAATACCCCTGACTCCTGCCAGAATGAGACGAGGGATTGCGCATCCTACATAGGGAAATCCTGCGACCTTTCCAACAACTCCCAGGGAATCTGCACAAACAACAGCAGGTGCGAAGGCAATCTTCTTGTGGCAGGAGAATATGGCTTGGGCATTGTTGGGGGCTCTTTGGGAGATTTCCACAGCGGCAATGAGACAGCAGGCTGCTCCGGCGGCACAGAAGCGATGATATGCAACGCTTCAATAAATTCCAGCTACAGCCCCAAGGCATGGAGCTATTGCGCAGATAATTCCTGCATCGAGCCTGCCACAACCTCTGCAGTAAGCTTTGACTGCAAAGATAACGAATGCTCCATCGCAGATATCTCAGCAGCAGCATTCCAGCCAAGCTGCGTTTCCGGATGGGCATGTGATTCCCCGGTTAACGGCTCAGGATGGAGCCAGGATGGCATTTGTGACAGCTCAGGGACACCTCAGTGCATCATTGACGGAAGAGGCAATGTATGCAATTCTTCCTCAGGAACGTTGGTCAACAGCTCCTGCGGCTCGAGCTGCGCCGCTAACGATCCCTGCGATGCCACTCTTGCAGACGGAAACTTTAACCGCAGTTACGGCGCATGCCAGGGCTCAAGCTGCACCCAGATTACAGCGAACGGAAAGCCCTCGGTCTCCGTTCCGGCGTTCAACACCAGCTCCCCCTCATCAACAGACGTAATCAGGGCGCAGGTGAATTATTCCGACCCTGATGCCAATCAGGGAGATGTGTTTATATTTTGGTTCTCAAACAATACTAATATCTATAACCGGACATTCAGCAGGGTAAGCAACGGCTCAGTCCTTAACGCAACCCTTGGCCCGTTGAATTTCACAAGGGGCAGAGTGATTAACGTTACAGTCAACGCAACAGACGGCCAGCTGTATTCCCTGACAAATGCCAGCATTCCCCTGACGATTGGCAATGCCCCTCCCGCACTGGCTTCCCCTGCGCTTAACATTTCCACTCCAAGCGAGATTGACAGCATCAAAGTCAACACCACTTACAGTGACCAGGACAACGATACTGGCTCAGTAAATATCACCTGGTATGTAAATCAGGTTCCGAAATTTAACCAGTCATTCCAGGGAGTTGCCAATGGCACAGTTCTCACCTCAAACTTTTCTCTCGGAAACTTTAACGAGACAGACAAGATCAACGTCTCCATCATTGCTAATGACAGCTCATCGAACGGCTCATTGGTGTGGAGCAGGTCTGCAATAATCACCCCTGGTCCCAATGTTTCTTCCTGCGGCAACCTCTCCCTAAACCAGACAACATTCACCCTGCAGCAGGATGTCAGCGCAGCCCAGACGTGTTTCTCCCTTTCCGGAGAGGATATTGTTTTTGATTGCGCAGGAAAATCCATCAATTATTCATCAGGGTATTGGGGGTCTGCTTTCAACAACTCCTTGGGGTTTTCCAACATCACGATAAAGAACTGCGTCATCAATCAGCAGAATCAGACGGCAGGAAGCTCGCCTGCGCTCGATATTAAAAATGCGGAAAATATGACTATCCAGAATGTATCAATCACTACCTTTGGCTCTTCAAGTTACGCCATCTCAATCGACACCGGTCAGAATATCACTATTTCCGGCAGCACGTTAAAGACCAACGGCAGCAATGCCTTCGCCATTTATCTCACGGGGGGCCGGGGCAATATCACCATTATCAATAATACCATTGAGACCAACGGAAGCGCCGCTGACGGGATAGACTCCACTGGCGTTGACAGCCAGAATATCTTCGGGAATACCATCACTGTCAGAGGAGCAGACAGCAGGGCAATTGACCCCGGTGTATCTGATGACAACAGCATCAAGGCAAACATTATCAATGCATCGGGCGCAGACGCTTACGGCATCAGTGTTGGGGGAGCATCGCATATAGACAACACTGTTGGAAATAATATCATTGATCTGTATGGGACTGGTTCAATTGGGATATTTCTTGGAGTTGACGGCTTTGCAAGCCATGCGAACAACACAATAACTGCAAGGGGAAGCTCAAGCATAGGGATTGATATTTCTAACACCCGTTATACCGAGATTTATAACAACACCATAAATATCTCCGGCAGCTCAGGCAGGGGTATCAGGTCAGATACAACTCCCGACAACATGAACATCCGGGAAAACCTGATAACAATCACAGGATCGGGCGGGATGGGGGCTTACCTCAAGCAGGCAACTTCGTTCAATTTTACCAACAACACAATCCTTGTTAACGCAGGAACCAGCACAGGGATTTACACAGAAACCTCAAGTGCGCTTAACATATCTCTGAATACAATCAACGCAACAGGAAGCTCAACAAGGGCTGTAGTGATATGGAGGACGGAAAGGTCAGTGTTCAAATATAATAACATCACCTATGCTGGCCTGGACGCTTTCTTTATTGACAACGGCAATGGGAATTCGTACTATAACAATTTTACAGGAAACTCCATCGGCGGGTCAGGCGGCCATGATTTCTTTTTTGATGACCCGAATATCCTTGGGACAAGGTTCATTGACCAGACCGTAAGGGAGATCAACCTTACGACAGGCGGCATGGAGATGTATATTGAAAATACCACATTTGGAGAAATATACTTTTTTAAGAATACTACTGGAGATTCAGTGGATCTGAATTCCAATCTGATCATCGGGAATAACACCGTCTCTGTAAACAGCGCTTCTATCCCCGGATTTAATACCAGCGCAAATATCTCCCTGTATGCCTTGGGAAGTAGGGGGTTCAGCGTTCCTGTGATCTTGCGGGACTCTGATACGGTGTGCAACAGGACAAGCGCCCCCCAATGCACGAACTTTACCGGCCTTGATGCAAATGTCGTTAGGTTCAATGTCACCTCATGGTCCAATTTCAGCATCGCAGATTCCGGTGTCAGCACTCCTTCAATTTATTTCCCCGCAAACGGCAAAAATCATTCCTCAGTCCCCTATCTGAACTTTTCCTCTTTTGACTCAAACGGAAACCCCATCACTTACAATGTTTACATCAACGGAACCTTAAATGCCACAACCACTACGAACATAACGAGCTGGAATGCCTCAGACGGCTATTACAACATGACTGTCTCGGCCAGCGCTGGCGGCCTGGGCAGTGCAAACGCAACCTACACCTTCTTCAGGAAGGACGGGGTTCAGCCGTCATTTGCCGACAACCAGACGAATGTGACCAGCGCAAAAATAAATGATATTATCCAGTTTAACCTTACCGTGATGGATAATGCTTCAGGACTTTCCTATTATCTGTTCAGCTGGAACGGCACCGGCGCATGGGACAACCTCACCAATGCCTCCCTCACCGGCGCAGGCCGGAAGCTTGTCCTGAACAAGACCTTGGCAGTTTCAAGCGGAAATACTATCGGCTACCGGTGGTTTGTCAATGACTCAGCTGGTAATATGAATGAGACTGAAACCAGGATTTTCTCAATTGGGAACACTGCCCCTAACCTGACTGCCCCCCAGCTGAATGATTCGTCTTTGTATGCCAGCGAAGACATCCAGGCTTCCGCAACGTATGAGGATGCTGATGGCAGCGCAGGGACAGTTGTATTCCAGTGGTTCAGGAATAATTCGCTTATCTTTAACCAGTCATTCCATGGCCTCGCCAATGGCACAACTCCCTATTCCAATCTCAGCCGCTCGAACTATTCTGCAGGAGACCTCATCAATGTTTCAGTCTTTGCTAATGACAGCTCCCAGGCTTCTGCTGTAGTGAACATGAACATTAATGCCCTAACTGTGCAGGAAACCGAAGTGCCGCAGATAAGATTTATTGGGCCGACCCCCCCTAATGGCACAAAGACCCCGATCAACTTCACCGTGGTTAACATCTCTTTGGAAGAATCCAATCTGAACATCCTTAAGCTGGATTGGAATGGTTCGAACTATACCTTGTTTAACAATACCCTTGTGTTGGCATTGAACTTTGACAACCGTTCATCGCTCGGCGAAAACAATTCTCTGGTAAAAGATATCAGCAGGAATTACTATCCGGGAATTCTTTCCGGGCCGGTGTTTGGAAGCGCATCAGGAATTTATGGGGGCGCTTACACGTTTGACGGCCTCGATGATAATATCACTTTCCCCCACACAGGCCACTTCGATATCAATAACGGCTCGTTCACGATGGAATCATGGATTAAGATGAATCCCAACGCCACAGGCCCAAGGCATATCATGGGAAAGCGCAGCGATGATGGTGGCAACTGGACAAGGCTATACTCTCTTGACGGTGATGTCCGCTTTGAGTTTACTGGCGGAGTTGCTGTTCAGGCCCCCGGCCCTTTCAATGACACTCTTTGGCACTATATCATTGCCACCAGGCTCGCCAACGGCACTTCAATCCTGTATGTTGATGCAAACTTGACTTATGCAGGAACAAATCCCGGGAATGTTTCAAATCAGGCAAACTTCACCATCGGAAGATGGAGTTATGAAAACTCTTTTAACGGCACGATTGATGAAGTGAGATTCTGGAATCGCTCTTTTACGGAGAAGGAAGTCAATATCACTTATCATTCCAACCTGAAGAAGCTCAACCAGAGCGGCTATGGGCTCATCTACAATGCGACAGGCCTTCTGGATAACCGCACCTATAACTATTCAGCTTATGCCCAGGATGATGCAGGGAATGAAAATCGCACTGAAACAAGAAGCATCTCGATTGACGCCACACCGCCTTCCTTCAGCCTCAACCAGACAAATGCCTCACAGGCGGCAAAGAACGGAAACATTTCCTTTAACATAACTCTTGCCGATTCATTCACCGGCCTCAGCTTCTACCTCTTCAGCTGGAACGGCACCGGCGCCTGGGAAAACCTCACCAACGGCTCCCTGAGTGCAGCATCCTCTCAGTCCCTCAGCCTCAACAAGTCAACCAACCTCACCAATGGGAGTGTAGTAGCATACCAGTGGTTTGCCAACGATTCTGCCGGAAATAAGAACTCATCGGGAGAAGGCTCGTTCATCATCATTAATGCAGCCCCCTCTACCCCTGTTGTCGCCGCCCCCGTCTCAGGATCCAACCTCACAAACGTCGCAATAAACTTTTCCTCCTCTGATACCGACGGCCATCAAATCACCTTCAGGATTTTTATTAACAACACCCTGAACATCACAACAACAGCCAACATCACGGCCTGGAACGCATCTGACGGGTTTTATAACTTGACAATCACTGCCACTGACGGCTCAACCTCCAGCCAGAATTCGACAGTCATCTTTTTCAGGCTTGACACAACAGCGCCGGGATTTTCCGGCAACCAGACAAACTCTTCAGCCGCAAGGCAGGACGGCAATATAACGTTCAATATAACCATGACAGACCTGGGCGCAGGACTCAGCTCCTTTATCTTTTCATGGAACGGCACCGGCGCCTGGGAAAACCTCACCAATGGCTCGCTCAACGGCGCATCATCTCAGTTCCTTAATATAAACAAATCCCCTGCAGTTGCTGCAAACAAAGTTGTTGGCTACCGCTGGTATGCAAATGACTCAGCAAATAATTTCAACAGCACAGAAACAGGGACGTTTTCAATCCTGCCAACCTGCGGCGACAGCCTCTGCGACAGTTCAGAAGCGACGAGCTGCGCAGCAGATTGTGACTGGTGCGGAGACAGTGTATGCAGCTCAGGAGAAACATGCTCTTCATGCTCCAGCGATTGCGGCAGCTGCCCAGGTGGTGAGTATCATTCACCTGCCCCTTCCCCTCCTTCATCAGCACCAGGTTCAGGATACTCAGCCCCTCCCAATGTCCAGCCCCCATCAGTAACACTCCCTGATTTTAATCAGGAAATTAACCTCCCCTCTACTGATGATCCTCAGTATACTCCTCCCGGGGATAATCCTCCATCAGAATTCCCATCTCCTCCAGTCAGTCCTCTTCCTCAGCTTCCCCTTATCCCCCTTTTCCCGCCATCATCTCCACCCATTGTTCCTCAGCTCCCGCTTATTCCTATCGCGCCTCTTTTCCCCTTCCTTCCGGAATTGCCTCCTGTCATTCAGCTTCCCCCGATTTATATCTTCCCGCCTGAAATCATTGTTCCTCAGCTTCCCCCTCAGCTGCCTTTGATTCCATTCCTTCCACAGCCGGCCCCGGAACTTATTCCTCAGCCGCCTTTGACACCTCCAGATCTGATTCCCCTTATGCCGCCGGAATTCCCTGCCCCGCCGGAACAGCCTGCTCCGGAATTAGTTCCGCCTCAGGAACCCATCATAAGTCCGGAATCTCCCGTCAGTCCGGTAGCCCCAATAACTCCAGAAGCACCTGTAACTCCGGAATCTCCGGAAACTCCAGAGCAATATGCTGAACGATTGAAAGATTTGGAAGCAGGCGCAAGAAGCATATCTGAAAACACATTCCCCTGCAGGTTCGCAAATATCACCAGCATTAATTCTTCAATTGCGCTTAAGAAAGGAAAAGTTACCAGGGAATACATCCCTAAAGGGTATGATCTTATTTTAGAGCCCTTCTTTGTTTCCTGCAGCGGCCAGTCCCTCCAGCTGACATTGAGCATTCCGGAAAACTACACTGATGTCCGGCTGTTTAAATGCGCCGAGGGAAAATGTGAGCCAAGGGCCCTTACCACGACCCAGGACCTGAGATGCCTCCCGAACGGCTCAAATGAGATCAGGCGCGTCAATGATTATCTTGAGCCAGAGTTCATCAATGTCCAGACAAAAGAAGTTAAGGCAAATATCACCCAGCTCTCAACTATTCTGGCTTCAGGAAATAGGTCAGTCCAGTTTAAGGGCGGCGCTATAGAGAACATCACTGCCCAGCTGGTTAAGTCCCTTAACCCCGTGGAAGAGCCAAAGAACAAGTTTCTGAAGATTGTTGGCATCCCCCTTATCATCAAAGTGGGCGATGAGGGCAGCGTTGGGGACAGCCAGGGGGATAATCAAGAGGATAATCAAGAGGATAATCAAGAGGATAACCTTAGGGATAGCTATGAGGATATCAATGAGGATAGCCATGAGGATAGCAATGGGAATAGCCGGGGGGACAGCAATGAAGTGAAGATCACACTCCCTTTCTCAAAAACCGATATTGGATATGTTGACGAAAAAAGCCTGTCGCTTTACGGGAAAGTCCCTGAAGGATGGTCATGGATTCCAAGCGCTATATCCTTGGACCATAGCTCTGTGTCAGCAGTTATCTCAAACATGAGCGCTTATCTTGATGGCAGCAGCACCGCTACCTTTGCTGTTATGGGAACAATCTGCCAGAACTGCACGAACACCGTGCTTGAGAGAGTTTACAACGGAACCTCAAGGAAAGCATTGCTTTTGGTCCACGGCTTTGCAAGCTCCCCCGAAACATTCTCTGAGATCCTCGGAGATATCAGGCAGACAAAGCAGGAATTCCAGGTATGGACATTTGCTTACAGCTCCAGCCTGCCCCTGCAGCAGATTACCGATGAGCTGATAAGCCAGCTTCAGCGCAGTTCTTTTGAGTTCGACATCCTTTACATCGGTGCCCACAGCCTCGGAGGCATTGTTGTCCAAAAAGCCCTTGACGATGCCTCGTCAAGAAACAAGGAAGTATTCACCTACTCCTTCCTGCCGAAAGTGAAAAAAGTCATTATCGCAGGAGCCCCTAATGAAGGCTCAATACTCTTAAGGGCCTATGAATCAATCTACAATTTCCTGATTAACCATGCAAGCAGGCTCAACAATCTTTTCAACCCAAGCCCCGACTTTGTTGAGATCCTCAGGAAAGGCCTGCTTGTCCCCCGCCTTGAGGGAGTTGAATATTATGTTATCGCAGGAACAAACCCTGATGAGTTCCCCGGATTCTTGAACCTCATCAGGGTCAATGACACCAACGACGGCCTTGTCACAGCAAAAAGCGCGCAGCATATCGGCGATGCTGTCCTTGATGACCGCTGCGCTAATTTCTGGGACATCAATGTTTCCCACACGAAGCTTATCGATGATGACGTGTCAAGGAAGCTGATTGAGCGCATCGTCGCAAAAGAGATATTTCAGGAAGGCGATGACCTTGCTCTCGGCCATACGAAATATTTTGAAGTCAATGTCCCCTTGTGCAGGCCTGATGAAAAGTATATCCTCATCGGAAAGCCGGTTCCTGCTGCGGCGATAGAAGACCCTACAGGATGCCTCTGCGGGAACGGTGTCTGCGGCATCGGTGAGACAGAGCTGAACTGCCCGTCAGACTGCTTTGTAAGTCTATCCCCTCAAAGATTCTTAACCGTCGGATGGCCGCTGTTCCTGCTGCTGCTTCTGTTGATGGGGTCAGGTGCAGTATATCTTCAGCGGAGAAAGATTCATTACTGCGCTGAGCTTTCCTATTATCAATTCCTCCGGCAGGATTGGGCAGCGGTAAGGGGAATGCATGTGAAGAAAGCGGTCCAGGCATACCGCCGCCTGTTGCTCATCTATAGGGCGCTTCTCGGGCATGCCGGAAAGTTCCACCAGCTTGTCCTGTATTGGAAGGTAAAAAAAGTCTACACTGCCCTCATGGGATTGAGCATTGAGGAGCGGAAGCTTCTGGCCTTTGCCGATAAGGTCGAGGCAGCAGTCAGGCGCCGCCATCCTTCAGCCCAAAAACTTTATCGTTCATTGGAACAGCAATACGAGAGTCTCCTGCAGGAAAGGATTGCAGAGGAGAACAAAAAGCAGGGCCTGTTTGCCAGGCTGGCTATGAAACGAAGGGATAAAAAAATCTACGGAAGAGTCCTGGGGATTTACAGGCAGTTGAAAGGGAAGTAGGGAAATCAAGGTTTCATCCCAAAAAGTCCGAGAATAGGGTGCACAATTCCCCATAGGGCATTTCTTAAAAGTAATTATCGTTTTTTTTCAATGCAACCATTCCATCCGGTCTTTGACGGGGGGGTCGGATTATTTTGAAAAAAGAAAATTTCAACAACATTGGCGAGGCGAGGGTGGGGCCGCCCTCCGTTGCGAAGCAACCGGAACGCAGGATTATTCCTCCGTCCGCAGACCGGAACGCTTTTCCCCCCCATCGGGGTGCCCGAGCAGGGCAAAATTTTCGCGGAGAAACCTCCGAGCGGTAGCGAGCGAGGCACAAAAAACCCTAAAGGGTTTTTTCGTGAATTTGACCGTCGAGCCCTTCGTTGTTGAAATTTTCTGCGCAATGCAGCTTATAAAGAACCCACAAAACCTGTTTTATTTAACCGTCTTTTTCAGAAAGCTTTAAAACAATTCTTTGACTTATGCCTGGCGGGAAGGCTAGGCCGGGATGCTAGTGCCACCCTGTCACCTGAAACGCACTTCAGCAGGGGCCGAAGCTTTGCAAGCGGCATTTTGCTTTGCTGGTGGTCTTTGCCCGTACGTCGAAGCTCTGTCCTTTGGGATTGCCTGTTCAGTGAACCTGGTCAGGCCCGGAAGGGAGCAGCCATAAGCTGGATGGATGATGCTCAAGGGGTAGCGGAGTGGAGGAAAGGCAGAGGCAGCCATCATCAGGGTAGATTGTCCATTGCGGGGCATGCTTTCCCGCTCTTATATTACCGGCAGAAAGGCAGGCTATAACTCAAAAATCAGTTTAAGTTTATGATCAACATCTTCTATTTTGCTTTCTTTCAGCGAACCAATTTTATAGGAGATTATAGATTTTTCTGCGGTGAAAATTCTATTCGGCCGAATCCTGCTTTCAACCTGCAGTCTTCCAGCCTTAAAGTCGGAGTCATTGAGGACAACTGAGTATTCATCTGTCCTCGCTTCGCTGGTAATCTGGCAAAGAACAACATCGTCACCTGTAAGCGCCGCAATAATCAAAGCTGGCCTTTTCTTTGAGCCGCTTAAGTCGGAGAATGGAAATGGTAGGACTACAACTTCCCCCTTTACAAATGTGCCCATGCTTTGTCTTCCTCTTTGGTGCTCCAGTCTTTTGCCAAAACCTTTTCGGAAGCAAGGGCAGTCAGAATTGGTTCGTTTAATTTTTTTAAAGGCCTTAACTCCACCTTATCCTGAAATGCCAAGATTGCCACCTTTGACCCTACCCTGAACCCCTCTCTTTTTCTAATATCGAGGGGAATTGAGATTTGGCCTTTTTCTGTGATGGTGACTGTTTTAATTTCCAGCAGCGGCATTGGTTACCTCCCTGTTTCTTTCAGGTAAGGAAAGTAAGAAGAGATATAAATGTTTCTGTTACGGGCGGTGAAATGTTCTCATTTATTCGTCTTGACAGGGATTAATATCTCCGGTTAATCACTAAGAAACAACCGTCAGCCATCCCTCATATTTCTTATTCCTTCCGTGCACTACATCGAGATAAATCTCCTTCAATTTCTCGGTTACTGGCCCAATTTTCCCATTTCCGATCCTGCCATCATCAATCTGCCCTACGGCAGTTACCTCAGCAGCTGTCCCCGTAAAGAACACTTCATCCGCTGATTTCAGCTCTTCAACAGTCATATTTTTTTCAGCGACGCTTATCCCTTCGTCCTTTGCAATCTGGATGATGCTGTCTCTGGTGATTCCGGGAAGGATAGAGCCAAGTGACGGAGTAAACAGTTTCCCGTGCTTCGCCATAAATACATTTTCTCCGGGGCCTTCTGCCACAAAACCCTTGTAATCGAGCATCAAGGCCTCGTCAAAACCTTCCCTTTTTGCCTCCAAAGAAGCGTTGATTGAATTCACATAACAGCCGCAGACTTTTGCAGATGGGTGGAAGCTTTTAGGATGGACTCTGACAAACGAGCTTACCTTCACTTTGACGGCATCGTGGCCCAGATAAGCGCCCCACGGCCAGACAGCGATAGAAACATTGACAGACCCTCCAGGCACTAATCCCATCTTCCCGTAGCCGTAATAGATCAGCGGCCTGATGTAGCCGGCTTTGATTTTATTGGCCCTGACAGTCTCAATGACTGCTTTCCCGATATCATCGGCTGAGAACGGAGTTTTGAGCTCCAAAGTGGAGGCAGAATGGAACAGCCGTGCTAGGTGGTCCTGCATCCTGAAGATAGCAGCCCCTTTTGGCGTCTCATAAAATCTGATCCCTTCAAAAACACCGCTGCCATAATGCAGCGCATGCGTCAATACATGGATTTTTGCATCTTCCCATCTAACCAGTTTGCCGTCCATCCAGATAAAGTCAGTGGTTTCCATCTTGCTGATTTTCTATTCCAGGAAGCTGCTCTTCTTCAGATTCCCCCTCAAATTCAGGCAGAAAAGTCTCACTTTGTTTAAATAGGTTTTGAAAAAGTCTTACTTTTGAGAAGACTCCATTAAGGATAGTTGCAAGGTTGAGGGAGGTTATTATCCATTTGCAGAAATTAAATCCTTTCTAACCCCAGATTATTAAAGACAATTGCAAAGTTTCTTAGGTAAAGGGCTCCTATCAGCCCATAATCAAGAGGGTTATGAAAAAGCCAAGTATGGATTATTAATGCTGGCATCGTTTCAAACGCATATTTCCTCAATTTTTCAATATCCATTGGGTGGCGGGCAGTAGGAATGAAATCTCTTGGGAGGGCAACTGGGTCAAGATCTATGTTGGTTCCCCCAATTTCTAGCCCTATTGCCTTCTTACCAGCATCAACGGTTGAACGAATCTGATCATATTCAAGCTCGTCGGGAAATTCTGAATCAGTCTCACCCAAAGCATCATCCCCGGCAGAAATATTGAGAGATTTGCCAAGAATTATTTCTATGGCTGAAATATCTTGCCTAATTGATTCTGGGACTCTTAGCCTGGCTTCAACAAGAAATCTGGCAGAGTAGGCAAAATCAGAATCATAAACTTTTGGATGGACAGGAATCTGCCAAGTGAATAACGAAGTCGGAGTTATTGCATCTTTCCCACTGCGGTATAGCAGTTCCCCATGGGTAAGGTCTAAAGGATTCATTGCCAGCGGAGGGATAAGATTGTTTAAAAAGATGTATGGGAAAATTCTTTTTTAGCAAATAATCCTCATTTGGTGAAAAGGTGTTAAGGAATTACCACGATAGATTCTTTGGGATTTTTATCCAAGCTTCGGCAAACATCCCGGATAAAGGTCCAGCTTGAATTCCTTTGAGACGATGCAGAATTCAATGTTCCGTATGACATCAGGAAATTTCTCCTTCAGCTCCAGGAGGGCGTTTTGGAATGCCTCATAGCTTTCGAGCTCCAGATCAAGCTCAAAGTCCCATGCTGCCATGACCCTTTGCGGCCAGACTGCCCCCTCGAGAGAGGAAGTGTAGTTAATAAAATTCTTCAGGCGCTGCTTGGAAACCTGCCCGGCATAGACAAGCGCTTTGCAGAATATGTTCCCCATAGCTTTCGGAGCAAGGTGCGCCCTATACGCCAGGATGATGTCCTTCCGTTCCATCTCGCGGAGCCTGTATTGCACGATGCGGGATGTGGTTTTCAGCCGTTTTGCGATCTCCGTCACCGGCATCCTTGCATTATTGGCTATTATTTTCAGTATGCTATCATCAACATCGTCTATCTTTTCCTGCGGATCCTGCAGGGTGTGGTAAACCGTGGGAGAGATATGCCCCGAAACTTTTTTGTTAATCTCTTTTCGCAGGAAACTTCTTGGCAGATGGATAAGGTGGAGCGTCGTGCTCATCGCCTTTTCCTGGATGAAGGGGGAGAATAGCTCAAGCGCTGCCTGCACCTCATCATCAAATTCATTGACATTATGGGCGATAAAGCCAACAACAATGTCCCATCTTCCTGTTGTCAGTGCAACCCATTCTGTCTTTTTGTGGCTGAAAAAATATTCCCCGATCTCCTCCAGCTTTTCCTTGTTGGCATTGGCCAGCCTCAGGTAGAGCTTGAACTTCATCATCCCTAATTTGAAATAATTGACAACTGTATGGAACCTGAGAATAACTCCTGTCTCAACAAGCCGGTCAATGCGGTATTTGACAACTTCCTTGCTCAGCCTTGCCTTTCTCCCTATCTCATTGTTGGACTGCCTTGCGTCTTCGTCAAGTGCGGCAAGCAGCTTAATGTCTTTTGCGTCTAGATGATAATAATCAGCCATATTTACAGCATAACCACTTATTCTATATAAATTTTGTTATTTTGATAAAAATTTATATCAGATATTTAATATAATTTATACCACCTGATAGTAGTTATGGTAACACGCCAAAAAAAGAAGATTATCTTGAACTATCCTCCGGCATCATCAGTCTGGCACATTCCGGCAGGTATATCTTTGATTACTTCGATGCTGCGGAATCGGGGACATGAAGTCATGCAGCGCTATGGCCACATCATCGGCCTTGAGAATGTTTTAAGGCAGCATGGCGGGGTGAGCGTGGAAGAAGCTCTTCGAATAATTAGGGATCCAAAAAGCAAAATCCTGGATTGGTATGCTGCCAGAAAAACATTTGAACGGGTTTCCGCAGCGGTAGCAACAAAGGACCATTTTAGCGTCCAAAGAAATAATGTGCTGTATATTTCAGAGCACTATGATGGCACTATTGATAGATTGCTGAAGGCAATAGGCAAAAGGGAGGAAAATATTTTTTATGGCTATTTTTCAGGAACAGAAATTCCGTTGGCAAAAGCTATGAATCCGGATGTTTACGCCATCGGTATTGCAGATGAGCGTCAGCTTATTCCTGGATTGATTCTCGCTTCGCTGGTAAAGGATGAACTGCCCCAAACAAAGGTCATTGTGGGCGGAAACTTCTGGTCAAGGGTAAAGCCGGCGTTTACACATCCGGATTTTGCAAAGCTTTTCAAGCATTTTGATGCCGTGGTTTACAGAGAAGGTTTTCAGCCGATGATGGAATTTGCGGAAACTCTCAAACCGGAAAGTGCATCTGGCACCGTCTGGAAAGATGGAAATGAAATAAAGATAAACCCCCAAACAGATAGGCCGACTGCATTTGAAACGCTCCCTGCTCCGGCAATGGATGGGGGCGCAAGGCAATGGTCTCCTGATAGTGTCCCTTCCCTTTACACTATGTCCAACTGCACAATGAAATGCGGCTTTTGCGCAATATCTGCCGGCTCTGACACTTTTCTTCAAACTCCAAGAATGATGAGCCAGGAAAAAATTGCAGAAACGATGATTCAGACCGGGGAAAAAAGGTTTGATATCTTCGACGAAACTTTTCCCATCAACCGCCAGCTTGCGTTAGGGCAGGAGCTGAAAAGGAGGGGTTATGAAGCGGTATGGAACTGTTATTTGACGGTAACTAAAGATTTGTTTGGCCCAAAAAGAGCTGAGGAGCTTTATCAGGCAGGCTGCAGGGGCGTGCAGCTCGGCCTTGAGACTTTGTCGAGAGATACCTTGCTAAGGGAAGCAAAATCGTGGAACCACCCTGAAACATATGGTGTGATACTGAAAAATCTCGCAGATGCCGGAATACAAACCCATGTTTTTCTCATAACTGGCCTTCCCGGGGAGCCATTGCATTCCAGCCTCAGATGGCTTCCCTTCATTGAGGATTTTGGCGAACATATCTTAACCATTAAAGCAGGAAGATACCGCCTGACAAGAAACCAAAAAGGCAGGAGGGTGCAATGAAACAAAAGACGAAAGCATGAGCATGAAAAGGGTTGATGCATTAAGAGACGTTCTTGAACAGGCATGCAGAAAACATTGGGCTTATGAAGTTACTTCAACCCTCCCATGGTGGGTTAACCGCGGCAGGTATTCATTAGGCGAGCTAAAAGGGATGGCGGGAGAACTGGCAAAGTCCTGTCCGCCTGAGCCTGAAGTCCCCCATCTGGAAAAAGCGCTGGTGAAAGCAAATTCCATCATCAGTGAAGCAACTGGAAAAAATTATGGCATCAGGTCTTTTGAAGATTTGCGGGGAGCGGCGAGAACGTTATAGCGTTGGAGTTTTTCCAAAACATTTATAAATAAGCCCAGTCTTACCAGTAGGATTAGGGAGAAAAGAAGAGGGGAGATAAAAAATCATTGGGAGAAAAAAATGGAAGTCATCAGCGTCTCTTCAAAAGGGCAGATTGTCATTCCTGAAGAAGTCAGAAAAAGGCATGGAATCAGGGCTGGCTCAAAGCTTGTGCTCCTGGAAAACCCGGATACCCTTCTTCTGAAAAAAGAAGAAAAGGTTGTTAGCCAGCTCATGAACGAAGAAGGAAAGGAAAATGCTGGCTGGTTAAGCCTGGCTGAACTTTCCCTCAAGAATGTGTGGGACAATCCCAAAGATGAAAAAGTGTGGAAGAAGTTTCTATGAAACAAAGAGATATCATTCTTGTTCCGTTTCCTTTCTCTGACCAGTCGGGCGTAAAGGTTAGGCCGGCGCTTATTGTCTCCAATGATAATTTTAACAATTCTGGTGGGGATGTCCTCATCTGTGCCGCCACATCAAACATTAAAGCTGGAAAATACTCAGTCATTATTGGGCCAGATGATGTTCTGGAGGGCGCTCTCTTTGAGAAAAGCTGCATAAAGGCTGAAAATTTGCTCAAGATAAATAAATCATTGATTATCAAGAAAATTGCATCATTAAAAGAAGCATCTTTTTCCCACGTGAAAGAAATACTCAAAAATTTGTTTTGACCCCTTAGGAAAAGGCAAGAATTAACGGAATCGAAACCACACTCATCACCGTCCCCAAAAACACCACGCTCGCCACCAGTTCAGCATCCTTCTTATACTTCTGGCATAAGATCATCGTCATCACTGCAGAGGGCATCGCTGCCTGCAAGAGAAGGATGTTTTTTGAGATCCCTGAAATCGAGAATATGCTTACGAGAAGAAATGCAGCAAGAAATCCTCCGGCAATCCTGAACAAAGAAGCACCGAAGCTTAACCAAAACGATGTGATCTTGACCTCAGTCAGCTTATACCCCAGCACAAGCAATGCTAAGGGTATTGTTATCGAGCCGGCCATCTCAAGAGGCTTTGCAGCAATAGTAGGGATTGGGAGTTTCATCAAATTTAATCCGATGCCAAAAACAACGGCATAAAGCAGAGGAACCTTGAACATTTCCCTGAAATCTTTTTTTTCATGGATAAGCCAGATGCCGATGCTGTAAAGGAAGATTGAGTTTACCATATCAAACACGACTGCTCTTGAAAGCCCTTCTGTCCCAAAAGCAAGCAGTGCGATGGGGTAGCCCAGATAGCCGGTATTGCCGACGGTCAACGGAAGATAGAGCCCGGCCTTTGCTGAGCGAAAGACTTTCAGGATGATAAAAACAAAAAGCCCGAGAGCCAAAACCACACCCGCTGCCCCCAGCCCCACCGTCAGAAAATCCCTCACCGCAAGGCTGCTTTTTGTGATTGAGGAGATGATCAAAGCCGGACCGGTAAAATAGACGATAAGGTCCACAAAGGGCTGGACATCAATTTTCCTGAATTTTCCGATGACGAATCCAAGAAGGATGATGAGAAATACTGGGACCACTGTTTCAATCAGAGGATTCATGGGCTCAGTGAGAAGGAAGGGTTATATAAATGGGTAGGTCAATCTAATGCTTAACACGACTAGCCCATAAACCATTTATAAATTTCTAGGCAGAATACTCCCTAATCCCGAAAAAGCGGAATGTTTATATATTACTTTAATCTTACTTAAACTTACTTCAATTTACTATAAACGGTTAAAGTAAGATGAAACAGGAAGATATATTGTTCCTTATTAAAAATGGGGAAACACAGGAAGTGGAATTTAAAGAAGGTTGTCCTAGCGGGCATAAGCTAGCTGAAATAATATGCGGCTTGGCTAACACTGACGGGGGAGTTCTTATCTTGGGCGTATCTGCAAAAAAAGAAATAAAAGGCCTGCATTGTGATTTTGATAAGCTTCAGCAAGAGATTGCCAATGTTCTCCAGAGTATTCACTCTTCTCCGCAAGTTTCAACTTCAATTCACGCCATTGGTGATAAAAAACTTGTTCTTATTGAAGTTAAAAAGGCCAATGACAAGAATGCCCACACTTTTAACGGCGCTGTTTATGTGAGAATTGGGAGCACAACCCATAAGCTTGAAGGACAGGCGCTTTTTGATTTTCTTAAAAATAAGCAAATCCTCTGCTTCGATGAGCAAGACTCAGAAGCAAAAATCGAAGATCTTGATGAGCGCCGGATAGAAGCTTATCTGACAAAAAGGGGCCAGTTAGATTACTTAAAATCAAATAATCCTCAAGATTTTATTATCAGCAACATGTTTGGTAAGTTAAATGGAAAACTAAAGTTAAAAAATGTCGCAACTTTGTTTTTTGCCAAAGAGCCCCATCGCTGGCATCCTCAAAATGAGATAAGGATAGTTCGCTTTTCTGGGGCTGAACCGGTAAACATAATCTCACAGAGAGACTTCCGCTCCGACCCTATCGAGAATATTGGGCAGGCCATTTCATTTGTTAGAGAGAATATCTCTAAACGATTTATAATCCCTCAAGATTCGCCAAGGCGCATTGAAATTGAAGAATATCCGCATTCAGTAATCAGAGAAGCAATTGTAAATGCAGCGGCGCACAGAGATTATTACAGCTATGATTCAATTCAAATAAACATGTTTGAAGATAGGATAGAAATTTCTAATCCGGGAGGGCTGCCGCAGGGGCTGACAAAAGAGTTCTTTGGAAAGCGCTCGGTGAGGCGCAATCCGCTCACGTATCGTATTTTAAGAGATTGCCATTATGTAGAGGGATTAGGTTTAGGCATTCCGCAGATGAGGAATGAGATGAGAAAGGCCGGACTGAGAGATCCTGAATTTAATTTTGAAGGAGGATTCTTTGTAGTGACTCTGCGAAACGCCAAAAGCAATATAAAGCCAGTTGAAGGATTGAAAGATTTGAACCAGAGGCAGCTCAACGCTTTGGATTATCTAAGGCAGAATAAAACCATTAAGTCAAAGACATATGCTAACATCAATGAAGTTTCACTGCCCATCGCCCTTAAAGATATCAATGAGCTGATAAAGTTCAAATTTATAAAAAAGGTGGGTGTATACAGGGGGGCTTATTATGTGTTGAGTGGGGGAAAGATTTGATTGATGGGGGGTTAAAGGGGAGGGGGCAAAAAGATGAGTAATTTCCAAGAAAAAGTAACTTTTATATGGGATTTAGCTGATTTGCTAAGAGGGGTGTATAAAAGAAATGAATATCAAAAAGTCATACTGCCCTTATTCCCAAACAGGCAACACGTCAAGAGAATATTACTGCGCGATATCTCATCGGATACAACATTGGTAATCCCCTAACCACATTAACTCTCAACCCACTTTATTTCTCAGCACCCCAATCCCCTCAATCTCCACCTCAACGGTATCCCCTTTTTTCATCGCCCCGATGCCAGGCGGAGTTCCTGTCGAGATGATGTCTCCGGGAAGCAGAGTCATGACACGGGAAATAAAACTGATCACTTCCTGGACATTGAAGATAAAATCCAGGGTGGTATCATCCTGCGCAACCTTTCCGTTCAGCCTTGTGACAATCCTGACATTGTTCGGATCCCTAAGATTTTCCGCACTTGCGATTCTTGGCCCGACAGGGCAGAACGTATCAAAAGATTTTGCCCTCGTCCACTGCCCGTCGAGTTTCTGCAGGTCCCTCGCAGTCACATCATTGACACATAAGTATCCCTTAACATAGTCCAAAGCTCCACGGACATTTGCATTTCTGCATTTTTTTCCGATAACAACGCCCAGCTCACCTTCATAATCGACCCGATGAGCCATGAAAGGAGGATACACAATACTTTCCCCAGGGCCAATCAGCGCTGTCAGCGGCTTGAGAAAAATGATGGGGTGCCTTGGCGTTTCCATCCCCAGTTCTTTTGCGTGGCGGTGATAGTTCAGGCCAACGCAGACAATTTTAGTTGGAAAGGGTTTAAGAAAGGATAGGCTGTTTTTCCTGATTTTTTCCATGATTCATCACTGCTCACAAGACTTTTAAACCTTCTATTCCCCAAAGTGCGCATACTCCCCGTGCGTAAAAAAACCGGCAAGCTGCTTTAACCCTGCCAGTTTGGGAAACAGGTCCCTTTCGAGAGAATGCGCGCCAGCAAAAAGCTCAAAAATTTCCGGCTTGAAGATATAGATCCCCGCATTAACGACGTGGGAGGACATTGATCTCGGCTTTTCCTGAAAATCGACGATGAGGTCCCCGTCAAGGATCGCATTTCCATATGCCGAAGGCTTGTCAGCAGTCATCAGGCCCATGGTTGCCAGCTTATCCCCGGAAAGGTGCTTCTTTGCCATCGCCAGCAGGTCAAAATTGTTGTAAGTATCTCCGCTCATCGCCACGAAGTTTTCTTTCAGCCTTCCCTGTAATGCGGACAAAGCATCAGCATTCCCTTTGGCTTCTTTTTCAATGATTTCAACCTTCAGCGAAACATTTCCAGTCTCTAACAGCAGGAGGTTGATTTTTTTGCTGTGCTGGGTCACGATATACACTGCCTTGATCCCGTTGGCAGCAAAGAATGAGAGCTGCTGCCGCAGCAGGCTTTCCCCCTTAAAGGGCTTCAGCGCCAGGCTGTGATGCTCGCCTTTCAGCAGGAGGACAGCAGATTCGAGAGAGCTTTCCCTCAGCCCTTTCCGCAGGTAAAATTCAATTGCCTGGCTCCTTGACCTGATGACTGAGCCGTCAACTTTGGAGTCTATTATCCTGAGCAGTGAGCCGTCCATTGCTATTGCAACCTTTGATTTTGGCATTAAAGTATGAATATTCACTACTACTATAAATACTTTATTACTCTCTGATTAGTAAAGAAACGAAACATTTAAATAGCAATTATGAAACCAATAGTATGAAGAGTTCATACTTATAATAAAAGAGACAGCGCCCAAATGGCGGAAAAAGCTCACCCAAATGCAGGAAGCCCGCAATGAAACCCGAAGTCCGGCAGCATCACAAGGAAGTTCCCAAGGTATGGGGCAAAGAAACCTGGCTAGTGAACAGAGATTACTGCGGTAAGATCCTTATGCTGAACAAAGGCTTCCAGTGCAGCATGCATTATCACAGGAAGAAGGACGAGACCTTCTACATCCTCAGGGGCAAAGTGCTGATGGAGATCGGAAATGCAAAGTTTATCATGGCTCCCGGGCAGTCCATCCTGATTCCTCCAAATGCAAAACACCGCTTTACCGGCCTTGAGGATTCAGAGATCATCGAATTTTCCACGCATCATGAAGATGAAGATTCCTATAGAGTTACAGAAAGCAGGGCAGTGGATATCACTCAACTGGAACTGCCAAAAGAGGGTTCATCATGAACCTGCTTATAACTGGCGGCGCAGGGTTTATCGGCTCCAACCTGGCTTTAGAGCTTCAAAAAAACCCGGAAAACAATATAACTATCATCGATAATCTGAGCTCCGGCAAAGAAGAAAATCTGGATGGCTTTAACGGGGGGATTATTGATATTGATGTCTCAAAGCCTTTCACCCTTGAAGGGGATTTTGACGCCATCATCCATGAGGCATCCATCACCGACACAACCTTCAGGCCGGACGAAGAGATGCTCAGGCAGAATGTTGAAGGGTTCAAAAATGTGATTAAGATTGCGATGGAAAAAAACGCTGCGCTCGTTTATGCCTCCTCTGCAGCGATCTATGGCAACGGGGAAACTCCCATGAAGGAATTCCAGGCGCCGCAGCCCCTGAATGCGTATGGTGAATCTAAACTGCTCATGGACAGGATTGCAAAGGAGCATTTCAATAAGCTCAGGATTATTGGGCTGAGGTATTTCAATGTTTTCGGCCCCAGGGAGCATTTCAAAGGCAGGTCATCCAGCATGATATTCCAGCTTAGGAAGCAGGTGTTGGATGGAAAAAAACCGAGGCTGTTCAGCCCCGGAGACCAGAAGAGAGACCACATCTATGTCAAGGACGTAATTGATGCCACGATAAAAGCTCTGGATGCCAAAGCGTCATGCATCGTCAACGTCGGCACAGGGATTGCAACAACCTTCAATGAACTTATTGCGATGATTCAAAAAACAATGCGGACAGAATATAGGGTTGAATATTTCAGTAATCCTTTCACACAGGCATATCAGGTGCATACGCTTGCAGACACTAAAAAAGCAGGGCTGCAGATTGGCTTTCAGGCACAGTGGAAGCTGCAGGAAGCTATCGCCGATTATTGTGCATGGCTGGAAGAGAAGGGCATTTGAATTGCTGTCAGGAAAAAGTTTACCGTATGATACACTATGGCACCCAAACTGTTGAGCATAATTGGAAAATTCCGCGCAAGGAAGATTTTAATAGTTGGCGACCTGATGCTCGACAGGTATATCCTCGGAGATGTTACCAGGATAAATCCGGAAGCGCCTGTCCCTATTGTAGAAGTTAGAGAAGAAAGATCCGTCCTGGGCGGAGCGGCAAATGTTGCCAGCAATGTTGTTTCTTTGGGGGCAAAAGCAGTCCTAGGGGGGGTAATTGGGAAAGATGCTGCAGGTGAGGCTGTCCTTAAGGGGCTCAGGGAAAAAGGCATCGATGCAGGATCAGTCATTGCTGGCGAAAAAAAGCCTACAACGCAAAAGGTAAGGGTAGTCGTGCAAAACCAGCAGCTGCTGAGGATCGATTATGAGAAAAATAATTATGTGCAGAAGCAAACCGAAGAAAAGCTTATCGGGAAAATAAAATCTATTGCCCTTGATGCAGATGCCATCATCATCTCTGATTATGCAAAAGGAACTGTTACGCATGCGCTTATTGAGGCGCTGAGGCAATTCTCAGATTCCAAGATCATTATCGTTGATCCAAAGCCAAAGCATGCTTTATGGTATCATGGATTTACCTTGGTTACCCCCAACACCAAGGAAGCGGTTGAGATGGCCCAAAATGATGAAGACGCCCATATACATGAGATTGGAAAATCGCTTATGAGCCAGTTCGGCGCTAATATCCTCGTCACAAGGGGGGAGTTCGGAATGTCCCTGTTTGAGAAAGATGGAAAGATAACTGACATTCCGACAAAAGCAAAGGAAGTGTATGACGTTTCCGGAGCTGGAGACACTGTTGTTGCTGTTCTGGCTTTGGCGATCTCATCTGGAGCATCCCTCGAAGAGGCCGCAATCATCGCAAATTATGCTGCAGGAATAAAAGTCGGGAAGAAGGGGACTGCCCCAGTTTCCTTCGAAGAGTTGAAGAAAGTGCTGGAGAAGGAATCCCTCCAGGACTGAAGCCCCATAAACACCCTAAACCCCTCAATTTCACTAAACACACTAACCACTCCAAGTCCCTCAACCACTCCAATTTTACTAAACACACTAACCCCCCTAAACCTCCCAAATTACACTAACCCCACTAACTGCCCCCATTACCCTAAACACGATAAACGCCCTAAAAACCATGAACACCGCAGCTAAAATCAGGGAGAGGGATGAGCTTGTTAAGATAGTTGAAAAGCTCAAAGGGAAGGGAAAAATAATTGTTACCACCAACGGCACTTTCGACATTCTGCATATAGGGCATATCAAATTTTTAGAGGAAGCAAGATCTCAGGGAGACATCCTCATCGTTGCAACAAACAGCGACAGTTCAGTGAAGCAGAACAAAGGCCCGACACGGCCGATAAATAATGAGAAAGACAGGGCAAGGATGCTTGCTGCCCTTCAGTGTGTGGATTATGTCACCGTCTTCAGCGAAAAGGCGCCGATTGAGCTTCTTGACAAACTCAAGCCAAATGTCCACGTCAACGGCTCGGATTACGGCGAAAATTGCATTGAAGCTCCCACGGTGAAAAAGAATGGCGGGAAGATGTATATTGTGAAGCTGGTGCCGGGGTATTCGACGACAGGGTTTCTTAACCGGATAAAAATAATCTGACAACTCAAGAGTCAATTCTTTGCCCTAAACCCCGTTCTTTGAAGATACTGGTAAATATCTTTGCGATGCCCGATATAAACAACAGAGATACTATTATTTTCTTCATGAACGTCTATTAGGGCGCGGTAGTCCCCAATACGGAGCTTATAGCCTGAAATCTCAACCAACCTTTCTAAAAAATGGAAAGGGTCTTCGATAATGCTGTTTACCTTCCTGATAATCCTCTGCGCATCTGGCTTGTGGATTTTCCTTAAGAACTCCCTTGCCTGCTCATCCCATGCAATCTGGTAACTCATGCCAAATCAAACTCTTTAAGAATTTCATCGTTTGAAACAAACTTGCCCTTGGCAATCCTTTCCCTCGCTTCTTTGACTTTGCGCTTGACATCCCCTATAAGGGGGGGCTCAAGGTGGATTGAACTCTTAATTGCAGCGACATCTCTCTTGAGAGTCTCTAAATCTTCATGGATTTTGATTAGTAGCTGGGCTTCACTCATATTTCCACCTTTTACAGAGAAAACTCTCTTTGTTTAAATAAGTTTCTTATCTTGCGGCTCCGTTCAAAATATAGGTTAGCAGCCTAAAGTAAAAATCATTGCCCTCTGAATCAAGCTGACAAGGGGGCCGCCCTCCGTTGCGAAGCAACCGGAACGCTGGATTATCCCTCCGTCCGCAGACCGGAACGCAAGATAACCCGGACGGGGGATGTCGGCCGCTCCTCCAAGGATGGAAGATTTTTAAGCCTCCGAGCGGTAGCGATGCGAGGCACAAAAAATGGGGATATGTCAGAAATTTTCAATCTTATCTGGAACAGTGAAAATTTCTGAGCATGCTCAAAAACCACCGCAATTTATTATAGGTTTAGGTGGTTTTTGACATTTTTTCGTGGTTGCCGACCAAAGGGAGCGCAACTAGAAAAAAGCGTTAGCTTTTTGCGTGCTGCTAACCCGAGCGAAGCGAGATTTTGAACGGAGCCGAGGAATTCAGAAAACTATATAACCTTAATCTCAATTGAATCTCCTTATGGGCTTCATTGTCACAGAAACTCATCATGCCGTTTATTTTCTCAATGGTGAAAACCATCGTAAATTCGTTGATGCCGTTCCTGTAAGGGAAAAACTTGATTGCATAATCTCCGAGCTCTTTGGCGGTGGGAAGGCGACTAATGGAGATTCCCGTTGTTTTACCGCTACAAGTGATGAGAGATATAAACGGGAGTTCAGCCAAAAATGCCCTGTTTATGTCGGAGATATCCCCCTCAATCACTGGAAGCGCGAGTATGAAATTGACAAATTCGACAAGCATGAGCTTACGAAAGATGCAGCGCAGATGGCAGCAGGCTTTCTTCTTGCGCTTGGCGGTTTCGAGTCAGCAATATTCCTGTTGGGCAGGTGGCTTAGGGGGGAGATGACAAGAAGGGATTTCCTTGGCCGCGGGGTCAGGGCAGCGGGAATTGGATCCCTTTACTTGCTGTATGACTTCTTCAATGTCCGGCCGTTTAACCTCAAAAAAGCAAAGGCAAACAAATATCGTGAGCTATCGCTTGAATTTGAGCGGTGGTGGATTGACAATGGCCTGACCTATTATATAAACTGCAGAGATGCGGTTATTGCGCATAAGGCTGAAGAAGGCATTTTCAGGGACTTTTCTGGAATTTTTCACAAGCCAAAAATAGGGATATATTACGGTTCATTCCACATCACAGGGATAAAAAAAATGCTCCATGATAAAGATTTGAGGGAAAAATACCTTCAGATTCTGCTTGATTGGCGCCACCTTTTTGACTTCGACGAGGGGGCAGACTGCCATTCGCCAAAGGGACAGATTCCTGAAAAAGTATGGGCATTTGAGTATACTGGTGGGAACAACTATAAATTTAAGAAATCGTTTTGTGTGCCATTTCCAAAAAATATGATCCGGCCGGATAGGAGATTATCCAGCACCAATAGGGAAGTGAGGGCGATGGAAACCCCTGCAATTTCAAGGAGAGATTTCCTGCAAAGCTTTTTCAAGGCTTAGACTGCCATTTTCCACTAGTGGGTTTCACAAGTATATTTCTTATCCCCGGAATTTCTTCGGCAAAACTGCTGGAAAAGATGAAAGTTTAAATAAGATAAATCAGTATAAAGATGATATGGATGCAGACCAAAAGATTTGTTATCGGCACGATTACCACATGCACACCGCTTATGGCGATGGGGAGGATTCTGTCGATGCGATGGTTGCTGCTGCAAAAGAATCAGGCTGCAGCGAGATAGCGATAACGGAGCATTTGAGCCCGTTTTTTGCCGGATTATCCGGGCAGGCTGGCAGGAAGATTGGCGGAATGACAATGATGCCCGAAGATGCTGAGATATATCTTGATGAGATTTCTGCAGCAGAGCAGCGCTATCAACTCCAAGTTTTGAAGGGTTTTGAGCTGACCTACTTTGAGTTTGACGAGGACCCAAGCAGGAGGCTGATTGAAAGGCTGAAGCCAGACATCCTTCTCCTTGCAGTCCACAATCTTGAGCTTCTTTTGGGCTGGGAAAGGCCGGGTAAAGGCGGAAATCCCGGAAGGGTTGATAGCAAAGGCCATTCTGTCTACCTCGGCGGTGATTCGTTGGATGAGCTTGAGCGCCAGTATGGCGGGATTAAAAACCTCTGTGCGGCCTATTTCAGAAGGCTGCATGATGCAGTTGATTTTGGAGCAGGTTTAGGGGGGGAAGGGATTTGCAGTGATGTCGGAATCGCCCACCTTGTTGTTTTTGAGCATCACCCTCAGTTCAATATGTGGATTCCTCCTTCTTTAATTGATTATGCTGTTGGCCATATTGCAAAATCGGGGCTTGCCCTTGAGGTGAATTTTGCCAAGATGGGCAAAGGAGGATGCACCCAGCCAAGGCCATCTTTTGAGGCTGCCGCAAGATATCTTTCAAAGGGCGGCAGGAGGCTGCAGTTTGCCAGCGATGCCCACTCTGTTGAGGATTTGAAGAGGGCTTCGGTGCATTTCCCAATGTTTCAGGAATTTTTTAAGGGTGTTGAAGCTCCTCTTGAAATAAAGTAAGCAAAGCCTTTTATATCCTCTATAGTTTTACCATAAGTATGGAAGAGCCCAATAAAAGCCATTGGAAAACTCATTGGAAATCCCACCTTGCCATAATATCCATCTTAGCCCTAATCACATTATTCTACTTCAAAGATTTTATCGGCCCAAACCTGCCGGCCAGAGACATCTCCCTTGCCCACCTGCCAAATCTTTATCTGTTGGAAAACTCCTGGGAGAAATACAGTGACCTTTGGCCGTTATGGAACCCATACGGATTTTCCGGCGAGCCCAACCTGATGAGGCCAATACTGGGTTTTGACAGCCTTCCTGGAATTTTTATTTTGCTTGGCTTCTCCCCGCTGTTTGCATTGAAAGGCTCATTCATCCTGTATCTGCTCCTTGCCGGAATTTCAATGTATCTCCTGTTGAGCTGGTTCAGGCTCCAGCCAAAATATGCTTTTTTAGGAGCGATGGTCTACATGCTCAACGGCCACGTCGCAAAGCTTCTTCTTCCCGGCTGGATTACCACCCTTGGCCCCTACGCATTGATGCCTCTGGTGATTTTATTTTCCTCAAAAGCGATAAGGGAAAAAACATTTTCAAAATCATTGTTTCACAGCATCATCACCGCATTGCTTCTTTCAATAACCCTCAGGAGCGGCCCCGACATGAAAGCAGGTTTGTTTGTCCTCCTTCTGTTCAGCATCTTTATGCTCTTCAACGCTGTAATCCCATTTTCCGCCGGAAAAGCCATAAAGATTGGAATGCTTTCAGGTATAATCCTCATCATCTTCTTCGGCCTCTCCGCGGACAGGATTCTGTCTCACGCAGATTTTATCAAAAAAACCTCAAGAAGCGAAACAACATGGGAGCAGTCCTCCTCCAGAAGGGTAGAATATAGCCAGCTCTTCCCCAGGCTGATAGAGCCTCTCCAGAATTTCGGCAGATTCCCCCGGCAGGGCTCCGGAGACCACATCGGCATTCTTGCATCTGCCCTGGCTATTTACGCAGTCTGGAAAAGACGGACAAAAACTGTCATTTTTTTTGCGCTCATCGCATTGCTCTCAATCCTTGTAGCCACCAATACCTTCGGGCTTTATTACCTCCTCTGGAAGCTGCCTTTCTTCAGCAGCATGCGCTACATGGACAGGATATTGTTCCTTTTTGCCTTTGCAGGCTCAGCGCTTGCCGGCTTTGGCGTCCAGGAGTTTTTTGCAAGGAACGAAAAAGCCAGAGCCCACGAAAAGATAATATTCGGCGGAATCATAGCCCTAATCTTCCTCAACCTCTTCGTCCTCAACTTTTCCCATTACAGCGGCGATGTAGCTCAGTGGTCTGACATCAACGAGGTGCTCAGGGAAAATAAAGTCCTGAACGATTTAGCCCAGCGGGACGCCATCTTCCGGATCCAGACCTGGGAAACACGGGGCATTGACTGGGGGACTGACCTGTTCAATGTTCCTCTTGGCCTCGAGCATATCTATCAGTATAACACCCAATGGTATCCGCCTTATTTTAACCAGTTCCTTGGTGTTGCATGGCAGCAGCCTGCTAAATTCTGGGCTTTGCTGAATGTCCGCTATATCACGGCCCAGCAGCCCCTTAATATTTCTCATCTTCTTCCAGTCGCCCAGTTCCCCGGCTGCGCCGTCTGCTTCCCCGGCGAGCCAAACATCCAGAAAGCATGGGGGCCGTATCTGTATGAAAATGATCTGTTCCTGCCGAGGGCGTATGTGGTGAACTCCAGCATCGCCGTTATTGGCTCAGAAAGCCAGGTCACCAATATGATGTTTGGGCTCATGCTGAACAAATTCTACAATCCGACAGGGTTTGCGCTTATCAGGGGGAAGCAGCGCATCAGCAGCTATGCTCCCGCAGAGCTCAACAGGTATTCTGCGGTCATCCTCACTCCCGGCTCGGTTGACTCCTCCTCAGCCTCCCAAAGTTTGCTTCAGGGCTATGTTGCGCAGGGCGGAATACTTCTTCCCGATACTACAAAAGGCGAAAGCGTCATGGATGAGCAGCAGGTTGAACAAGTCATGTTCACATTCTCACCTAATCTGAAATCAGTCCCTGACAGCAAGGTTCTGATGCAGGACTTTGACACAAGGGAGATAAAGCTCGACGGCCAGAAGGGCTTCCTCGTCCTGAGCGAAAAATTTTCTGTCTTCGGCGGCTGGGCAGCAGAAGACAGATTAGGAGATGAAAAAGAACTTTTAAACGCAAACATAATGAATTCAGCAGTTTACCTGGATGGAAACGAGCAGTCTCTATCTTTTATGTATCTCCCCCGGCCTTACAGGATAGGCAGGCTAATCGTTAAAGCAACCATCGGATTGATAATCTTTTTTGCTTTGTTAAACCTCCTGCTCAGATATGTGCTGCGTAAATCCTATATCCCGTTTTTGAAGAGAAAAGAGCATGAAACCCATGGAACTTCCGCCGAGAGCTAAGCGCCTCAGCATCTTTATCGCTATTGGCATAGTCTGGAGCTTGTTAAGCGTCTTAGGCAATTGGTTTTTGATAGATTTCCTCTCCCTCCCTGGCTGGCTGGGCTCCGCAATAGTTGCGGTAGCCGCATTTTTTGGCCGTTATGCCAACTACCTCCTTGTTGGGCTGATGCACAGCCATCTGATAAAATACGCTTCGACAAATATCTTATTTACCCTGCTCCAGATCCCCTTGATTTCAATTGGCGTAGACCTGTTAAATTTTCCAGCCATGCCGTCATCGATAGCAGTGATAGGCCTCCTCTCCATCTTTAAATTCGGCGCATTGGAAAGGATTGGGCTGATTAAAGGTGGATAGAGTGGTGGGGGAAGTATTTTCTGAAGGAGGTATCATCCTTGTGAAGAATACTATAGCGGAAGAATAATCTGATGGAAGAATAATCTGCAGGGGAGCCTAACTAAACCTTAATCCCGACAAAATACCTTCTCAGGCAAAGGTATCTCCGCAAGTGTTCGCCAATCAGATTCTCTATCACTTCACTTGCGGCAATCAGGCTCTTCGGCCCTACAGGCATAAGAATCACAGTCTTCTCCCTGATAATCGTAAATCCTGCCTCATGCAGCATTGCGATGATCTCTTTTCTTGGTACCATCCGGTGCGGCCCTTCGGGATGATGTATCCCAAGCACTGCAACAAGGGAATGGATCCAGTCCCACGAGGTGTTCGGCGTTGACAACACCAATTCCCCGCCTTTCTTCAGCACCCTCGAAAACTCCAGAATCAGTTTCCCCGGCTCAGGCACATGCTCTAAAGTCTCATAGGAGATGGCATTGTCAAAAGACCCATCCCGGAAAGGCAGTCTTTCAGAAGTATAATGAAACAGCTTTGCTTTAACGCCGGCAGCCTCCAGCCTTTTCTTCGCCTCCTTCAGCAGCCGCCTTGAAACATCCATGCTGGAGAATTCAAGATTCTTTCGATGCTTGGAATAATACTCCTCCCCTTTCCCGCTCCTGCAGAAAACATTCAGGACTTTGGCACCGTCCTTGATGGAAGACATCTTCAATCCATCAATAAACCTCTTCATGTGCGAAGGAGTCCGGTCGTTGATCTCATCATAGTCAACTGTCCGCTCATAATGCGCTTCCACGTCGTTGAGGGTGAATGCTGCTTGCATAGGTGTTCTTGGGATTGATTTCCCGATTTTGGAATTATCTGCCATTGCCTGTTTGCCTTCCCACAAGGGTTAAAAAAGGAACATTTAAATAACTATTCATCTTTCCCCGTAAGGTACTAACTGCTAGGGCGTTTGCCGGGTTAAGTCCCAGTGGGCAAGCTGGGGTTGCGGCACCCATAGTGGTGTCCCTTAGTACATTTTCTTCACAAATGCCGCTTTGCTTGGAATGAATCGCTTGATGCATCTTTAATGGCCACTATGCTCATTTCTTAAGGAATTGCTCAATGTCTTGCGATGAAATGGAGATATCATCCTTCATTTGATTTTTGTTATCCTTCCTCATAAGGTAAGCATAATGGTGGGCATTGGAATCTTTGCTTAATCTGCAGAAGGTAATGCGCTCAAGGTTAAAACCGAGGGGAGGCAGGAGATACTTGAGGTTTGAAGTGATATCGTGCTCGTGGCCATCAAAGTCCCTGCAGACGTTCAGAGAAAGGTTTCCCCGCATCACCAATGATTTAAACAGGTAATAAACAACTATCGAATAAATCCTGACTTTCAGCAGCGTGCGCCCGTTTTTTGATGTTGGATATCTGTAGAGGTTCTGGGCAAATTTGGTATTGAGCAGGAACAAGATCTCCGGGCTGAACTTAAATCCCTTAATGGCATCTTCTTTATTGGCTATACAGATGGTATAATCTTTTTCAAAAATATCAGAACCGCTCACATCAATGTCAAATTCCAAATCTGTTTCCCCCAATTGTCTTGCAAATGCGCCGCCCTCTGCTGGGTCGGATTGTCATCTCCTGCTTTTTATCACCAGTTCAGCAATGAACCCAAGAAAGATAATCTGAATCCCCGCTAAGATAAGGATAAAGGGGAACTGCCCGATATTTCTTGGAAAGGTGTTCAGCGCCTGATAGGTGCCGTATCCGATCCCCGCTAAAAAAAGAAGCATCCCCGGCCAAAGGAAAAATCTCATCGGCTCAAAGTAAAACACGATCTTGAAGATGACCTTGTTGAACTGCATAAAATCATAGAACGGCCTCACGGTCGATTTCCCCTTCCGCCGGTAATAATCGATAGGGACAAACTTGATGGTGTAATCGTTGGTCAGGCATGCTAAAGTTATCGTCGTTGGAAAAGAGAACCGTGACGGGAACAGGTGAAAGAACTCCATGAAGACTGATCTCTTGAAAAGCCTCATGCCTGAGTTCAGGTCAGGGATATTTTTCTTCGTCAGAAACTCCGCCAGTTTGGTAAGGATGGCCTTTGCCGGCCTCCTGAAGAACGGCACATACACATCGTTCCCGGTCCGGGCCCCGACCACCATATCAAATTCGCTGCGGTACTTCAGAAGATGAGGGATGTCTTTGATAGGGTAAGTCCCGTCAGCATCCAGGATCAGGATCCAGCCATACTGCCCTGCCCTGATGCCCTTTTTCAGCGAAGCGCTGTAGCCCAGATTGTAAGGATTGTGGATAGCTTTGAATTTTCCGGCATCTGCGCCGCTTATGCTTTCTTTGTCAAGGATGCCCTTTGTCCCGTCGGTGCTCCCGTCGTTGACAGCGATGATCTCATACGGGATGCCTGCCCCCTCCATAACTTTCTTCAGCTCAGCAAGCGTTTCCGGCAGTGCATATTCCTCATTATAGCAGGGAACCACTGCAGTAACTCCGTCAATGGTCCTCTTGCCGACTCCTTCAAAACCCCTCTTGCCGTCTCTTTCAATACCAATTTCAATGCCCCTTTCACTGCTCATGCTGCATCCACTCCACCATTTTTCGAATCCCTTTCACTGCTCATGCTGCATCCACTCAACAGTTTTTCGAATCCCTTCCTCTATTTTAACCTTTGGATTATACCCCAGCAGCCTTTTTGCTTTGGAAATGTCGGCAAAAGTTAAGGGAACATCGCCTTCCTGGGAAGGCAGCGGTTCGATGATTGCCCTTCTGCCGGTTGCTTTTTCAACGGTAAGGATAAATTGATTGAGGGTGATAGGCCTCGAATCGCCGAGATTGATTATTTCAAAATCCAGTTCAGTTTCGGCAGCGGCCATGATGCCGTCAACGATGTCGCTTACAAAGGTGTAATCCCTTTGCGAGCTGCCGTCGCCATATTTTTTTATGGGTTTTCCGGCCAGGATATTCTTGACAAAGAGATAAGGCGCCATATCCGGCCTCCCCCTTGGCCCGTAGACCGTGAAGAACCGCAAACATACAATCGGAAGCTTAAACTTGTCATGATATTCCCTGCAGGCTTCCTCTCCGAGTTTCTTTGATTCTGCATAGGGGCTGATAATGCTGTCTAGCTTATCATCTTCAGAAAAAGGCGCTTTTGTATTAGCCCCATAAACGCTCGAGCTCGAGCCGAAGACAAATTTTTTCACCCGGAACTGCGCAGCCAGGCCCAGGAGATTCTTTGTCCCGTTGACATTCACATCAAAATACAGCTCGGGATTCTGCATTGATGCGCGGACCCCTGCCCGTGCCGCAAGATGCACCACAGCATCAAAGCCGTGCCGTGTGAATGCCTCGAGCATCTTTGCCCTGTCCCTGATGTCTCCTGCGATGAGCCCGAATCTTTTGTCAGAGATCATCTTTTGTACATTGTTTCTCTTGATTGCCGGGTCGTAATAATCATTGAAATCATCTGCGCCGATGACCGTATACCCTTTCGCGATCAAAGCCTCGCAGGTATGGCTGCCGATAAATCCGGCTGCCCCCGTCACAAGGATTGTTTTCATGCATCGATGAAATCTCCGTATGATTTATAAATATAATGGAAGTTCTTTGCTTGGGAGGTCTGGAGAGACTTCAATACTTCAGCTTTCAGAATCCCCTCAAGAGTAATAATATCCTGAACATGGCTGCCAAAACTACTGCAAGTTTCACAACATCTGGAGATTACCTCTTTCAGAGCTATAAGAAGCTGGGTCGCCAGGATGCAGACTTCAGGAATTTCAATCTGAACACCCTTATCCTCAAATTTCTCAAAGGCAGTTCCCTGCTGGATATTGGCTGCGGCGCAGGAAGGCTGCTGGCAAGGGCATCGGCCCGTGGCATGAAGTCAATTGGCCTCGAGCCAAATGAAGATTTAGTGAAGCTGGCAAAGGAGCTTGCTCCCGGATTATTCATCCTCAAAGGCAGCGCAGAAGAGCTTGAAAAGGTCAAAGAAAAAGTTGACAATATATCTCTTATTGATGTCTTAGAGCACATCCAGGATGACCGGGCTCAGCTTGGCAGGATTTACGCGCAGCTCAACCCCTCTGGCCGGATTATTGTTGTCGTGCCCTGTTACCCCTACCTTTATGGCAAAAGGGACGTAAACTCAGGCCATTACCGCCGTTATACGAAGCGTGAACTTATCCAAAAGCTCAGGAGATCCGGTTTCATAATAAAAAAGGCAAGATACTGGAATATGCTTGCAGTCATCCCTTATATCATCTCCGAAAAGATCTTGAGGAAGCCGCTGCAGACAGCGCTGCGTGAAGAATCTTCCGGCAGGGTTAAATCTTTCCTCAACAGGCTTCTCAATCTTTGGTTTAAGGACATTGAAAATAACCTCAACCTGGGATTTGGCCTGAGCCTGATTATTATCGCCGAAAAGCCCGGGAAATAACGGCAGGGAAGTAAACACTCGCCCCCCAAAGGCAGGTTACCCTCATAACCTCAGCCAATGAGCATCATGGAAATCGGGTGTGGGGCCATGGAAATCGCAAGATTAATAAAATCCCCCGAAGCCCCTCAGCCGATGATAAAAATATCTGTCGTTGTCCCTTGCTATAACGAAGAAGCCTCCCTCGGAGAGCTTGCCAAAAGAGTTTCTCAGGTCCTCTCTCCGAGATACAAAAATGATTGGGAGCTTCTGCTGGTAGATGACATCAGCACCGACAATACGCTGAATGTCATGCGCGATCTTGAAAAAAAGTATCCTCAGGTAAAAGCAGTCCAAAGGTCAGCCAAAGGCGGCCAGGCTGGCTGTTTGGGGACAGGATTTCAGCACGCAAAAGGGGAAATCACCTTTACGATGGATGCAGACCTCCAGGTGCTGCCCGAAGACATCCCTTTATTCATGGAAAAGATGGACAGGGGATATGACCTTGTCAATGCAATCAGGGAGCATCGAAAGCACCCTTTCTGGATAAAGGTTGCATCACGCCTCTACAATGTCCTCATGCTCATTTTCTTCAACAGCCCGGTCATGGACGCTTCCTCTAACTTTATGGCGGTAAAGACCGAATTTGTCCGTGGCGTGGAGCTCAGGGGCTATGACCACCGTTACATCGTTCCCATTGCCATGCGGAGGGGCGCTAAGAAGATAGGCGAGGTCATTGTCGCCCATAACGCAAGAGAATCAGGAAAATCAAAATATAAATCATTGCCTAAATACATCAAAGGTGTCCCCCAGATATTCTATGCCTGGCTCAGGATTAAGCTGGGATATTATGATAAGGAGGGGTGAAAGGCATAATTTTCTTGCTGCCTCAGGTTCATACTCTCTTCATTTCCCCCGTTCTCCGATCTCTTTTGCAGGCACTCCCGCCATGATGGCAAAAGCCCTTACATCTTTGGTCACAACAGCGCCGGCGCCGATGATTGCCCCGTCTCCGATGGTGATTCCCGGCAGCAAGGTGCACCCTGCCCCCAGCAGCACATCCTTCCCCACAGTCACGCCCTTTTTTCTTTTTTCCTGAAGCTTAAGGGGCACATCTTTCTTTTCGAAGCTGAGGATATGGGTGATAATCTTAACGTGGGCAGATATCCGTGTAAAATCGCCGACAGCCAGTTCCCCGTCCCCGTCAAGCAGGCTGTATTCATTGATGCTTACATGATTTCCGAGAGATACCCGTTCCGGAAAAAGGATGGTTGCAAAAGGCTTCATCAGCAGCCCTTCCCCGCATTTCCGCAATGCAAGCTTATAAAATACCCTTCGGATAAGGTATCCGATTGAGCTTGGGAAAATATTAGCGGTGCCAAGGAAAAAATCCCTCAGCGTATATTTGACGATAGCATCCCACAATGAGATTTTTTCGCTGACTAAAAGGTTCGTGTATTTTGGCATGGTATCCTCTGTCTTTTTTTACAGCCCTTCATCTTGCTTCTTTTACATCTTCCTAAACTGGCTTCTTCTAAATCTCTTTCGTCTTCTCTCTACCCCCTATTGGCTAATCTCTGTTACAAACTCTTATCTTATCTCCGTTAACAGCTCTCATCTAATCTCTGTTACAAACACTCATCTTACCCTTATCACAAACACTCATCTTGCTTCTCTTACCGCTTCCTCAACCGATTTTACAACATGCTCAAGCTCTTCTTGGGTCAATCCCGGATACATCGGCAGCGTGACAATGCTCTCAGCAAGCTTCTCAGTAACCTTCAGCTCTTCCTTCTTCCATCCAAATCTCTTGCAGTCATTATAATAAGGCTGCAGATGCACTGGGGGATCAAAATGGACTGACGCCCCAACCCCTCTTGCCCGGAGCGCTGCCAAAAACTTAGTCCTGTCAATTCCCTTGGCCTTCACCGTATACATTTGGTAGGTATGATGGCAGTTTTTATCCTCGACAGGAAGATCCAGATGCTCGCTGGAAAGGTTCTTATCTAAGAATTTTGCATGCCTCCTCCTGAGGTCATTCATCATATCAATTTTTTCGATCTGGGCAAGCCCTACAGCAGCAAGGATATCGCACATCCTGAAGTTATATCCTGCAAAAACAGATGCCCTGAGCCAGGGCTTTTCCGTCTTTTCCCTTGCAAACGTTGACGAGCTCATCCCGTGCGCCTTGAGCGCGCTGACTTTGGCGGCAAGCTCCAGGTCATCGGTCGTGAGCATCCCGCCTTCCCCGGTGGTCATATTCTTTGTTGGATAGAAAGAAAAACATCCGGTGCCGAAAGCTCCTGTCTTCCTGCCGTTAAACATCCCGCCGATAGTTTCCGCAGTGTCTTCAATGACAAAAATGCCGCGCTCTTCGGCAATTTCCATAAGCTCATCCATCCTGCACGGCTGGCCTGCAAAATGCACAGGCATGATCGCCTGGGTCTTGTCAGTGATTTTCTTCCGGACACTCTCAGGATCCATGTTGCAGGTGTCATACAGCGCATCGCAGAACACAGGCTTTGCCCCTGCTGTCACCACCGCATTTGCCGACGCAGAAAAAGTGAAGCTTGGCACGATAACTTCCCCGGTGATCCCAAGCCCTTCAACCGCAAGGTGCAGTGCAGACGTGCAGGAATTCAGCGAAATGGCTTTCTTCACTCCGATATAATCCGCAAACTTGCGCTCGAACGCCTCGTTTTTCGGCCCGTGGGCAAGCCATCCCGATTCAAGAACTTCCCTGACAAGATCGGTCTCTTTGGAATCGATGTATGCCTTGCAGAGCGGAACTTTCATTGCCCCTTTGTTTTCAGCCATGGCGCAAACCTCTTGTGTCCTTCAGGATGATACGGCCCCTGCATCACGATATACACGCAGCTGTCCTTCTCCAAAGCCCTGAGCGAATGCCATTCCTTTGCAGGAACTTCAACACCCCTATTATCGCCATCAGGCCCGATTACAGCCTTTTCCTTGACAGCCCCATCATCATCATAAACCGCTATCTCAACTTTTCCCTTCAGTGCGATAAACGCTTCGAACGAATGCTCGTGCCGGTGCGGCTCGACGATGCTCTCCGGCTGCAGCACATTGATGAAGCGCTGGATATGGTCTTGGGGGCTTTTGTGAAAATTGAAGGTAAGCCTCTTTCTGGCCTCAGCCCTTGATTGTTTCCCAATCGTATGGATAAGCGATGAATCTATTGTTATCATAAAATCCCGCTTTTTTTCACAAAGGCAATATACGCTGCCATGCCTTCCTCGAGGGAAAATTTTGGATTATACCCTAAAAGCGTTTTTGCTTTTGCGACGGACAAAGCCCCCCGCTCAGGCCGTTTCTCATCCCTGGGCGCTTCTTTGTATTCTATCTTCGTTTCAGGGATATGCTTCTTGATAATCTCAGCCATATCCTTCAGGGTCCTCCCCTCCCCCCTCGTAATATTGAAGGTCTCGTTCTCTGCCTTTTTTGATTTTAGGGCAAGGATGAATCCGTCAGCCTCATCTTCCACATAAGTGAAATCCAGTTTTGATAGCCCTCCGTTGTGGAGCACCAGGGGCTTTCCCCTAAATGCATTCTCGACGAAAATTTGCGTCACTCTCCTGTTAACATCAGTCGGCCCGTATACTGCAGAAGGCCTGATGATAGTGTAGGTGATGCCATACTGCCTTGCAAAAACTTTTGTCAGGATTTCCCCGCTGAGCTTGGTGCCGCCGTAGACATCGATGGGATTTTTCGGGTCGTCCTCTTCGGCAGGCTCTCTGGTAAAGTCTCCATACACCATCGACGAGGATGCAAAGATGAATCGTTTCACAGAGGGAACTTCCCTGACGGCTTCGAGGACATTCACCGTCCCGTTCAGGTTGATGCCCATTGCATCTTCAGAGAAAACATTTGATACCGTCGAGATAGGCAGCGCTGCAAGGTGTATCACCGCATCAGGATTATGCTCCCGCAATATTTTCAAAAGCCTGCCCTTATGCCTGATGTCTCCCCTGATGATCCTGGCTTTTCCATCTGCGGTGATGTCCCCCAGCCGGAGCTTGAGCAGCTTTTCATAATTGCTCTCGAGCGGATCGATGTAGCTTAAGAACGCATCATGGATGATAACCTCTTCTCCCTGTGAAAGAAGCTTCCGTGCGATGGCGCTCCCGATGAAGCCTGCCCCCCCGGTCAAAAAAACCTTCATGAAAAAAACAAGTCCGAGAGATTTTATAAAGATTTGCTTTTGCGCAGTATCTCCGATTGCTGAGGCAATTTTTTCTTTGGCCCTTCAATGCTTCCCCCCAATATTCAAAAAACTCCAGCCAGCCATGGCGGGAGACTGTCATT